>CANQYP010000017.1 GCA_947628045.1 uncultured Lachnospiraceae bacterium | reverse complement strand
CATCCGCCGTGATGCGTCTTGCCCTCACGGAACTCGAGCAGCTTTCTGCCTTCCTCCGTCTTGTACATCGCCTGGCGTTTCATCGCCGCGTCAAAGTCGATCAGATGTCCGTCGAACTCCGGTCCGTCGACACAGGCGAATTTTACCTCGTCGCCTACCATCACGCGACAGGCGCCGCACATGCCCGTGCCGTCCACCATGATCGGGTTCATGCTGACGATCGTCTTGAGGTTGTACTTCTTGGTAGTCAGGCAGCAGAACTTCATCATGATCATCGGTCCGATCGCGACACAGTGGTCGTAGCTCTTGCCTTCCTTCTCATGCAGATCCTCGATGACCTTCGTCACCATGCCGCTCCTGCCGTAGGAGCCGTCGTCCGTCGTTATGTAGAGGTTGCCGCAGACGGATTTGAATTTGTCCTCCATGATTACGAGGTCCTTCGTCTTCGCGCCGATGATCACGTCTACGTCGATGCCGTGTTCGTGCAGCCACTTCGCCTGCGGGTACACCGGAGCTGTGCCGACGCCGCCCGCAACGAACAGGATCCGTTTCTTCTTCGTCTCCTCAAGCTCGCTCTCCAGGCAAAGCTCGGACGGTTGTCCCAGCGGTCCCACGAAATCGCGGAAGGAATCGCCTGTCTTCAGCTGCGCGAACTTCTCTGTGGATGCTCCGATCGGCTGGAACACGATCGTGATCGTCCCCGCCTCTCTGTCATAGTCGCAAATCGTGAGCGGAATGCGCTCGCCGACCTCATCCGCCTTGGCAATGATGAACTGCCCAGGCAGGCAGCGTTTTGCAACACGGGGCGCATCCACGACCATCTCGTAGATGTTGGCTGCAAGCTGCCCTGCTTTCAGAATCTTGTACATACCCTACCTCCATATTTGTACTTTGCAGGGAGATCCCCTGTCCTTACTGCCGCCCATTCTCCCGACGATCACTCCTCAGATACAACACGGACGGTTCATATCTAATACAGTATAAAACAAGCACTCAAAAAATTCAACGGAAAATTTTATATATCTGTCATACCGTCGCCGCATAATAAATTGGGGCTGCCTTGCGACAGCCCCTGCACATTGTTTTTATTTCACTTTTACCTTGCATTTTTATACCTGTTTCGATTTCATGCCGTCAAAAGAAATATTTTTCATTGCCGAAATCGACTTTTATCCGTTACCCCACTGAAATTTGGAAAGCCGCATGACCTCATCCAGAATCTTCCTCTCGTCATACTCCGGTGCATACCTCTGCGCGATCTCCACGATCCAGCCAATCTTATCTTCCGTTTCTTCCAAAGCCTCGGCAATCTGCGCAACGGTGCAGGACTTCTTCAGTTTCTTCAACACCAGTTGAACGAATTCCTCTGTTCTTCCTTCCGTTCTTCCTTTTGCCTCGCCGCGCGCCTCTGCCTCCTGGCTGTGCACCTCGATATCTGTTGCATAATCGTATTCAGCCATCAGCATATTGACCACCTCCTCGCTCTTGCGCCCAAGATAGTCCGCAAGAATATCCTCCTTGATGCATTCCTTCACCGCTCTCTCAAGCCGTTTCTTGTTTCCGTTAAACTGCCGCGTCTTCTCGACAAACTCACTGTATTGGCGTAACGTGCCGCATTTTTCCAGGAGCTCATGTCTCTTGTCCGTATTGATATTCACCACCCGGATCTCCAGCTCCAGGTTCCCGTTCGACCCGCACGGTTCCGCAAACGCGTCCGAAAGCCTCAGCACCTGCTCCTCCGGCTGGTCTTCCTCTCCGTTGTAGAATACGAGAAATGACGGCGTCATCAGCCCGTACTGCACTTCCGAATACCTTGCCCTCACCGGCATCAGTTTCTCGTACTCGCGCGCGATGTACATCAGCATGCGCACCGGAAGGTTCGGGTTAATTGTACTTTGATGTTCGCTCAGAATAATTCTGCGGTCTCCCACCGAAAACGCCACATCGTTCTTCATGTTTCTGAACAAAACATCTTCCAGCCGTACTTTTTTGATCAGGGAAATGTCCTCCAGGTCTGCATCGAACAGACCGTTGTAAAGTTCCAGCAGATTCTTCTCCGCCGTCTCATCCGAATAGTAAAGGTCGCAAAACACACTGTCCTTATATTTTCTGTTTTCTTTTGCCACTGTTCCCTTCCTTTCTTCATTTCTCAAAAAAGGGACATATGGGAATGGTACTTTTATTTTACCGCAGTGGTTTTTTTGCGTCAAGGTATTACTACTGCCAAATCGCCGTAAATAATTTGCAGATAGCTCTACCATGAGACATCGTTCGGATGTATTTCTAGTTCTGCTCCAGATAATTCTCAAATTCTTCCGCCGACATCAGGATCTTCCTCGGCTTTGTCCCTTCCTCCGGACCGACGACCCCGGCGTCTGAGAGCTGGTCCATGATGCGCGCCGCGCGGTTGAAACCGATCTTGAACACGCGCTGCAGCATGCCGATCGACGCCTTGTCCTTGTCGATGATGAACTTCCCGGCGTCCGCGAAGAGCGCGTCCGTGTCCTCATTTCCCTTCGCGGCTGAGACAGCCTGCTGAACCTTCGCGATCTGCTCCTCCATCTGCGCGTCATAGGAGACTGCCGTGTTTTCATTCTTCAGGAAGTCGACCACATCCGCGACCTCTTCGTCTGAGACGAACGCGCCCTGCACGCGCGCCGGTTTCTGGTAGCCCTGCGGGTAAAACAGCATGTCGCCCTTACCCAACAGTTTCTCGGCGCCGTTCATGTCGATGATCGTGCGCGAGTCCACGCCCGAAGACACGGAGAACGCGATACGGGACGGCATATTCGCCTTGATCAGTCCCGTGATGACATTGACCGACGGGCGCTGCGTCGCGATGATCAGGTGGATGCCAGCCGCGCGCGCAAGCTGCGCCAGACGGCAGATGGAATCCTCCACCTCGCCCGGCGCGACCATCATCAGGTCGGCAAGCTCATCCACGATGATGACGATCTGCGGGAGTTTCTGCGGTTTGTTCTCATCCTCAATATCCTTCAGCGCCTCGATCTTCTGGTTGTAGCCTTTCAAGTCGCGCACGCCGATTTCGGCGAATTTGTCGTAGCGGGACATCATCTCAGCGACGCCCCAGTTCAGCGCTCCAGCCGCTTTTTTCGGATCGGTCACGACCGGAATGAACAGATGCGGAATGCCGTTGTACACACTCAGCTCGACCACCTTCGGGTCAATCATGATCAGCTTGACTTCCTCCGGCGACGCCTTGTAGAGCAGACTGATGATGATCGTGTTGATGCAGACGGACTTGCCGGAACCGGTCGCTCCGGCGATCAGCAGATGCGGCATCTTCGCGATATCCGATACGACCACCTTGCCGCCGATGTCCTTGCCGGTCGCAAAGGCGAGCTTGGACGGATGGTTCTTAAATTCGTCCGATTCCAGCAGATCACGCAACGATACCGCGCTGTTCTCGCTGTTCGGCACCTCGATGCCGACCGCCGCCTTGCCCGGAATCGGCGCCTCGATGCGGATATCGGCAGCCGCCAGGTTGAGCTTGATGTCATCGGCAAGCCCGACGATGCGGCTCACCTTGACGCCCTGTTCCGGCAGCAGCTCGTAGCGGGTCACGCTTGGTCCGCAGCTCACGTTCGTCACGGTCGCGTGGACGCCGAAACTGTTGAGCGTCTGCTGGAGTTTCGCCGCCGTTCCCCGAATCTCCTGTTCCTGATTGCCGCCCTTGCTGCCTTTGCCTTTTTTCAGCAGGTCGATCGGCGGATAGATATACTCGGGGCGCACCGTCTCGGCGGTCTTTGCCATCTCTGCCTCCACGGACGCGATCCCTTCCTCGATCTCCTTCTGGGAAGAACGCGGGTTGCGTTTCGAGGAGGCGCCGTGCTCCGCCGGGGTCTCCTGTGTTTCTTCTCCTGCGGTCTCGCCCTGTGTCGGATTCTCTTCACTGTCTGTTTTCAAACGCGTATGTTCGCGCGCCGATGTCGGCGTTTCCCCGACAGGCACATCAGTCGTTTTCAGTCGGGCAGCTCCCATTGACGCAGGATCCGTTCCGGCGTCAGACTGCCCGTTCTCCGCAACGATCCCCTCGATATGGATCCCGGACACATCCTGCGAGTCGTGATAATATTCCAGCCCGGACGGCTCGCTTGCGGGCTTTGTATCTGCCTCGGAGCCGTTCAGCTCGATATAGCTGGTTCTGCCGCTTGGTCCCGCGGAAACAGAAGTCCGCGTAGAACGGTTCCTTTGCGGAGCGCTTTTCGGCGTGATCTCGTGCACTTCCATCCCGATCTGTTCCGGATTCCCCTGGATCTTTGTATCCATTGTCACGCCGGAGATCTTGCGGTGCTCGCGCCCGTTCACCGGGAACAGCACAGGCACTTCGATCTGTGTCCGCTGCGTATGCTCCGGGATATTCTGCGCCGCCGCTCCGTACGCAGACAGGTCTCCCTGCAGATGGCGCTGATCCTGGCGCGCGCGTGTCTCCGCCGCCATTTCCTTTCGGTTCCTGCGTTTTCGCCCGCGCCCCGCCAGCGGCTCTCTCTCCTGCGCTGACTGCCCAAACGCATCCTGTCGCGCCGGTTCCTGCGGCAGCACAATGGATCCGCTTGTCTCTTCGGACAGATCCAGGAATTCCTCCGGCAGATCCCACGCGCCCCTGCGTTCACGCGCCTTCTGGCTCGCCTCTCTCCGACGCGCGTTGGACTCCTTTGCAGTCTCATAGACCCGCTGTCCCTGATGTTTCACACTGCGCATCAGCGACTTCTGCGTGATCAGCACAAGGAACACGATCGTCAGGATCGCGAGCACGATCCCCGTCCCGATCGCCCCGAGCGCCGGGCGCAGGAGCGCGCAGACCAGCCCTCCGATCACGCCGCCGCCGTTTTTGTGCGCCGCGCTGTACTCGTAGAGCTCCACAATGTCGCTGATCTCCTGATAATCCTTCGTAAAAAGCGTCGCAAAACTGCAAATGCAGATAAACAATCCCAGAGAAGACAGGAATTTTACACCGGCGACACGGCTGCCTCGGTTCGAGATCAGAAATGCCGCCGCGACAAACAGCAGGAATGGAAACAGGTATGCAGTGATCCCGAACACACCGAAACTCACGTCCGAGATGACCTCGCCCACATAGCCTCCGATGCCGAGATAGCTGATAAAGATCAAAATACAGACCGCCAGCACAAGCCAGAGCGCCGCCTCCCTCATGATCATCGGGTTTGCGCTCTCGCGTTCCGGCTCGGGCGCCGGAGTATGTACCGCGCGTCTGGTCTCAGGCGATGTCTTTGCCTTGCTCCCGCCTGAAACGCCGCTCTTATTAGACGCCGTGCTCCCCTTTGGCGCCGTCTTTTTCTTTGCCGTATTCGTTGCCAATGCTCTTTCCCCTTTACTAATCTACATAATTCCCGAATCTACAGCAGGAAATGCCCCGCGATCGCCACGATTCCCACCACAAAACAATAATATGCGAAATACCTGAATTTCTTCTTGCGCACGATGATCAGCATCGTCTTGATGCAGATGTACCCGACGACTCCCGCGAACACCATGCCGACCGCATAGATCGCAACCTGCGACGCCTGGATCGGCTCCGCGATCACGTCCTTGACTTCGAGCACCGCAGCGCCCAGGATCGCCGGAATGGACAGGATAAAGGAATACTTGACCGCAAATTTCCGGTCCAGACCGCAGAACAGACACGTCGCGATCGTCGTCCCGGAGCGGGAAAGCCCCGGCAGGGTCGCAAGCCCCTGCGCCGCGCCGATTATAAGCCCGTTGCCGTAGCTGGTGTTCTTCGGCGTCTTGTTCCCTTCCTTCTTGAGCTCCGCCATCAGGAGCAGCACGCCCGTGATCAGCAGACAGATTCCGGGGATCAGCAGCGTCTCTCCCGCTCCCTCGACGATATCCTTGCCAAGCACCCCGATGACACCGGTCGGCACCGTGGAGACCAGGATCAGCATCACAAATTTGCGGTAGCTGTTGTTCACGACCTTTTTGTACTTCAGTGAAGTCTTATGTACCTTGTTCAGGACAAAAGTATGCAGGTTCGAGCACAGATCCCCGACCATGAAAAAGAACTCTTTGATCATGCTCCAGATGTCCTTGTGGTAGACGATGAAGACCGCCGCAAGCGTCCCGATGTGGAGCATGATATCAAACAGCATGCTCCCGTTCGTCTCAATGTGGAAAATATTCTCCAGAATGGCAAGATGCCCGGAGCTGCTGACCGGAAGAAACTCGGTCACCCCCTGTACAATTCCCAGTAAAATCGATTCTAAAACAGACATACGCTCCTCCGATATCCCTCAAAATATAGTTCATTATAGCAGACAATTCCCGCAGAGACAAGTTTTTCCTTCTCACGAACTTCCTCTGCCGCGCGCGATCAGACCGTAAAGCCTGGCAAGCGCGTCACTGATTCCGCCCACCGCGTCGATCAGCCCTTCCTCAACGGCGTCCTGTCCGACCAGAATCGTGCCGAGATCCTTCGTCAGAATGCCGGTGTCCAGCATCAGCTCCTCGAGCCGTCCGCGCGCCGCGCGTGAATGTTCCGAGATAAAGCCGAGAATACGGTCCTGCATCTGTTTGAAATAATCATACGTCTGCGGCGCCCCGATCACCGTGCCGTTCATGCGCACCGGGTGAATCACCATGGTGCCGGTCTTCACAATAAAGGAATAATCCGTCGACACGGCGATCGGCACACCGATGGAATGGCTCCCGCCGAGCACCAGGGACACCGTCGGCTTGCTGAGGGACGCGATCATCTCCGCGATCGCGAGTCCCGCCTCCACGTCCCCTCCCACGGTGTTGAGCAGCACCAGCAGCCCGTCGATCTCCGGGCTGTCCTCGATCGCCGCCAGTTTCGGCAGCACATGTTCATATTTGGTCGTCTTGGAATTCGCGGAAAGGCACTCATGCCCCTCAATCTCCCCGATCACGCTCAGCAGATGGATCCGATGGCTCAGCGTCACCTCCCCGGTCTCCCGGATCGCCTCGCGCTGCTCCTTTTCCCTGCAGTCTTTCTCCTTCTCCTGTTCCGGCGCATCTCCCATCATCCGCCGCCTCCTTTTCCAGTATACGGTACACTCCCGACGTTTCAGTACATTCGTGTACAGTATTCCCTGAAAAAAAGAAAGCATACGTCCCCATAGCGCAAACGGAGCCGCCGCGCACCCGGTTTGCGAAAACCGGATCCGGCGGCAGCCCATGTGATCACGATTCAGTGATACAGATACTCTTCCCGCAGCGTGCGGACCATCTCCTCGTACCGCTCGCGGCACGCCTCGTTCTGTCCGTCCTCGATCATGCGGATACACGGGGAGAGATATTCCTCCCAGATCGAACGGTAGATCTCACCCGCGTTCTCCCTCTGTGCAATGTGTTTCACGACGGACGGGGCGACGTCGTAGTATTCCTGTATCATTTCCTTTCCGCCCTCCCGCGACGCGAGATAGGTATCTCTGTAATTGCGCAAAAGCGTCAGCTCATAGCAGTCGTCCGGCTTGCCGAAGGTCTGGCAGACCGCGGTTGTGATATAACAGAACTTCTTGTGAAAGCCCTGCTCGATCTCCTCGAAACTCGCCGCCTGAAGAACCGATTTCGGAAACGCCTCCTTCCACGCCTCGATCAGCTTGTCCGTCAGCGGAACGGAAGAATTTCCCTTGTATTCCAGGACCATCGGGAAGACGAAGGTCACCATCGCCATGTTGAGGTCCATCATCTTGCGCTCTTTCGCGCTCCTGCGCCTACAGGAGTCTATCCTGCCCTTCGCGTACTCCACAAGCGCCCCCGCCATATTCGCCAGGAACTGATCCTTGTCGATCACGGAATTGTAGCCGTTTTCGATCGCGTCAAAGGTCGGAACATTCATCTGGTACCATTTCTGAAACTGGGTCGGATAGAGATTTCTCTTGAAATACTCCAGCGGATCCTCGCAGCACTCCAAAAGTCTCGGCATGCCCTCGATTCCGGTCAGATAGTAGTTCATGCCCGTCTATTCCTCCAAATTCGTGTACACTGCCTGGACGTCGTCGTCCTCGTCCAGCATATCCAGCGTCCGATTCAGCTGTCTCAGCGCGTTCTCATCGGTAAGAGCGATATAATTCTGCGGGATCATCGTCACCTCCGCGGACGCCATCGTGATACCCGCGTTCTCAAGCGCCTGGCGCACCTCGCTGAAATCCTCCGGCGTCGTGAGGATCTCGAAACTGTCGTCCTCCTCGGAGAAATCCTCCGCCCCGGCGTCCAGCGCCGTCATCATCAGGTCGTCCGCGTCCAGATCGCACTCTTCCTTGTCGATGATGATCTGCCCTTTCTGGTCAAACATGTAGGAGACGCAGCCCTGTGTGCCGATGCTGCCGCTGCCCTTCGTGAACGCGTTGCGGACGTTGGACGCCGTGCGGTTCTTGTTGTCCGTCAGCGCCTCGACGATGATCGCGATGCCGCCCGGACCGTAGCCCTCGTATGTAACGTACTCATAGTTCACGGAGCCGAGCTCGCCCGCCGCCTTCTTGATGCCGCGGTCGATCGTGTCGTTCGGCATGTTGTTCGCCTTCGCCTTCGCGATGATGTCGCGCAGACGGCTGTTGTTCGCCGGGTCGGAGCCGCCCTCCTTGACCGCTACCGCGATCTCGCGCCCGATGATCGTAAAGATCTTGCCCTTCGCCGCGTCGTTTTTCTCCTTCTTGTGTTTGATATTCGCAAATTTTGAATGCCCTGACATAACTGAATGTCACTCCTTTTCCTGTTCCTCGTATTTTTTTATTTTAACAAGACGAATCATCTTGTCCTCTACCTTCATGATCTGGAAACGATAGCCCTCGGCAAGCACCTCCGCCTGTTCCCCGTCCGCCGGGATCCGGTCCAGCCTCGAGATCAAAAATCCGTTCAGCGTATCGTACTCCTCCTCGTCGTCCCCGAGCTTAAGCCCGAGCTCCTCCACGACGTCGTCGAGCGGCGCCATGCCGTCCATCAGATATCCTCCGTCGCCCTCGCGGCGGATCAGCGGCACCTCATTGTCATACTCGTCCTGAATATTGCCGACGATCTCCTCGAGAATATCCTCCATCGTCACAAGCCCTGCCGTCTGCCCGTACTCGTCGACCACGATCACCATCTGCAGTTTCTCCGCCTGCATGTTGCGGAACAGCACATGGATGCCGTGCGTCTCCGGGATAAAGCGCACCTTGCGCAAAAGCTCCGGGATATCGCGGATCTGCCAGTCGTCGTATTCATTCATCGTGTGGAACTTCATCGCGTCCTTGAAATGCAGCACGCCGATGATGTTGTCGATGCTCTCGTCATAGACCGGAAAACGCGAGACTGTCTGCTCCACCATGAAGGAGATCGCGTCCCGCAGATTCGTCGTGCCGCTGATGTCGATGATGTTCTTGCGGCGCGTCATGATATCCTCCGCCTTCTTGTCGTCCAGCTCGAAGATATTCTGGATCATCTCCGCCTCTTTCGCGTCCAGCACGCCCTGCTCATGCCCCTCGTTCACCATCGAGATGATCTCGTCCTCCGTCACTTCCTGCTCCAGCGCGTGCGGGTCGATCCCGAACAGCCGCGCGACCAGATTCGTGACGAGCGTCAGTACATATGTAAACGGGAACAGCAGCGTCATCAGCCCGACCGCCAGCGCATAACGGGACAGCACAACGCGCCCGGAATACCTTCGTCCGAGCATCCGGGGAATCGAATTCCCGATCAGATAGCACAGCGCGAGAAGGATCGGCAGCGTCACATACCAGGGAACCGACACGTAGGCTCGCACGCCCAGGACTGCGGCGAACATGGCGGCGACCGTGTGCGTCAGCCAGTTCGTGGAGACCATGCGCCCGGGACGATCCTTCAGCTCAAGCAGCCGCGCGGGATCCCGCCCTGCCTCCTGGCACGCCGCCTGCAGCTCAGTCTCGGAAATCGCGTCCATGGACGCGTGGAATAACGTCATAAGAAAATCCAGCAGCAGCAATGCCGCCAGAACGATAGTACCAGCCAATCGACCAGTGTCACTGTCCATAAAATCAATAAACTCCTTAATCCTTACGTGTATCCTCGGGTATATTATTAGAATATACCATTCTCGTCCGCATTCGTCAAGTTTTGATATTCGCCCTATGTAAGCAGCTCCAGACTGACCTGAAGGGCTTTGTCGACCCGCTGCAGCATCTCCATGTCCAGATGGCAGACCCGATCCTTCAGCCGCCGCTTGTCGATCGTGCGCAGCTGTTCCAGCAGGATCACGGAATCCCGCACGATCTGGTAGCGCCCGGATTCGATCTCGACATGGGTGGGCAGTTTCGCCTTGTTCATCTTTGACGTGATCGCCGCGCAGATCACCGTCGGGCTGTGGCGGTTGCCGACGTCGTTCTGGATAATGAGCACAGGGCGCACGCCTCCCTGTTCCGAGCCGACCACAGGTCTTAAATCCGCGTAAAAAATATCGCCTCTTCTAATATTCACAAAACTCACACTCCGATACAAGGATAGATGATTTCCGTTGCTTACCTTAAGTATCTCCTTGTTTCTTTCGTATATTCATGTGAGTTGCATCTTTCTCATATTTAGTTTATAAATGGCAACGAGCCCTGCGAACCTCGAAATTTAGTCCACATACACCCGCGGCACCCGTTTCCCGATGTCACAGACAAATTCGTAGGGGAACCGCCCGGAGCGCTGATCCAGCTCCTCAAGCGTGATCTGTTCGTCCCCGTCGCGCCCCAAAAGCGTCACCTCGTCGAGCAGCTCTGCATCGATATCCGTCACGTCCGCCATGAACTGATCCATGCAGACACGACCGAGGATCGGCGCGCGTTTCCCGCGGATCAGGACCTCTCCCTTGCCGCTCAGGCTCCTCGGGTAGCCGTCTCCGTAGCCGACCGGAATCGTCGCCACACGCGTCGTCCGCGCCGTCACGAACGTGCCCCCGTAGCTGATCGGAGTCCCCGGTTCCAGCGTCTTGAGGTAAACGATGTGCGATTTCAGCTCCATCGCCGGGCAAAGCGCAAAGCCCCGATCCATCTCATCGGACGGATAGATCCCGTAAATACTGATGCCGGCGCGCACCAGATCCAGGTTTGCCTCCGGCAGTTCCATGATGCCGGCGCTGTTGGAGCAGTGGCGCAGAAAACCATGCACGTCCTTTGCCTCCAGCCGATCGCAGAACGCAGAAAAACGGCTAAGCTGCTCCCGCGCGCGGCTCTTGTCCTGCTCGTCCGCCCGCGCAAAGTGCGTAAATACGCCCTCCACCTGCAGATGCGGACATGCCGCGATGCGTTTCGCCTCCTCCAGACCCTCGTCCCGATCCGGCACGCCGATGCGCGACATTCCCGTATCTACCGCAAGGTGAACCGGAGCTATCACCCCGACCGCTGCCGCCGCCTCAGAGAACCTCCGCGCCATGTCCGCGGTGAACACCGTCGGTCGGATCCCGCGCGCCGCCATCTCAGGATAGTCCTCCTCAAAGGTATACCCGAGGATCAGAATCGGTTTCGTGATCCCTGCCTCGCGCAGCTCCTCCGCCTCGGAAAACGCCGCGACCGCAAAGCCCCAGATATAGTCATACGGCTCGACCATGCGCGCGATCGGCACTGCCCCGTGCCCGTAGCCGTCCGTCTTGATGACCGCGACCATCTGAACCCCATCCCGGATGTTTTCCTTCATGCGCCGGAAATTCTCAGCGATCGCTCCCATATGAATATATGCCGTTATTCTTCCGTTGCTCATTCCTCTGTCCTCCGTCGGTTCAGGCATTGCCTTTCTTTCCATCCTGCCCTGTCTCCGTGTCATCGATCTGTTTCAGCACCTCGCCGATCTGATCCGCGATATCGCGCGCGATCATACCGTACGCGCTGCGTCTCTCCTGCGCCGCGTCCCCCGCGAGCCCGTGCAGGTACACGCCGAGCGCCGCCGCGTCAAACGGCGGCATCTTCTGCGCCAGCAGCCCGCAGATTACGCCGGTCAGGATATCCCCGGAGCCGCCGACCGCCATTCCGTTGTTACCGGAGGTGTTCACATAGACGCGCGCGCCGTCCGAGACGACCGTCCTCGCGTCCTTCAGCGCGCAGATCACGCCGTATTCCCGCGCAAACTGCCTTGCTGTCTCCAGAATGGTCTCCTGAATCTCTTCTTTTGTGTTATCCGTCAGCCGCATCATCTCCCTGATGTGCGGCGTCAGAATCACAGAGGCGCGGGTCTCGTACAGCAGATCCGGGTTCCGCGCCAGAAGATTCAGCCCGTCCGCGTCGATCACAAGCGGTTTCTGGTACTCTGAGAGGACCGCCGCCAGAATCTCCTCCTGCAGCCGATCCGTCCCGCAGCCTGGACCGATACCCACCACGTCCGACCATGCGAGCGTCTCCGCAAGCCCCTTTACCGGAAAGCTCCGTCCGCCGCCCTCCCATGTCTGCCCATCTGTCAGGCTGCCATCCTCGCGGTAAGTCGTGACGATCGCCTCCGGGAGAAACGTCTGCAGGATCTCCCGGTTGCACTCCGGTGTGAACACGCGCACCAGCCCGCTCCCGCTGCGGTATGCCGCCATCGCCGAGAGGCACGCGGCGCCACTCATTCCGCGGCTGCCGGCGATCAGGAGCACCTTCCCGTAGGTCCCCTTGTTGGAATAAGCCCTGCGCTGCGCGATCCTTGAGAGATCCTCTTCCCCGTAGGTGAAGACATTCGGGATCCCCCTCTGAAACCGATCCGCAGTAATGCCTATGTCCCGGCGCACGACCCTTCCGCACAGCTCCGTCCCAGGAAACATGACGTGCCCGAGCTTGCGGTAGGCAAAGGTGACCGTGAGGTCCGCCTGGACCGCTATCCCCAGGACCCTGCCCGTGTCCGCGCTGACGCCGGACGGAATGTCCACCGCCACCTTGAACGCGGACTGTTGATTGATCCAGTCGATGATCTGCGCATACCGCCCCTGCGCGTCCCGCGACATTCCGATGCCGAAAATGGCGTCTACTATAACAGTATATTCACGCTGCATGAAATTACTGCTGATTTTTATCCCACAATTTTCGCAGATCCGTCTCTGCGCCGCGGTCTCTTCCGTCATTGATTCCTCGTTCCCGACAAAGGCGACCGTCACGCGCACGCCCTGCTCGTCGAGCAGCCGTGCGACCGCGAACCCATCCCCTCCGTTGTTGCCGGAACCGCAGATCACCAGCACCGAACGGAGATCGCAGCCCGCGCGACAGATCTCGTCGACGACCGAGAGCGCCGCGCGCTCCATCAGCACGAGCGAGGGAATCCCGATCTTCTCGATCGTGTCGTTGTCGCAGTGTCTCATCTGTTCGGCGTTCAGTAAAAACTCCATCTGTCTGCCTCCTGTCCGTAAATATGCGGAAAGGGCTGCCGCAAACGCTTGCAGCTGCCCCATCTGTCTCTGCCCGGATCGTCAGGCTCCCTCCGCATCCTTGTCGTCCAAATGATTCAGATTGTAAGAAAGCTGCATCAGGCTCTCCGAGAGATGCACATTCTCCACAATGACATTCGACGGCACATGCAGATCCGTGTGCGCGAAATTCCAGATCGCCTTCACCCCGTTCTCCACAAGGATCGGAGCGATCGTCTCCGCGCCGCTCTTCGGGAGCGTCAGAGCCGCGATCTGTATCTCGTTCTCGCGGATAAACTGCGGCAGCTCGTCCGTCATCCGAATCTCGATCCCGCGCACCGTGCGCCCGCAGAGTTTGGGATTCACGTCAAATATGCCCTTGATCCAGAACCCGCGTTTCTCGAATTTCACATAGTTGGCGAGCGCCTGCCCGAGGTTCCCCGCCCCGACAATGATCATATGATAGACCTTGTCCAGCCCGAGTATCTTGCCGATCTCGTTGTACAGGTATTTCACATTGTAGCCGTAGCCCTGCTGTCCGAACCCGCCGAAATTATTCAGGTCCTGCCGGATCTGGGACGCGGTGACGCCCATCAGCTCGCTCAGCTCGCTCGACGAGATCCGCTCCACCTTCTTCTCAAGCAGATCGCCCAGATAGCGGTAATAGCGCGGCAAACGTTTGACTACTACTTTTGAAATCTCATGATCTTCCACGATTTTACCTCTTTTTCTGAAGTCCGTATTCTTGTCTGCACTATTATACCTGTTTGTCTATTTTTTGTCAATCACGACGCGGTGCGGCAATTTATAAATATTGATCTGCATGATACTGGCGCGGCATGGCGATCCACAAGTTTCAATCTTCATGCTGTCCGCGTCCGCCCACGCGGTTCACACGCGAATCACCTTTGAGTCCGCGATGTTCTTTCTGGTGCACAGGAACAGCTCGTCCTTCTCCTTGAGCACCGTGTCGCCCTTCGGCACGAGCGGATCGCCGTTCCGGCGGATCATGACGATCAGCGTCTGCCGCGACAGGTCGAGATCCCGGATCCGGCAGCCGTTCCACGGATGATGCTCCCCGAGAATGATCTCGCGCAGGGTGAGGCTGCTGCGGTCCGCGCTCGACTCCGCGCTGATCACCGCCACGTCGCCCTCCCCGATCACCGTATCGCTCTCCGGCGCAAGCATGGAGCCGTCCGTTCTCTGGAGCATGGCAAGAAACAATCCGGGCGGGAGATCCAGCCCGCTCACCTTTCGCCCGATCCACGGATGCTTTGCCCCGATCTTCAGGCGCACGAAACGCATCTCTTCATTCAGCAGATAGTTCGCGGATTCCCGGATCATCGCGTACTGCTCGACGAACCCGGCGGAGAGAATGCCGGTCGGGATCGCCACCATGCCGACGCCGAGGAACGTGATAATGATGCCGAAGATGCGCCCCGCCACGGTCACCGGATAAATATCGCCGTAGCCGACCGTCAGCAGCGTGGACACCGACCACCAGAAGCCGGAGAACGCGTTCCGGAAGACCTCCGGCTGCGCCTCGTGCTCCAGCCCGTACATACAGAGCGAGGACGCCGTCATCAGGATCAGTATGATCAGGACCGAGGACACGATCTGCCCCCGCTTGCGCCTGAGCACATCCGAGATGACGTTGAACGCGTCGTAATAGCGGTTGACCCGGAACAGACGCAGAATGCGGATCACGCGGAACATGCGGAACGCCACGATCCCCGCCGGGAAGAAAATCGGCAGATAAAACGGCAGGAACGACAGCAGGTCGATGATGCCGGTAAACGAAAGCATATAGCGCCCTCTCGCCGCGGACGGCGTCATTCCCGGATAGAGATATTCCGCCGTCCAGACACGCAGCGCATACTCGACCGTAAATCCGACCACCGTAACGCACTCCAGCGTGTGCAGCAGCCACTGATAGTCCGCCGATGCCTCAAACGTGTCGAAGATCGCGATGAACAGGTTGCACAGGATCGCGACCGTCATCACCATGTCAAAAAGAATGCTCGGGAAATCCCCTGCATTGCCGATCTGGATAATGTCAAATATTCGTTTTTTCCTCTGATTCAGCCGATCGAACATAAAAGATTCCCTCATTCTGCTAACGGCGCAGTCTCATCTTGCCACATTCAGTTTCGTCATCAATGCCTCCTGAAGAACCTGCGAAAAATTAACTCCCTGTTTCATCGCCGCCTCATTCAGCCACTCCGGTATACTGAGCGTTTTCTTTACCGCGCGCGAACAATTTCGTCTGCGGTACTCCATCAGGTCAAATTCAATCACTACAAGGAACCCGTCCTGCTCGACAACGACCGCATCCGGCTCAGACGCCAGGGGAATCTCCTTTCCTGCATCCTCCATCGTAGTGATAGAAAGTCCAAGTGCATCTGCCGCCATCTCGTATGCCTCATGCATATCTTCTCCCTGCGTCATGCATTCAGGGATATCTGGAAATGTCACCCAGAACCCTCCTTCTTCCGCTCTGTGAAAAACCGCAGGATAAAAAAGTCTGCTCATACATGAAACCTCCATCTCTCCTATATGATTATTTCAGCCCTGCCTGACCGAGTATCGCCTGTTCCATTCCCTTCTTCAGCTCTCGCGAATGATACGGAACAATTACAGTCTTACCTGTTTCCAAATTCTTAAGCTTTATGTGGGATCCGTTCTGTCCAACTTCACAGAAACCGTTTTTCTTCAGGAGTTTGATGATCTCCCTCGGCGTCATGGGCATTCGCTGTATCTCCTTTCAATCGTTCTTACTTATGATATCACGTAATAATACGTATGTCAACCTTTCTTTCATCCCATATTATATACACATTTGCTTATTGTCTTTTGCCGGATTTTTAGTATAATGAGTAAGAAACACCCTTACCATAATAAATAAAGGAGCATCCCATGATACTTTCCTGTCAGAATATATCGAAATCCTTCGGCACGGACGTCATTCTCTCAGGCGCGTCGTTTCACATCGAGGATCATGAGAAGGCGGCGATCGTCGGCATCAACGGCGCCGGCAAGACGACTCTCCTGCGCATCATCGTCGGCGAGACGGAACCCGATACAGGCGTCGTCGCGCTCTCGAAGGGCAAGACGCTCGGCTACCTCGAGCAGCATCAGGACGTCAACAGCACACAGACGATCTACGCGGAGCTGCTCAGCGTAAAGCAGGAGCTTTTGCAGATGGAACAGCGCCTGCGCGCAATGGAACACGAGATGAAACAGCTCAGCGGCGACGCGCTCTCCAATCTCATGGAGCAGTACAACCGCGTCTCGGTCGAGTTTGAGCGCGGCAATGGCTACGCGGTCCGCAGCGAAGTGACAGGCATTCTGAAGGGGCTCGGTTTCTCCGAGGACGAATTTGATAAGCAGATCTGCACGCTCTCCGGCGGGCAGAAGACACGCGTCGCACTCGGACGCCTCCTGCTGTCCGCGCCCGATATCCTGCTGCTCGACGAGCCGACGAACCATCTGGATCTGAATTCGATCGCGTGGCTCGAGAGCTACCTGATGGGCTACAGCGGCGCGGTGCTGATCGTCGCGCACGACCGCTATTTTCTGAACCGCGTCGCCACAAAGATCCTCGAGGTCGACGGCGGCAAGCTCACTGTATTTTCAGGCAACTACAGCGCTTACGCCGAGAAGAAGGCGCAGCTGCGGGAGATCGCCTGGCGCGCGTACCTGAATCAGCAGCAGGAAATCAAACACCAGGAGGCAGTCATCGCAAAGCTGAAATCCTTCAACCGGGAGAAGTCGATCAAACGCGCAGAAAGCCGTGAAAAAAT
The DNA here is from genome assembly GCA_947628045.1 of uncultured Lachnospiraceae bacterium. GTDB lineage: Bacteria > Bacillota > Clostridia > Lachnospirales > Lachnospiraceae > Choladousia. The sequence goes on along the minus strand of CANQYP010000017.1, from coordinate 7,259 downwards.
GCTGAATAAGATCGAAGTGCTGGAAAAGCCGACGGAGATTCGATCGGACATGCACCTGCATTTCACCCCGCAGATCACGAGTGGCAACGACGTGCTGACGGTCGAACATCTGTCCAAGTCCTTCCCGGGCAATCCGCTATTCTCGGATCTGAATTTCACAATCCGCCGCGGTGAGCGAGTCGCGGTCATCGGCGACAACGGCACCGGCAAGACGACGATCCTCAAGATCCTCAATGAACTGATCCCGGCGGATCGGGGCGCATTTACGCTCGGCAGCAAGGTGCGCATCGGCTACTACGATCAGGAGCATCAACTCCTTCACATGGAAAAGACGCTCATGGAAGAGATCTCCGACGTCTACCCGGACATGACAAACACCGAGATCCGCAATGTGCTCGCGTCCTTCCTCTTCACCGGGGACGACGTGTTCAAGCGCGTCAGCGACCTAAGCGGCGGTGAGCGCGGACGGCTGGCGCTCGCGCGCCTCATGCTCTCGAAGGCAAACTTCCTGATTCTCGACGAGCCGACGAACCATCTGGACATCGTCTCGAAGGAGATCCTCGAGGAAGCGCTGCGCAACTATACCGGCACGGTGCTCTATGTCTCGCACGACCGCTACTTCATCAACCAGACCGCGACGCGCATCCTGGAATTAAAGAATCAGAAACTGATCAACTACATCGGCAATTATGATTATTACCTGGAGAAGGTCGAGGAGCTGACAAAGGTCTACAGTTCCGCCGTCCCGTCCCCGGAGCAGTCCGCCGCGTCCTCTTCTTCCAAAGAGGACTGGGCGCGCCGCAAGGAGGAGCAGTCCCTTGCGCGCAAACGCCAGAACGAACTGAAAAAAACCGAAGAGCGCATCAATGAACTGGAGACCCGCAGCGCCGAGATCGACGCTCTGATGACGCAGGAAGAGATCTTCACCGACGTGCAGAAATGCACGGAGCTGAGTCAGGAAAAGGCTGACCTGCTCGCCGAGCTGGACAGCCTGTATGAAAAATGGGAGGAACTCTCCGAATAATAATTTGTTTCGATGGAAACGATATCAAATTTGCCGATGCCAGGCGCTATCACACCTTCCGTATGCGATGCATCACAGCCTGGAAGTCTCCCGTCGGGCGCTGCGCAATGTACCCGGCGTGCATGAGCGTATCCCCGTGCAGACGGACCGTTTCTTTTTCCGACGCAGTTGCCCCATCGGCGGCAGAACACGCGTCAGGCTCTACATTCCCCATAATTCCCGCGCCGCTCACCTCGTACAGCGCGTCCGGATCAAGCCCGCGCAGGCAGATCCGTCGGCTCGGGATATTGGGCGTCGAAAGCGGCTGCGCCAGAAGTACAAAGCCCTCTGACTGATCCTTCGCCAGCACCTCGACCAGATCCAGATCCTGTCCCGAACTCCAGGAAGACAATCGGTAATAATCGCCCTGCTGGATCAGATCCTGCACCGAGCGGTATCTTCGGAGCTGTCCCGGTATCTCGGCAAGCTCCTCCTCGGGCAGTTTCGTGATGTCCAGCTCATAGCCGAACGTGCCGAGCGTCGCCGTCAAGGCGCGCGTCTCAAACGGAACCGCGCGGTGCGTGATGTCATTGTGTCCCTTGCACACATGCGCGCCGATCGCCGACAGCGGATACAGCAGGGCTGTCCCCTCCTGAATCCCGAGCCGCTCGATGGGATCCATGTCGTCCGAACACCAGATCTGCGGACTGTAGTACAGCATGCCCGGATCGAATCTCGCGCCCCCGGAGGAACAGTTCTCCAGAAGGAGCTCCGGGAACTCGCCGAGCAGCCGCTCCTGCAACTCGTACAGCCCCAGCACATGCCGGTGCCAGAGCTCACCCTGCCGGTCTGCGGGGAGATAGCTGCTCCCCACGTCCGTGAGCGGACGGTTCATATCCCACTTGATATAGTCCACTTGATTCTCACGGACGACCGCCGCGATGCTCTCAAACAGATACTCGCGCACCGCCGGATTACTAAGATCCAGCACCCACTGCCCGCGGCAGAGTCCAGGCTCTCTCCCACGCATCCGAAGTACCCAGTCCGGGTGATCCCGGAACAGCACGGACTCCGGCGCAATCATCTCCGGCTCGAACCAGAGACCGAAACGCATCCCGTTCTCGTGGAGAAACTTCGTCAGCGCCTTGAATCCGCCCTTCAGCTTTTTCTCGTTCACGTACCAGTCGCCGAGTCCGCCCTTTGGCTCGTTCCGCCCTTCCCCGAACCAGCCGTCGTCGCAGACCAGCATATCGATTCCGCACTTCTGCGCCTGTACCGCGAGGTCCATTAGCCGCTGCTCGTCAAAATCGAAGTAGGCTGCCTCCCAGCTGTTGATCAGAATCGGGCGCTCCCGATATTTCCACGGGCTGCGGATCAGGTGTTCCCGGTAGAAGTCATGGAGCGTTCGCGTCATCTTCCCAAGTCCCTCCGCGGAATAGGTAAGCACCACCTCCGGCGCGTGGAACACGTCCTCCGGCTCCAGTTTCCACGCAAAGGTCTCCGGATGGATCCCCATCACCATGCGCAGCGCGTCGGACGCGTCCCTCTGCAGCTTGCCGAGGAAGTTTCCGGAGTAGACAAAATGCATCGCGTACACTTCCCCGCTCTCCTGCGTACAGTCATTTGAGACAGCCGCGAGGAACGGCTGCGACTCATGCCCCGACTCCCCGCGCAGCGATTCCGTGACGACGCCGCTGCGAGCGAGCCCTTGCGTCTGCATGATATGCTCCCTCGACCAGGAGCCGCCGAATGTCAGCGCCCGGAATCCCCCGTGCCCACGCCCCTGGATCCGCCCAGCTGAAACTGTGTCGTCGATGTCCAGGCATGCCGACAGCACCCGGGTAAGAAAAAGCGTCTCCCCGCTCCGGTTCTCGACGGATACACTTCTCGTGATCACGTCAACGTCGTGAAAGACCGTATAGCGCAACGTCACTTCAAGCCCCAATACCGGATCCGCGAGCAGTACCTCCAGTGTCTGGCTGGGCGCGCCGAACGAGGACGGCAGCCCAGGAATCGGCTGTTTCCCCTCCGTAACCTGAAAATTCTGAAAGAAAAGCTCCGCCCCCAGCTGCCCCTGCGCATTCCTTACATTCAGACAAGACTCGCGGAAATCTCCTATTCCAAAACAGGGATACTCAAAATAGCAGCGCCCGTAGAAGGACAGTTTCTCCGCCGGATTGACCTCCGGGGTGTATGGGCTCTCCTGCGTCCGCAGCAGATAGCGGATATCGTCATCCGGGATTTTCTTTCCGTAATACAAATGGCAGAGATATTTTCCGTTCACAACCCCAAGGACGTAACTCGTACCCGGCGTGTCCAGGCGGGCTGTCTTTCTTTTCTCATCGATGTAGATCATTGCGCTCCTCCTTTTATTTCGATTGCTTATATGAATTCTCTGCGGATATCACATTCAACTCTAAAATATAATCCATCTGCCTCAATCGTCGTCAGGCAAATCTCGTCAGATACCAGTCAAAAATATTTCTAATTGATTTTCAACAGGATATGATTATTTTCCGGCGTTCTTCCAGGCAAGGATTTCCTCCAGCCGCTCCTTCACCTTCGCCTCCGCACCCTGCGTGGTCGGCTCGTAGTAGCGCCGCCCGACGAGACTGTCCGGCAGGCACTGCATTCGCGCCATCTTCTCCTCGGTGTCATGCGCGTAAATATATCCTTCCCCATAGTGCAGATCTTTCATCAGACCGGTCGGTGCGTTGCGAATCTGCAGCGGCACCGGCTCCGCCGGGAGGTTGCGCACGTCCTCGCGGCACGCGATGCAGGCGCGGTCGAGCGCGTTGGATTTCGGTGCCATCGAGAGGTACACGACCGCGTGCGCGAGATGCACGTCGCACTCCGGCACACCGAGAAAATGACATGCCTGATAAGCCGCCACCGCCACCTGCAACGCCTGCGAATCCGCCATGCCGACGTCCTCGCTCGCAAAGCGCACGATGCGGCGCGCGATGTATAGCGGATCCTCCCCGCCGTCCAGCATGCGATACATCCAGTAGACCGCCGCGTCCGGGTCGCTGTTGCGCATCGACTTGTGCAGCGCGGAGATCAGATTGTAGTGTTCCTCCCCGCTCTTGTCGTACAGCAGCGAGCGGCGGTTCATGCACTGGGAGAGCACCTCATCGTCCACGTACAGCACGCCGTCCGACTCCATTCTGCCGTTCAGCACCGCCATCTCCAGCGTGTTGAGCGCTGTGCGCGCGTCCCCGTTCGCGAAACGCGCGATCCCCGCCAGCTTGTCCTCGCCGATTGATATCTTCTGATTGCCGAACCCCTTCGGGCTTTTCAGCGCCTGGTGCAGCAGTTTCAGCAGGTCCTCCTCGCCGAGTTCCTTGAGGATAAACACCTTGCAGCGGGAAAGCAGAGCCGAGTTGATCTCAAATGATGGGTTTTCGGTCGTCGCGCCCACCAGGATAATACTGCCCTTCTCCACCCACGGCAGGAAGGCGTCCTGCTGCGCCTTGTTGAACCGATGGATCTCGTCCGTGAACAGCAGCGTCCGAATCCCGCAGCGACGGTTCTGCTCCGCCTGCGCCATCACTTCCTTGATCTCCTTGATACCGCTCGTGACCGCGCTGAATTCGACGAACTCCGCCTGCGTCTGTTTCGCGATGATGCGCGCGAGCGTTGTCTTGCCGACTCCCGGCGGCCCCCAGAAGATCATCGAGGAGATCTGATCCCGCTCGATCAGCTGCCGCAGCAGCTTTCCCGGACCGACCAGGTGCTCCTGTCCCACATACTCGTCCAGCGTCTCCGGGCGGAGTCTGCTCGCCAGCGGCGACATCTGCTCCCGGTCGTCAAACAAACTCATCTGTCCCAGCACCAAAAACACTCCTTTTTCTTACAACTGTCTTCTTTTTATTTCTGCTTTCTATATCAGCTTTTTATATCTGCTTTCTGTATCTGCCTTCTGCTCGGCGGCGTCATCCATGGATGCACTTCCCTATCCGCTCATCCCTTTCCTTGCAGACGGCGCAGCTTATAAAAATATAACACGATCCGCTCCAGATACCGTTTCAGCACGATCTGAATTTCCTCCTTCGGGTGAATCGGTTTCACGAGGATCGAATAAATCCCCGTACGCCGCGCGCCGTACACATCCGTAAACAGCTGATCCCCCACAAACAGCGTCGACTCCCGATCCGTGTGCATCAGCTCCATCGCCCGGAGATAGCTCCTTGTGGAGGGCTTATGCGCCTTCTCGATGAAGTGCACCTGAATCTCCTCGTTGAACATCTCGACCCGCTCCCGCTTGTTGTTTGACAGCAGACAACACTGAAAGCCCAGCTCCTTCAAGTGCGCGAACAACGCCTTTGCCCGCGCGTCCGCCGGAGCGCCATGCGGTACGAGCGTGTTGTCGATGTCGAAGATGATACCGCGATACCCCCTCTTATAAAGTGCGTCAAAGTCGATGACATAAGTGGAATCCAGATACTCATCCGGATAGAATTTCTGAAACATAAAAGCCCCCTCGTAGCACGAGCCATGACGCACCTCGATTCCACTTCGTTTCATCTCAGTCGCATGGCGTCGCCAAATCATGAACGTCTCTATGCAAAGAGCATACAAGTATGCTCTTGCATATCTCCGTTCATAGCATGGCTCGTGCCTAACTCGCAAAGTCAAAAATAGACAATTGGTTCGTCTCCGGCAGCCCGTCGAGAATCTTCAGGTCGCAGAGCAGATCCGTGAGCGTCTTGCTGACCTTCGTCCGCGCCATGAAATCGTCCTTCGACAGGAACGGTCCGTCCTTCACGGCGTCGACCACCGCGGCGGCAGCCTTATCGCCAAGCCCGGAGATCGCGCTCAAGGCGGGCATGATCTTCCCGTCGAAGATCTGGAACCGTACCGCCTGCACCTTATAAATGTCGATCGGCATGAACTCATAGCCCCGCGCATACATCTCAAGCACGCTCTTCATATCCTTGTACGAATCCTGCTCCTTTTTGCTCAGCGTGTCCATCCGCCGCTCGAAGTCGTCCATGTGGTAGAGCAGCCGGTCCAGCCCGAGGCACATCAGCTCATAGTCAAAGCCCGACGCGCGAATGCTGAAGTACGCCGCGTAGTAAGCGAGCGGATAATTGATCTTGCAGTACGCGATGCGCCACGCCATCATAACGTACGCCGCCGCGTGCGCCTTCGGGAACATGTATTTGATCTTCTTGCACGACCAGATGTACCAGTCCGGCACATCGTGCGCAAGCATCTCCTTCTCCCAGTCGTCCTTGAGCCCCTTGCCCTTTCGGACGCTCTCCATGATCGTGAACGAGAGCTCGCTGTCCATGCCCTTGCCGATCAGGTAGATCATGATGTCGTCGCGCGTACAGATCGCCGTGGAGATCGTCGCCTTGCCCTCCTGGATCAGCGTTTGCGCGTTGCCGAGCCACACGTCTGTTCCGTGCGCCAGCCCCGCGATCCGCACCAGATCTGAGAAATACTTTGGTTTCGTGTCGATCAGCATCTGCATCGCGAACTCAGTGCCGAACTCCGGGATGCCGAGCGACCCAAGCGGCACGCCGCGCATATCCTCCGGGCGTATCCCGAGCGCCTCCGTGCTCTGGAACAGCGACATGACCTGCGGATCGTCGAGCGGGATCTGCCTGGCGTTGATCCCGGTCAGATCCTCGAGCATGCGGATCATCGTCGGATCATCGTGTCCGAGAATGTCGAGCTTGAGCAGGTTGTGGTCGATCGAATGATAATCAAAATGCGTCGTCACAATATCTGTCGTCATATCGTTCGCCGGGTGCTGCACCGGCGTGAACGAGCAGATCTCCTCGCCGATCGGGAGCACGATGATCCCCCCGGGATGCTGGCCCGTCGTCCGGCGCACGCCGACGCAGCCCTGGACGATCCGGTTGATCTCACAGTTCCTCTTGTGCTCCTGCCGCTCCTCAAAATAGTTTTTTACGTACCCGTAGGCCGTCTTGTCGGCGAGGGTGCCGATCGTCCCCGCGCGGAAGGTCTGTCCCGCGCCGAAGATCACCTCCGTGTACTTGTGCGCCTTGCTCTGATATTCGCCGGAAAAGTTCAGGTCGATATCCGGCTCCTTGTTTCCCTTAAAGCCCAGGAATGTCTCAAACGGAATGTCAAATCCGTCCTTTTTCAGCTTCGCGCCGCAGACAGGGCAGTTCTTGTCCGGCATATCGCAGCCGGCCATTCCTGAGAATTTTTTTACCTCATCCGAGTCAAAATCACTGTAATGGCATTCACTGCAGTAATAATGCGGATGCAGGGGATTTAC
>CANQYP010000016.1 GCA_947628045.1 uncultured Lachnospiraceae bacterium | reverse complement strand
GATAGTGCGTCACGAACACGAAGTCCGCGCCGTACTCTTCCTTGAAATATCTGCCGATCAGTGCTTCCTCCTCCGGCTCCAGGTCGTACGGGTTGCGGATCGGGCGGTCGTACTTCTCGGAGACGAGCTGCTTCGCGCGGTCGAAGCGCACCATCGGGATCTGCTCCACGTTCGGGAGTGTGACATTCAGGATGCGCAGCTCGTCGGCGTATTTCTCCGCGAGCAGCTTCATCGTGTACTGCAAAAAGCCGGTCTCCATCTCCATGATGTCGACGAAGCTGTCGATATAACCCATCTCGAAGTCGAGGCTCGTGTACTCGTTCAGATGGCGCTTCGTGTTGTGCTTCTCGGCGCGGAACACCGGCGCCGTCTCGAAGACGCGGTCAAACACGCCGACCATCATCTGCTTGTAAAACTGCGGGCTCTGCGCCAGCACCGCCGGACGATGGAAATAGTCCAGCTTGAAAATGTTGGAGCCGCCCTCCGCGCCCTTTGCCCCGATCTTCGGCGTGTGGATCTCGGTGAACTGCTGGCTGTAAAGGAAATCGCGGAATCCCCGCACGATGCCCTCCTGCAGGCGGAACTTCGCGCGCTCGCGCACGTTGCGCAGCACGATGCTGCGGTTGTTCAGTTTCGCCTCGAGCGAAGTCTTCAGTTTCCACTTGCCGATCGGCAGCGGCAACGTGTCATGCGGACTCGTGAGGATCTCGCCTCCCGTCACGCGCAGCTCAATGCCGTGCGGCGCCCGCTCGTCCGCGGCAAGCGTCCCGGCAAGCTCCACCGTCTGCGCCTCGCGGATCTGCTCCGCGGCAAGGCTCGACGCCCCCTCCTCGAACACACACTGCAGCAGTCCGCCGCGCTTGCGCAACACGACGAACACCACGTCGCCCATGTCGCGCACCGTGTGCACCGCACCGTTCACCTTCACCACACTGCCGATGCGCTCCGGCTGCAGCAGCTCGTCAAGCTCCAAAGTCTCTTTTTCTGTCACTCCTGATAAAAATTCCATAATGTTCTCCTCTCTGTCCCGGGACACAGAACGTCCCGGAACATCTTATGATATTCCGGGACGGATATGATAATGCCATATGAATATATCCGCGGTACCACCCGCATTGCAGACGCCCTTGTCTGCCACTCTTGTGCACTTAACGCGTGCGACGTACTGCCCTACTGAACGGCGCGTCCACCCTCCCCACGCTTTCCGCGTAAGACCGGGCATCTTCCCACGACTCGCCCGCAATCCTGCGAAATCCGCCTCAGATGCGCCCCATCGTTCGAACAGTCGGCTCCGGAGTGTTCCCTATTGTCCCTTTCCCTCCATCAGCGCTCTCAGTCGGTGACGCCGAATTCCTGTCGAGTTCCCGGGACAGAGTCTCCTTCATCGCTTTTCTGTGATGAAGAAATCCTACCACAAAACTTTTTTGATGGCAAGGGGTTTTCTGATTTTTTCTGAAAAAGAAACGGTTGCAAATCCGCCCATATTTTGCTATAACGGAAAGGAATTATGAACAGTCACGGAGGAAACTCAAGATGAACCATTTAATTATCCCGGAGGGGTACACGTCCGCGCTCTCGCTGTACGATACACAGATTGCGATCAAGACCGTCAAGGACTTCTTTCAGCAGACGCTCTCATCCCAGCTCAACCTGCTGCGCGTGTCCTCCCCGCTTTTCGTCGACCCGGCGTCGGGTCTGAACGACAACCTAAACGGCGTCGAGCGCCCGGTCAAGTTCGGCATCAAAGAGCAGAACGAGGCAGAGGCGGAGATCGTCCACTCGCTCGCGAAATGGAAACGCTACGCGCTGAAACAGTACGGCTTTGCGCACGGCGAGGGGCTCTACACGGACATGAACGCGATTCGGCGCGACGAGGACACCGACAACATTCACTCGATCTACGTGGACCAGTGGGACTGGGAAAAGGTCATCCGCCGCAGCGAGCGCAGCCTTGACACGCTGAAAAAGGTCGTGACCTCCGTCTACAAGGCGCTGAAAAAAACCGAGGTCTATATGTCGATCCAGTACGACTATATCGGCGAGGTGCTGCCGCGCGAGATCTTTTTCATCACATCGCAGGAGCTGGAAGACCAATACCCGAATCTGACGCCGCGCGAGCGTGAATATGAGATCGTCAAGGAAAAGGGCGCGGTCTGCATCATGCAGATCGGCGGGCTGCTCGCCTCGGGCGTAAAGCACGACGGGCGCGCGCCGGACTACGACGACTGGAACCTGAACGCGGATATCCTCGTGTACTACCCGGTGCTCGATATCGCGCTGGAGCTCTCTTCGATGGGGATCCGCGTGGACGCGGAATCTCTGGCGCGTCAGCTGAAGATCGCGGGCTGCGAGGAACGCGCCGAGCTGCCGTTCCAGAAGGCGATCCTCGACGGCGAGCTGCCGTACACGATCGGCGGCGGCATCGGTCAGTCCCGCATCTGCATGTTCTACCTGCGCAAGGCGCACATCGGCGAGGTGCAGTGTTCGCTGTGGCCTCCCGAAGTCGTGAAAGCCGCCGCAAAAGGCGGAATCCAGCTGCTGTAGGACAGAGCAGCCGCCAATTAAACCATAATAAACAACTGCCGCAGGAGCAGCCGACCATTCGACTGTCCTGCGGCAATTTATTTTATATTACATGTAATCGGATATCCCCGTCACGCACGGAGCCATCTGCGCCTCTATCTGCCGACATGCACGCGCTCTCCGTCCCTGTTACATGCGGGAGCGCCTACGCCTCTTCTCCGTGAGGATCAGCAGCGCCCCGGAAACCGCCAGCAGCAGGAGCATCCGTCCGATCGGCGTCCCGTCTCCGGTCTTCGCCGCCGTGGTGTCCCCCGGCACGGTCCCGTCCGCCTGTGTCTCCGGCTCGGTTCCCGCCTCGGTCTCAGGCTCCGATTCCGTCTTGCTCTTCGGCAAGCCCAGATCCTTGTAGTACTGTTCGTCCGGGAGCTCCAGGAACCAGTTCTCAAACGCGAACTCCACCGCGCGGTCGCCCTTCGCGATCGTAACCTTCTGCACGTCGTCCGCGTACTTCGCCGCATAGGCGCCGCCGCCGTACTGACCGCTCTTCACCGCTTTCCCCTTCGCGTTCACCTCGGACACATAGTACGTGCCCGGTTTCAGGTTCTTGTACGTCACGCTCGCAACCGCCGTATCCAGGTCAAAATCCAGCTCCCGGATATCGCTCGCCAGCTGCGTCAGTTTCGCGTCCGAGAACAGCGCCACATAGAACGTCGCACCGTCAAGCCCGATCAGGTGCCGGTCGCTCTCATTCACAATGCTCTTCGTGACGGTAAGTTTCGCGCCGGTCTTCGCTTTCTCTGTCTCCGTCTGCGGCGTAGTATCCGGCTGTCCAGCCTCCGTTTGCGCTGGAGCGCCCGGCTGCTCTGTCTCTGTCTGAGACGGCGTGCTCGGTGGATCTGTCTCCGTCTGTGACGGTGTGCCCAGCTGCTCTGCCTCTGTCTGAGACGGTGTGCTCGGCGGATCCGCCTCCGTCTGCGTCGGCGCGCTCGGCGGATCCGCCTCCGTCTGCGTCGGCGCCGTGTTCAGCGTATCCGAGCCGGTAAACGTGCGGTTCGACCCGGAGAATTTTGCCGTTACCGTATTCGTATAACTGCCCTTCTGCACATCTTCCGCTGTGACCGTATATTTCGCCGTGATCGTGACCTTCCCGCCCTTCGGAACCTTGGCAAACGTCGCGCTCTTTCCGTTGCCACTCACCGACGCGCCGGAAGTCCCCGCCTCAAACGTCACTCCCTCCTGCTCGGTAAGCGTGATGTCCTTCTCTTCATCATAGATATTCGTCGCCGAGACCGTGAACGCAACAACATCCCCCGCCTTGAAATCCTTGCCTTCGTGCGTTTTGGCGACCACCAGCTCCGGCGCCGCGTCGTCCGTGATCGTCAGCTTGCCGGGTTTCGGCTCCACCACAAACTGCGAAGTCACATCATTGCCGTTCGCGTCCCGCACGATCGCCGTGCCGCTCACCAGCACATCATATACGCCAGCCAGCACACCATTTCCGGACGCGGTCAGCCCCTCCACGGTATATGTCTGCCCACTGTCTTCGAGAACAAACGTAAGCGACTCAAAGCCGGTCACACTCTGTTCCGCCCCATTGTACTTTTTCTCGCCGCTGTTCGCCTGAACGGTGATGTGGTATTTCTCCTCGTCAGGACGGGGTGTTACCGTCAGAGTTCCCTCGGCTTTGTATAACGTATAATTCCCTAAGTCTGTTCCTTCTTTTGCGGTTACTTTATATGTATTGTTACTTGAACCGACCACTGTCTGACTTCCGGTGAACTCATAGGTAGCTCCTTCTCCGTCTATCCAGCCACGACCACTGTCGTCGTCTCCTATAATAGCAGCTTTTTCTTCCTCCGCAAGCTCATGTTTCGTCAATGGCGTACCATCATACATCTTGGTTGCACTTTCTGACCTCAAATGTACCACACGAGGCTTGATAATTGCATCGATGTCTAAAGTGTGGGTTACCCCCGCACGGGTCACTTTGACTTCTACTTCTTGAGAGGTTCCCGTATCCTTAACGTTTTTCAATCTCTCTGTATTGAGGGCATCTGTTGTTTTTTCAGCAGCTATAGCATGCTCAGCAAGTTTTTCCTCTGTGTCTTTGATATAGTATGCGACGATATCCCCCGCTAGCAAACCTTCTACTTGAATCTTGCCGTCATGCGCTTTCCCGTCATAAACGACTTCAAAACCTTTCGCTTTTACGTCGCTAAAATCCGGCTCAAAGTTTGCTATGAAAGTAGTTGCTTTCCAAAATGTTACTCCTGAAACAGTTACCGAATGATTATTGGGGTCTGTTGTGGCAACCTGCGCATACTTTTGAATCGTGTCTGCATCCAATGTCTCATTTTTAGAAATAATTGTATCGTTGCCCCGTACTGACCAGCCTTTGAATTTATATCCATCTTTCGGTGTAGCGGTAGAACCCTTTACTGCATCATCGGAAGTTGTTTCCGACCGTTTTGTTCCATCTCCAGAAATAACCTTTTTACCAGTGACTACTCCAACCATAGTGTCTGCTGACTCGCTGACTGTTCCCCTGATAGCATTGTCTACCTGATAACTAATTGTAGTCGTGAGCTCGCTCCATTCTGCCTTCAATGTTTCATAATTTATTTTTTCTCCAGCTTTTCCCGGACGTTCCCCACTATATCCGAAAGGCTGTGTGTCGCCAATGATATAGTATTGAGGATCTAATACTTCTTCTCCATCTTCTTTTTTTTCTTTTTTATCCCATCTCCATTTGAAAAATTCATACCCTGGTCTTATCGGTGCAACATTCGGAATGCTTATCAGCATTTCTCCTATGAAATATTTTTCACTCTCCTTTGGGTCATTATGATGTCCCATGAAGAATCGGGTATCAATATAATTACCGGGACCCTTATCTGGATCCGGTATCACATATTCCCCACATTCATTCCATGTAAAGCCCGTCTTTCGTTGCGGCTCTTCCCCTTTATCACTGTCTTTATCGCCCAGAGCATAGCGCACTTTTCCTTCTGCCTGCCAGACTGCATATAAATCAAGTGTATGCGTAATACCCTCTTCTTTACTTTCTTTACTTTTTTTACAATACTCTAAGCTGATTTCATCCACTTTCTGCCCCTGCGCTATTCCGTCAATTGGTTCTTTAGTATACCAGCCTAAAAACGTGTAATCATATCCATGCTCTACCTTATCTCCACTACTACTGTAATAATAATTCGGCTCATTTTTCATAATTGCATGCGGCGCATTTTTTGACACTGTATAATATTCTGTATGTGGTGAATCATCTTTCATTACAAGATCGCCAAAAAAAGTATACGTAACTTTCACAAATTCTGCCGTGTCACCCTTTGGTACATATAACGCCTGAATGGTCTTTGTACTGCTCGTAAAGCTGCTTAAATTCTCTGACTCATGCTCAAAAAAATTCGTTATTTCCCCCTTGCCTGTACTTGTATTATACCAATGGACAAAGTCGTACCCCTCCTTCTGCGGTAAAATACTCGGTTCGCTTAATTTACATTCTCCCCTCTCGTTGTTGGCTGTCCATGTAATTGTATATGTATCGTCTTTGGCTACTACGCTCTTAATCTCAACACCTGAACCAGTCACCATTTTTCTTAATTCCGAATCCACAAGTTCGTTTGAGAAGGTTCCTCCATGAAGATTTATTATGATTGTTTTCTCTTTAAGGGTCCATATGGCATAAAGTGTAATAGAAAAATCCTCAATAGTAACAGTATTCCCCTCCTTAAAAAAATCTCCACTGCTATCGTCTGGACTAGCCGACCAATGTAAAAAAGTATATCTTGAACTCCCTGGATCTTTAGGCGGCTTAGTTACAATTCCATCAGGATATTCTTTCGTATATATTCGACTACCCTCGGCCTTCTCCTTTATCTCCCCGTCTTTCCAACTCTCCGCCCAATCGCTTGGTGCTCTTGTACCCGTCTTCTGTAAATTATAAGTAACGGTCACTCCATCACTTGCCATCAGCCTAATGCCACCATCCGCATTTATTTTCGCTATAGCATTCTGCGGTTTCTCCTCCCATACCGCGTACAGCGTGGTCGCACTTCCGTCATACTTCACCGCCCCGTCTGCAAAGAAGTCTGTCTGTTCTTCAACCACATCCGATTTCGCCCAGAATTTGAATGCATACCCTTCCCGCACCGGGTCAACATCTGGTTTCTGTACCATAAGGTCGTCCGAAAGAATCGACGTATACTGGTACTGCACCTCTTCTTTTGGCGCCACTGTCCCAAGGTTTGTGGGCATCGTCTCCCACAGACCTTCCTGCAGATCATAGGTAATCGCAATCGTCTCGATTCCGGGTTCATTGCCGCTGTCCGCAACAGAGGCGGGCGTCCCTTCCCCGATCGTCCCGGACTGCTCCGGTGCGCTTGTCTCTGTCGGCGTCGTCTCGGATTCGGTCTTGTCTGTGCCAGCCTCGGTGGTGCTTTCCGTCCCTGCCGCGTCTCCGTTCGGCTCATCGCTCGGCAGGGTGAGATCCGGCGTATTCTGCGTTTCGGCAGGTTCCGTTTCCGTCGATTCCTGTGTCTCAGTCGATTCCTGTACCTCCAGTCGATTCCTGTACCTCAGAGGATTCCTGCTCTTCGGTGGATTTCTGTGCCTCGGAGGATTCCTGCTCTTCCGGCGCGCCTGTCTCCAGGGTCTCCGACTCGGTCTCTTCCGATTCAGACAGCTGTGTCTCCGACTCGCCCGTCATGGATTGGTCTTCCCCTGCTCCGTCATCCGCCGTGGGCTGGTCTTGCGTTGTGCCATTGTCCGCCGCAGGTTGATCTTGCGTCGTGCCATTGTCCGCCGTGGACGGGTCTTGTGCGTCGTCCGATGAACCCGGCTGTCCGGGATCTCCCGCGTCCGGCGTATCCGCATTCATCTGCGTCTGCCCTTCCGCCGTCAGCTCTTCCATATTTGCAGCACCGGATTGGATGAGCTCCGTCTGGATCTCGCCGGACTGCCGTTCCGTCACCGGTTCGTCAGACGCCAGAGCGCTCGCGGGACCTTGCAGTGTCATAGCTGCCGTCAGCGCGATAACCAAAAATTTTCTTGCCCATTCTTTTTTTCTTTTCATCATAATACCCTCCAATCCTATCTGCCAAACGGTGCGTACGATACGATGCCGTCCATATGTTTTGCGAATGCAGCTTTGTATGTTGCGCTATTCCGTCGTAAGGTTAAATATAATATTTTATAGTATGATTTAACATTATAAATGGTAAAATATACATTTTCAATAGACTGGGCGTATTATTTTTAATTTTTTTTCACCTTTTTGTGAAAGATTCGCCCCGGAAACGCGCGATTTTTGTATGAATTGTATATGCGAAAGTGAAAAAAAGAACTGCCGCATATACAATACTCGTTGCGACAGTTCAACTTTTTTTCAGATCTCAAACAGATCCTGCAGTGTCAGCAGCCATGCCCCTTCTTCCTTCGCCCTGCGTTCGACCGGCGCGGTGTAGCCGGACTTGCTGATAAAGATCAGATATTTTTCCTTCACGTCGGGGAATACCTCCGTCGCCGCAAGCAGATCGTCATACGTCTCCATCGGCGTCGGTCTGTTTCTGAATTTGCACTCGCAAAAGATCGCCTTCGTCCCGGTCTTGTCCAGCGCCAGCACATCTACGTCGTCCTGCCGCCTCAGCCTCGGATTCGTCCCCCACCATTTTCCGAGCTGGTACGGCACGAACGGAAGTTTTCCGGCTCTCGCCGCCCGGGTCAGATACTGTAGGCAGATCGTCTCAAAAACCGGTCCCATGTAATCGTTCAGCCCCTGCATGATCTCCTCGCACGCCCCCGCCGTTCCCAGCATTCCATAATAGCTCTGGTTCGTGAAAACATGCCGGTACCAGAATTTGTAGAAGTTGTCCGTGATCTCGTAGATTCCTCTCTTGCTGACCGCCGGCTCCCCGCAAGGCACGCGCTTTTCCAACAGGCGGATACTCTGCAGCGTGAGCATATATTTGCTGCATTTGCTCATCTCCTCATGGATCCGGTTGGAAATGTCGATGATCCGGTTGCAGCCGTTTGAGACCGCCTCCAGAATGCTGTTATATACCATCGGCTCGCGCAGCTCCATCCGCAGCAGGGTCTGCGGCTCGTCATACAGGAAAGCCCCATTCGCCAGTACTTCTCGCTCTATATTTTCCCGAATGGAACGCCCCGGGTCAAACGCGTTCAGATACCTCGGCACACCGCCCAATATCCCATACGCGATCAGCTTGTCTTCCGCGCTGTAATCCGGGAAAAATTCCGCGCTCTCCAGGTAATCAAACGGCAAGATCTCCATCGAGCCCGTGATGCGCCCGTACAGCGGGCTCTTGTAGCCCATGACCTCATTCACCATAAAGCTTACGCTCGAACCGCACAGAACCAGAAGAATATTCCTGTCTTTCCACTCGTGATCAATCTGATGTTGAAAAATGCTCTTGATCGACGGATTTGCCGCCGCCATAAAAGGAAATTCATCGATGATCAAAACGGTGCGCTCCGCATCAGCCCTGCGCCCCACATACGCCAGCGCCGTCTTCCAGTCCGCAAAGGGCGTCATGTAGTCCGCCTCGAAATGCCTCTGGACGACCTCTGAAAAATCCGCCAGGTTCAGGGCGTCGTTCTTTTCCTGCGCGGAGAAAAAAATGCTTTTGCGTTTCCCGGCAAATTCCTGCAGAATCGTGGTTTTCCCAATGCGTCGTCTGCCGTACATGATCAAAAATTCAAATTTATCGCTCCGGTACAGCTCCTCCAGCCGCTCCAGCTCTTCCTTTCTTCCGATCATAGCTTTGCCTCCCATAGATTTACTCATAAGTAGTATACTCTAAAGTAGTATTCTATGCAATCTTTATTTTGAATATAAAAAGAACTGCCGCACGAAGTTGTCCGTTGCGGCAGTCGTCCGGCTTAGCCCTTTCAGCAGATCACATCTTCTTGATCCGCTCCAGCGCGGCGACGGTGTTCTCGTAGGTGCCGAACGCGGTCAGGCGGAAATAGCCCTCGCCGCTCGGTCCGAACCCGGAGCCCGGCGTGCCGACGACGTTCGCGTGCTCGAGCAGATAGTCGAAGAATTCCCACGAGGTCATCTGATCCGGCGTCTTCAGCCAGATGTACGGGGCGTTCACGCCGCCGGAGACGGTGTAGCCCGCCTCGGCAAGCCCTTCCTTGATCGTCTTCGCGTTCTTCATGTAGTAGGCGACCTGCGCAGCGAGCTGCTCCTTGCCCTCCGGAGAATAGACCGCCTCACCCGCCTTCTGGACGATGTACGGAGCGCCGTTGTACTTCGTGCCGTGCCGTCTTGCCCAGAGCGAGTGCAGCATGACATCGCCGCACTTCAAGTCCTTCGGGATCACGGTGTAGCCGAGACGCGTGCCCGTAAAGCCCGCGTTCTTCGAGAAGGATTTCAGCTCGATCGCGCAGGTGCGAGCGCCCGCGCACTCAAAGATCGTGTGCGGCACGTCGTCCTCGGAAATATATGCCTCGTAAGCCGCGTCGTAGATGATGACGGCGCCGACCTTGTTTGCGTAATCAACCCACTCCTGCAGCTGCGCCTTCGTGATCGTAGCGCCGGTCGGGTTATTCGGGAAACACAGGTAGATCAGATCCGGCGTCTCCTTCGGGAGCTGCGGCGCAAAATTGTTCTCCGCCGTGCACGGCATGTAGATCACGTCGCTCCACACCTCGGTCTTCGGATCGTAGGTGCCGGTGCGCCCCGCCATGACGTTCGTGTCCACGTACACCGGGTAGACCGGGTCGCAGACCGCGATCTTGTTGTCCACACTGAAGATCTCCTGAATGTTGCCGGAGTCGCACTTCGCGCCGTCGGACACGAAGATCTCGTCCGCCTCGATCTCGCAGCCGCGATCCTGATAATCGTTCTTCGCGATCGCGTTGCGCAGGAATTCATAGCCGAGATCCGGCGCATAGCCGTGGAACGTCGCCGCGTCCGCCATCTCGTCCACCGCGCTGTGCAGCGCTTTGATGATCGCCGGGGCGAGCGGCTGTGTCACGTCGCCGATGCCGAGGCGGATCACGGATTTGTCCGGGTGCGCCGCCTGGAATTCGTTCACTTTTCTGCCGATCGTCGAGAACAGGTAGCTCCCCGGCAGTTTCAGATAATTGTCGTTGATCTTGAACATGTCAAATTCCTCCCATGATTTATATTTCTATCGTTCCGTCGAACACGACCTCCGCCGGTCCTGTCATGAACACGGTATTCCGCTCCCGATCCCACTGAATGCGCAGGTCGCCGCCGCGCAGCTTGACGGCCACGCTGTCCTCGGTCCAGCCATTCAGAATGCATGCCGCCGCCACGGCGCACGCGCCCGTCCCGCACGCCCAGGTCTCCCCGGCGCCGCGCTCCCACACGCGCATCTGCACGGTGGTCCGGTCGAGTACTTTGATAAACTCGGTGTTCACGCGATCCGGGAACGCCGGATGATGCTCGAACTTCGGTCCAATCTCCTCAATCTTCAGCCCGTCGACGTCGTCCACCGGGGTCACGCAGTGCGGGTTCCCCATCGAGACGCAGGTCACCGGGTAATCCTTTCCGTTTACGCGCAGCATTTTTCCGACCACCGGTCTTTTCGCGGCGCACACTGTCTTGTCGTTGTCGCTCTGCCGCACATTCGCGGTCTCTGTCCCCACCTTCGGAACGTTTGCCGAATCGGAATCTGCCGCGTCCGCCGAAACCCGCTCATCCGCGAACTTCGTCACATCCGCCGGGATCCGCTCCGCCTCCAGGATCGGCGCGCCCATATCCACCTTCACGAGCGCCACCTTGCCACCCTCGACCGTCAGATCCAGCGTCTTGATCCCGCTGCCGGTCGCGACCGTTATGCGCGTTTTGTCCGTGAGCCCATAGTCATAGACGTACTTCGCCACACAGCGGATGCCGTTCCCACACATCGCGCCCAGCGACCCGTCCGAATTGTACATCTCCATCTCAAAATCCGCGACGTCCGACGGCTTGATCAGGATCAGCCCGTCCGAGCCGATCCCGAAGTGCCGGTCGCTGATCCGTTTCGCCACCTCGCCCGGGTTCGGAACCGTCTCCTGAAAACAGTTGACGTACACGTAATCATTGCCGATCCCCTGCATCTTTGTGAATTTCATCGCTCATTTCCTCTCATTCTCCGCGCCCTGTATTCCCCGCCGTCTTCTCTGCGCCGCCATTTTTTCACAAATCTTCCCGGCGCGTCATTCTCTCTCAAACCTTCCCGGCGCCGCCGTTCCTTCGCAAAGTTTCCCGGCGAGGACGCTTTCACCCTGTCTTTTCTATGATACACAGCATTTTCTTTCGTGTAAAGCACAAATTCTGCTTTCTTTCTTTTGCAAAGTGCTCCGTCATTCGTCCATAGCCGCAAAAGGGCAGGGCATCTCCGGGAAGGATCTATAGGGGCGTCCACCCGGAGATGTTCCTACCCACTGCGGCGTCCGGAATCGTTAAGCTTACATCCGCATCAGCGCGAAGATCATCTGCGCCGTCTCCACCATATTCGTCCCGCTGTCCATGCTCGTCTTCTGCAGATATCGGTGCGCCTCCTCCTCCGTCATATGGTTCCGCTCCATCAGCAGCGCCTTCGCCTCCTCGATCAGCTTTCGGTCCGCCTCACTGCGCTGCGGGGGCTGCATGCGTTTCCGTCTCCTGCGGCGCTCCAGGTTCTCGACCACCATGTCGAGCGAGCTGATCAGGTCGTGCGCCCGAAGAGGCATCTCTATGCTGACGACCCCCTCCGCGACGCCTTCCGAGAGCGCGCGGGGCGACGCCACCAGTATCATCTCAAAGGAAGGCGTCACGTTGTCGTAGAGCTCCTCATAGATCATATCCGGATAACGATATCCCCCGACAATGACGCCGGAGCCGAGCCGGTCAGCCGCCGCCAGCGCCTGCGCGCCGCTTGAGCACACCGCGCTGACCTTATACCCGCTGCGTACCAGTAGATTCCGTATGCTCTTCGCATCTTCAATTCTCGGAAATACTACCACTACATTCGTCATTTCGTCAGATCCTGGACAGATAGCGCTCGAGCTCCCATTCGCTCACGCTCGCCCGGTACTCCTCCCACTCCTTTTTCTTCTCGCGGATAAACCGCTGCGCCGTGTGCTGTCCGAGCACACCGTAGATGAACGGATCCTGCTCCAGCGCCTGTACCGCCTCGAGCAGGTTCCCGGGCAGACACTCGATCCCGCGCGCGATCCGCTCCTCCTCCGTCATCGCGAAAATGTTCGCGTCCACAGCCTCCGGCGGCAGATCCTTGTTGCGGATCCCGTCCAGCCCCGCCGCCATGCAGACCGCGAGCGCCAGGTACGGGTTCGCCGCGGAATCCGGGCTGCGCAGTTCGATCCGCTGCCGCGGGTCGTTCATCGCCGGAATGCGGATCAGCGGGCTGCGGTTCGTCACCGACCACGCAATGTAGACCGGTGCCTCATAGCCGGGCACCAGCCGCTTGTAGGAATTCACCAGCGGGTTTGTCACCGCCGTGATCGCGCGGATATGTTTCATGACGCCGCCGATGAACCAGAGCCCTTCCTCGCTCAGATGCGCCGGTCTCTCCGGGTCGTAGAACACGTTGACGCCGTCCCGCGCAAGCGACAGGTTGATGTGCATGCCGGAGCCGTTCACGCCACTCTTCGGTTTCGGCATAAAGCTCGCGTGGAGCCCGCAGCGTTTCGCGATCGTCCGCACCACCAGCCGCACGGTCATCATGCCGTCTGCCGCGCGCACCGCCTCGTCATAACGGAAATCGATCTCGTGCTGCGCCGGAGCCGCCTCATGGTGCGACGCCTCCACGACATAGCCCATCTCCTCGAGCGTCAG
The DNA here is from genome assembly GCA_947628045.1 of uncultured Lachnospiraceae bacterium. Taxonomy (GTDB): domain Bacteria; phylum Bacillota; class Clostridia; order Lachnospirales; family Lachnospiraceae; genus Choladousia. The sequence goes on along the minus strand of CANQYP010000016.1, from coordinate 11,372 downwards.
GATCATATCGCGCCTCGCGTTCTCCCCGAGGTCGATCGGTCCGACGTCGAAATAGCCCGCCTGCTCGTGCGTGGTCGTCGTCGGCAGACCGTTGTCGTCGGTGTGGAACAGGAAAAATTCGCACTCCGGTCCGACCTCCAGGCTATATCCCATCTCCTGCGCCGCGCTGACCACCCGTTTCAGAATGTAGCGCGGATCGCCCTCGAACGGCGTCCCGTCCCCGTAATAGATGTCGCAGATGAACCGCGCCACCTTCCCGTGCTGCGGACGCCAGGGAATGATGCAGAACGTATCCAGATCCGGGTGCAGGAACAGGTCTGAGTTCTCGATCGGGACAAAGCCCTCGATGGACGCCCCGTCAAACGTGATCTTGTTCCCGAGCACGCGGTCAAGCTGGCTCGTCGTCACCGCAATGTTCTTGAGTTCTCCCATCAGATCCGTGAACTGAAGGCGGATAAACTCGACGTCCTCCTCCTCAATGATCCTTCTGATGTCTTTCTCCGTATACTTGCTCATATATGCTCCTCCTGTGGCTCCTTTCCTTTGCCATGCCCGCGGGTCATCCACAGCCAATCTTGTGAGCAAGCTCACGCATCTGTGTCTGTCCGCGTCTGACACGGCTCACTGTTTTCGCGAAAAGAGGGCGCTCTTCCACCCCTGAAAGAACGCCCTCGCCCATTCATCTAGAAATGATAACAGGCGCAAATTTTTTTGTCAAGTCCCGACCGCGCCCGATACGAAATCCTGACCACGCGCCCCGGCGCGAAATCACTCGTCCTCCTCGTCCTCCGGTCGCCGGTAATAATAACGGGAGCCGGAACTTCGGAAGATCGTGTCCGACGAACCCACCTGGCAGACCGCGATCTTGTGAAAGCCCTCGTCCATCTTGTCTTTTTTGAAACGCAGCAGCTTAGACGACAGGTACGTCGTGCCGATCTTCTCGTCGTCGATGTACACCTTGCTCCATTTTGTGAAATTCTCTCCCATCACATAATAATAGAGATCCGTCTCCGTGATCCGGTTCAGGAGAATGTCCTGCGTGCCCATCACGAGATCGGTCGCCGGGTAAGGATTGCCGCCGCCGTAGACGTAGTGGTCGCCGTAGAGGATATCGTACTGCAAGAGCTCCATGCCCTTCTGGTACTCCTCCGCGCTCGCCGCCGCATCGCGGTTCTGGTGGTACTGAAACATCGTGCCCTCGTGGATCCCGAGCGCGTCCGTGATGTCCGCGAGGAGCTGATAGGAAGTCATATCCGCGTCCTGTTTTTCCATGCCGAAATTGTTCCAGGTCGCGTACTGTGTCAGGAACAGGCTGCCGGTCTCCATGTCCTCTTCCGTGAGCCCCATCGTCGGCAGATGGTCGCCGAACATCACCACCAGCGTCTTCTCGTCGCGCTGCTCGAGCATGTCAATCAGGTCTCCGACGAAATCGTCCACCTGATGAATCTGGTTGACATAGTACTCCCACGCCCAGCGCATGCCCTCATCCTCGGGACCTGTCACGCGGATCTCGGGGTCCTCGATCACCTGCTCCTTCGGGTAGTCCCCGTGCGATTCGACCGTGATCGTGTAGACAAAATCCGGCTGATCCGGCGTGTAGTCGAGCGAGCGCTCCACCTCGTCGAGCATCACATCGTCGACCGGCCAGGTCCCGAGCGGCGTGTACTCATGAATATCCATCATTTCCTTGCAGGTGAACGTGTCAAAGCCCATCATGGAAAACGCGTTCCTGCGGCTGTAGAAATTGCCGCCGTTGTCATGCACCGCGTGCGAGCCGTAGCCGAGCGGGCGCAGATCGGAGGCGATGCTCTCACAGTTCGTCTCCTTGAGGATCGTCTTGTACGGATACTCGCCCAGCCCGAAAAACTGCATGCCCATGCCGGTCAGAATCTCAAACTCCGTGTTCGCGGTCCCTGCTCCGACCACCGGCACTTCAAGGTGCCCCGAGGAATAATTCTCATACAGCCTGTGGAAATTCGGGATCGGGTCCTCGCTCGTCTCGAGAAATTTGATCTCCCCCGGGTCAACAAAAGATTCCAGAAGAATGCAGATGATGTTCGGATATTCCTGCTCCGAGCGCTCTGTTTCCTCTGGAATGCCGTTCTCTTCTTCCTGAAGTTCTGTATTTGCCTGTCCTGCGCCGCCCCCGGAACCCTCATCCTCCGTACTATCCGCGCCGGTCATTCCGACCACGTCGTCTATTCCTGACGGTTCCTCCGCAGTAGTCATTCCAACCGCATCATCTTTGTCTGACGGTTTCTCCGCAGTAGTCATTCCAACCGCATCATCTTTGTTTGACGGTTCTTCCGCAGTAGTCATTCCGACCGCGTCGTCTTTGTCTGACGGTTCCTCCGCAGTAGTCGTTCCGACCGCATCATCTTTGTCCGACGGTTCCTCCGCGGCAGTCGTCCTCACATGCCGCTCGGGGACGAGGGACGCCTCCGTGACAACCGGGTCAGTCCCATCCGCCGACGCCTCCTGCATCACCTGCTCCTGCGGCGTCTCGCTCTCATTTTCCTCCGGGGTCGTCCGCTCCGGCAGCTCCTGCCCGCTCCTCGCCAGCACAGCCCGCACGGCGTCCTCGGAATATTCCTCCGGGGTGCTCATTCCGCGGTCAAGCACGCTCGCGGAAAAGCTGTAGACGAAACCGTAATCCTTGTACCCCTGCGCCAGATTCTCGAAATACTCGGTGAGAATGTGGTTGCTCACGGCGGCGTTCGTCACGCGCGGGAGCATCAGCCCGACCATCATCACCATGAACAATCCGAGTACGCGGTGCGGCTTGCCCGCGAACTTCGGTCCCTTGATCCAGAAAACGACCAGCAAGAGCACCACCATCGCCACACAGGCGATCACAAGCGCCGCCTCGGCGGCTGTAAAGTAATTGCTCTGCATCGTGAAGAGGTCGCCGACCATATTCAGATCCGTAAAGCTGAACGGGGACACCCGTTTCGCCAGGATACAGCCGTTGATGACGCCGAGGAACAGCCAGACGAAACTGATGATCGTCCGAAGGACCGCCCTTCTCTTAAATATGTACACCAGCATCAGCGACGCATACACGATCAGCGAATTGTAGAGGAAGACCAGATTCCGGTCCACCACGAAATAACATGCCTCCACAAAAGAATGCCTCGAAATCCACTCGATCAGAAAACAAACTCCGCAGGCAAGCAAAATGTGAAAAAGCGGAGAATATTTGTTCAGCACGGCGATCCGCCTCTGTACGCGCTCGCTGCGCAGCCACTCCCGTATCCTTCCGCTCTGATTTTTTCTGAACTTAAACATTGCCGATTCCCCTTGTCGCCCGGCTCCCCCACACAGCCGGTCATCCCCAAAAATATAATTCCGGTAAAAATCCATCTGACAGATTAATCTAAATTCTATGAAAAGTCAACTACCTTCAAAAAAATTTAAGGTTTTATTTATTTTTCCGGAAGGTTTGCCGTTTTCAGGCTTGCACTTTTCACGCAATGTGCTAAAGTTATTATATGATATGTCTTTTGATTCAATCTGCGAAATGTCTATAGAACCGCGCCGTCCGCGAGCTGAGCGCGCGGAAGATTAAGAGGAACTGACCCAGGATGAAGAGACTTGGCTGCATCGCCGTACTTCTGCTCCTGCTCCTGACCGGATGTGAGAGGAAACCAGAGGCTACGGCTCCGAGAGAACTGTTTCAACTAGATGACGGCGCGACCGCTGACGGCGTCCGAACCGGCGACCGCCCGGAGCAATTCATCGACGCATACCGGAACTACACGATCCAGGTGGCGTACAATGACCAGGAGTCGGACTACGTTGTCATGGACATCGACAAGATCCCTTACAGCGAGAACATTTCCACGATGATCGCGAATTTTTTCGTGGACGGGGAGCCGGTCTCCGAGGAGGCGCTCTGTGAGGAGAACAAGATAAAGCCGGCGCAGCTCTACGCGCTCCTGAGCTCCTCCGCTTACCTGCGCGAACACAGCGTCGTCTACCGCTATCTGCGGTTCTCCTGGACGGACGGCGCGATCTCCAGGATCCAGTCAGACGAGCTTAATTACAATGAAACGTACGAGACACCGCAGCTGCGATGAAACGGCGGGTTGCCTCGTCTGTCAGGCAAGATCGGGCGCCTGTTCGTGATTCATTCGGATTCTGCCGACGAAACGGCGGATTGCCTCGTCCTGTCCTGCGCAATGATCCAGAAACTTCAGTGAGGCTGCAAACGGGAACTTGAACGAATTATATAGAAAGGAACCTCTCATGGCTGACCGCGCGAAAAGCAACTACGACGACATCATAAATCTTCCGCACCATGTCTCCACGCGTCACCCGCAGATGTCGCAGCGCGACCGGGCGGCGCAGTTCTCCCCCTTCGCGGCGCTGACCGGGCACGGCGCGGCGATCCGCGAGACCGCCCGGCTCACCGAGCGCGAACACAAGCCGGGAGAAGACTATGCGGATCTCCTCGACCAGAAACTTCAGCAACTCCGGCGCGCCTCCGGGGAGATGCCCCAGGTCACGATCCGCTATTTTGAGCCCGACCGCGCCAAAGCCGGCGGAACCTACCTCACGGTAAGCGGCAGGCTGAAGAAGATCGATGAGCGCCGCAGACTACTTGTGCTCGAGGACCACACAGAGATCCCCGTCGAGCGAATCGTCGATCTCATATCTTGAACGCCCACGCCCCTGTCTCCTGTTTCAAATTTTACCCAGCGCTCTTATTCTATGCTTTACCTTTTCCTGCGTTCGATTTCGCGATCTGCGTTCCTATTCTTCATTTCTGTCTTACGCTTTATGCCCGCCGATCTGCTCGTTGCGTGCGCGCGCCGTCGCCCCTTCCTCGAGGTTCATGCCCCGCAGCACCGCGTTCTTGCCGAATTTTTTCTTGATATCCAGCACTGCCTCCTGCAGTTTCCGCTCTTTCTCGAGCGTCTCTTTTTCTTCTTTTCTCTGCTTTTCCAGCGCCTCGTAATCCGTAAACAGATCCATCTGTTCCGCCACCGGCTCCTTCGGGACAGACTGCTCATCGACCACATGGTTCGCGGTGATGTAGATTCGGCGCACCAGAAGGTCGGGATTCATGATCCGGTCGTACAGCTCCATGACCGCGTCGGTGATCAGCCGGGTCGATGAAGTCAGGCGCCCCAGGTTCTCCGTGCCGTGCGCGTGTTTCGGCACCTGCTTGCCGTAGTGGTTTGTCGTGACCTCGCCCTTGTACTTTCTGCGAATTTCCGGATTCGCCAGATTCTCGACATCGTAGCCGACTGTCAGGACGATCTGATCCGTCACCAGGCGTTTCTCGACCAGGTCGAGCGCCAGCAGATCCGTCATCTCCCGCACGACCAGCCGCGCCTCGTCAAAACGGTACGGACGCATGAGCACCTGCCCGGAACCCACGCTGTTCGTCTCCGGGCGGTACGCCTTGATGTCCGCGATCCTGCACGGCTCCCAGCCCCACGCGTGGTCGATCAGCAGCTCCGCATTGACCCCAAACAGCTTGTACAGCAAGTCCTCGTTGTAATAATCCGTCGGACCGCCCAGCGAGCAGCGCGCGATATCGCCCATCGTGTACAGCCCGTGCGCCTCGAGCTTGCGCGCGTACCCCCTGCCGACGCGCCAGAAATCCGTAAGCGGACGGTGCGCCCAGAGCTCTCTCCGATAGGAATCTTCGTCCAGCTCGGCGATCCGCACGCCGCCCAGGTCCGCCTCTACGTGTTTCGCCATGATGTCCATCGCCACCTTGCACAGATAGAGGTTCGTCCCGATCCCCGCCGCCGCTGTGATCCCGGTCTCCGCCAGCACGTCCCGTATCATTTTTCTCGTCAACTCGCGCGCGGTGAGCCCGTAAGTCTTCAGATAATCCGTCACGTCCATCATCACCTCGTCGATCGAGTAGACGTGAATGTCCTCCGGCGCAATGTAATTCAGGTAGATCTCGTAAATCTTCGTGCTGTACTGCACATAAAAGCCCATGCGCGGCACGGCGACGATATAATCGAGGGCGAGCTCCGGGTTTTGCCGCAGCTCCACGTCGTTCACCGATTTCCCGGAAAACTCCTTCTTCCCGAGCCGCCGCAGGTTCTGCAGCCGCTGCGCATTGATCTCGCGCACCCGCTCGACCACCTCGAACAGCCGCGCCCGCCCGGAGATCCCGTACGCCTTCAGCGACGGCGACACCGCCAGGCAGATCGTCTTCTCCGTCCGGCTCGCGTCCGCGACGACCAGATTCGTCGTGAGCGGATTCAGCTCCCGCTCGTTGCACTCCACCGACGCATAGAACGATTTCAGATCGATCGCGACATAGGCGCGCTTATCCATGAGATCACCTCGCTTTATCGTATAAATCAGTCAACCTTTTCTTTTTTCTATCATACTATATCGTACATTCGTTTGCACGATAAATTTCGTTTTTTCATTTATATAAAAAATTTCCTTTTCGTGCTCCATAACAGACGATTCGTGCCGAAACGATTGACAAATGCAGCATTTCGTGGAAAATGAAAGATAAATCAAAAAACTGTTTGGCAAATACAGTGTAAAGCGGAGGCAGACGCAAGTTTATGATTGAAGTACATGATCTGTTAAAAAAATAAGGAGAAGAAACTGCCGTCAACCACATTTCCTGGACGGCAAAAGACGGCGCGATCACGGGTTTCATCGGTCCGAACGGAGCCGGAAAGACTACGACACTGAAAATGATCACGGGAATTCTGGAGCCGGACGGCGGTTCTGTCCTGCTCAACGGAACGGACATCCGAAAGGATCCGCTCCGGGCGAAACAGCAATTCGGGTTCGTGTCGGACTCCCCGGATCATTTCCTGCGCCTGAAGGGTATCGAATATGTCAATTTCATGGCGGATATGTACGGGATTCCCGCCGAGGGACGCCGCGCATTTGTCGAGGAGTACGCCGAACGGCTGGGAATCCTCGACGCGCTGGAAAATACGATCCTGTCCTACTCCCACGGCATGCGGCAGAAGATCATGATCCTGGGAGCGCTCATCCACCGTCCGTCCATCTGGATCCTGGATGAGCCGATGCTGGGACTGGATCCTCTGGCGTCGCACGAGCTGAAACTGATGATGAAGGAACACTGCGCAAAGGGCAATTCTGTGCTGTTCTCCACGCACATCCTGGAAGTTGCGGAGAAACTCTGCGATGAGATCCTCATCATTAAAAAGGGTGATCTGCAGTATCAGGGCACGCTGGAAGGACTTCAGGCACAGTATCCGCCCGACCTGTCCCTCGAAGATATTTTTATTGAGATCAACACGGACCGCGAGACAGACCAGACCGCAGACAGACAACAGTGAGGAGACCTCTATGAAAAACTATTTTTTGTTATATCAAACGCTCCGCAAATGCGATAAGCAGACGCCCTCCGACACATCGAAGTACGCTGACAAGAACATCCCTTTTTCGCTGATCCTCGAGCTTGTCCTTATCCTGTGCGCGATAGCCGGGTGCGGCTATATCGGCTACGCGCTTGCCGATATGTTCGAGCTGTTCGGCGGGATCTCCGTCGTGCTCTCGGTGCTGGCGCTGCTCGGCGGCTGCATCGCCGCGGTAAAGGGACTGGTCCAGCTGATCAATTCCCTCTACATGTCGACGGATACCACTCTGCTCATCACCATGCCGATTTCCCCGCTCATGCTCGCCACGGTAAGGCTGGCGAACGTTCTGCTGGGATCCCTTCTGCTCACAGGCGGTCTGCTGCTGTCCTTCGCCCTGGGCTATGCCTTCGCGGCTCCCACCGGATTTTCCCTCTGGCTGGGCGTCCTTTTGTACATTTTCCTCGTCCCGCTGTTCGCCACGTTTGCAATGGCGGTGTTCGCCATTCTGTGCATGAGCGTATTCCGTTTCATCCGCAGCCGCAACGCGGTAAAGTACATCGGCGTCATCGGGGCGCTGATCGGCGTCATCGCTTACGTGTGCTGGTACGCCCTGTCGTATGCGGACATAGACCTTGCGAAAGCGGCAGGGACCGTTTTGAATTTCACGAAGAATTATGTCTGGCTGGTCCCCGTCATCCCGTTTATCCGCAAATTCACAGAGACGGGAAGGCTGCTCCCTCTCCTGCAGGCGCTGCTCATCACGGCAGCTGCGCTCGCCGCCTATCTCGCGGCAGCCAGGCTTTTGTACCTGAAGGGCGCCGTCAATATGCAGGACGCCTCCTCTTCCAAACGGCTTTCTGAGAGAGCGCGGCAGAAAATCTATGCAGCCAAAAGCCCGCGCGCGAGCTATCAGCAGAAGGAGCTGCGCCTGCTTATGCGCAACCCGGTCTATCTGCTGAAGGACTTCCTCATCGCGTTCGGCTGGCCGCTCATCATCATTCCGCTGTTTCTGGTCTCAATGATGACCGCCCCGTCCGCGCCGGAAGGCTCCGAGGAAGAGCTGGCGGCGTTAAAGGCATCGCTGACCTCCGACGTCACCCTTGTTCTGGTTCTGACGCTCGGCGTTGTCTGCGCAGCCGTTCTCTTTCTGAATATGTTTAATGACCTCGCCTACTCCTCGGTCACAAGGGAGGGCAGCATGTTCTCCGTCATGAAACAGCTCCCGCTCTCGTTCCGCGACCAGATCCGGGCGAAACGCGACGTCGCGCGGAAGATCGTCGGCATCTCGACCGTCGTCTATCTGACCGTCGCCGCGCTGGTCGGGGCAGTCCTGGGCGTGATCCCCTGGTATGTCATCCCCTACAGCCTCGCGGTCGACCTCCCGCTTTTGCAGCTTGTCGTGGACATTGATATGATCAGCGGCATCCGCCACGCGAACCTGCACTGGGACGACGAGGCGACCGCCATCAAAAAGAACACAAAGCTGATCCTCGGGAGCTACCTGCTGGCAGTTCTCATCATCATTGGCCTTGTGTTCCTCTATATCTTCCTCAAGGGGCACCCTTTCCTGGCGCTGCCCTGTCTGTTGGCGGTTCCGCTGCTGCTTATTGTTCTTGCCGTGCTGACCGACCGGCGCATGTACACGATCGCAGAGGAAACGCTGGGGAAACTGTGACGACAGATATCCGTACCGTGCATACCTCCCCGCGCGCCCGCCGTGCCGATAACCTGAGTTTAGTCAACTAAACTTCGGTTCACTTTCCGCACTCACGCGCTATAAAGTCCACCCGTGCGCTGTCCGGGCGGGGCGCGTCCTGCGTCTAGTCAGCTAAACCCCGATTCACTTTCCGCACTCACGCGCTACAAAATACACCCGCTCGCTGTCCGGGCGGGGCGCGTCCTGCGTGAACGCGTCGAACACCGCCTCCAGTTTCAGCCCGGCGCGCGCAAGCGCAGCTTTGATCTCCCCGATCTCATACGCCCGCTGATAGTGCGTCTCCTCATATTTCTCATACAGCCCGCTCTCCTGCCGCAGAAACAGCGTCAGGTCGTATTCGTTGATGCGCGTCTCCTCATCGTACCAGTTTTCCCAAATAAAACTGCCCTCGTCGCGATTCTCCGCGATCACCGACTCTCCGAGCTCCCGGTATTTGCCGACCGTGTTCAGGTCAAAGATGAACACGCCGCCCGGGTCGAGGTAATTGTTGACGAGCGAGAACACGGTGGCAAGCTCCTCCGCGTCCGTCACGTAGTTGATCGAATCGCAGACGCTCACGACCGCGCGCACTGTCCCGTACAACTCGAACGCGCGCATGTCCTGCAGAAGATACAGGATGTCGTGCCCGGAGACGTCTTTCTTCTCCTGCGCGGCGTCCAGCATCTCCGCCGAATTGTCCACGCCAATCATGTCATAGCCCAGCGCGGCAAGGCGCTCCGTCATCTCGCCGGTCCCGCAGCCGAGCTCCAGCACAAGCCCGTCCGCCACGCCGTACTGCGCCAGCAGACCATGCAGGTACGCGCACCACTCGTCATATGGGATATTGTCCATGAAGGTGTCATACACCTGCGCGAAATGCTCGTAGGCTGCCATCGTTTCTCTCCTTATACTTTCAAGTATCTCCGCAAAAAGCTGTACAGCACATCCATCTCCTCGTCCGTACCGATCGTGATGCGCAGATAATTGTCGATCCGCGGCTTGTCGAAATATCGCACATAGATCCCCGCCGCCTTGAGCGCCTCAAACAGATCCCGCGCTGGACAGCTCTCATGCGTCACAAAGAGGAAATTCGCCTGTGAATCCGGGAACGAAAAGCCGAGCTGCGCCAGCTCCTTCTTCGCGTACTCGCGCGTCTCCATGATCTTGCGGCGCGTCTCCTTCAGATACATGCTGTCACGGATCGCTGCCGCCCCGAGGCGGATCGCCGCCTCGTTCATCGTGTAGGAATTGAACGAATATTTCACATCGTTCAGATGCCGGATCAGCTCCTCGCTGCCGAACGCATAGCCGATGCGCATTCCCGCCATGCAGTGCGATTTGGAAAAGGTCTGCACGACCAGCAGGTTTTCATATTTCTCCAGCAGCCCACGCGCCGAGATCCCCCCGAAGTCGATATACGCCTCGTCCACGATGACGATGACATCCTGATTGTGCCGCAGAATGTCCTCGATATCGGATAACGGCATCTGCACGCCGGTCGGCGCGTTCGGGTTCGGAAAGATCACGCCGCCGTTCTCCCGGTAATAATCTTCCTTCACGATCTCAAACCTCTCATTCAGCGGCGGGCGCTCATACGGAATCTGAAACAGCTCCGCCCACACGTCGTAAAACGAATAGGTGATGTCCGGGAACAGGATCGGTTTCCGGGAATTGAAAAAGGTGAGAAAGCACATCGCCAGCACGTCGTCCGAGCCGACGCCCACAAACACCTGCTCCGGGCGCATCTGGTATTCCTCCGCGATCGCGGCGACCAACTCCCCCGCCGTCGGGTCCGGGTATTTCCGCATCGTCTCTGTCGTCATCTGCCGCAGCGCGTCCAGCACCATCGGGGACGGCGGATACGGATTCTCATTTGTGTTCAGCTTGATGACATTCGGCTGTTTCGGCTGTTCCCCCGGCGTGTATGGCGTCACCTTCCGAATATTGTTTTCCCACTCTCTCATGCAAGTTACTCCTGTCTTCTGTTATATGTATTAATGAGCCGTGCGAGCCTCGAAAAAGCTCCGCTTTTCCTCGGTCGCGGGCATTCGCCCTATAAATCCGCTGTCTCACGAAACTGTCTGCGAGCAGACATTTCGTGTTCCAGCGTCTTTGCACGGCTCATTACCTTCGCGAATAAAGTTTCGCGTAAATTCCATCTTTCGCAAGCAGCTCCTCGTGCGTGCCCTGCTCCTCGATGCCCTTGTGCGTGAGCACAAGGATCTTCTGCGCGTTGCGGATCGTCGAGAGCCGATGCGCGATCACAAAGGTCGTCCTGCCGTGCGCGAGCGCCTCCATCGACTCCTGCACGATCTTCTCGCTCTCGTTGTCGAGCGCCGAGGTCGCCTCGTCGA
>CANQYP010000015.1 GCA_947628045.1 uncultured Lachnospiraceae bacterium | reverse complement strand
TCCGTCAGCTCACGGTTGAACTCCGGGTCGTCCTTGTAATGATTGTACGCCTCCTCCAGCTCGATCACGGCGTTCATCAGCGTCTCCGGAATGTACTGCCCGCCGTGCGTTCCAAATCTTCCGCTCATTCTCCTGTCCTCCTGTGGATTTGTTTCTGTTTCTGCCTTTTGCGGTTTCTCCAATTCTTTCCATTCTTCGAATTTCGCCGCAAGTCTTTTCAGATATTATTGCTGTATCCTGACAGAATATCTTCCCTGCTATTTTCCTGTGCTTTCTTCCTGCTTTTATATCTGGCTACTTTCATGTCTGACTGCCCCTGCTGCCCCTGCTATCCTTGCTCCGCGTTCCACCGCCGCACAGCCTGCACCGCCGCGAGGATCTTCTTCGGATCCTTTTTGCCGTCCGTCTCGAGACCGCTGCTCATGTCGACCGCCCAGGGACGCACCTGGCGCAGCGCCTCCTCGATGTTCTCCGGTCCGATGCCTCCCGCGAGGAAAAATGGTCTCCGAATACCGTCTGTCATCGTCCAGTCAAAGCACTCCCCGGTGCCGCCCTCCCCGTGGTCGAGCAGCACATAGTCGGCGCAGCTTTCCTCCGCCTCGCCGAACGTCCGCTCATTGAACGCCCGGATCACAGTGAAATCGCCTCGCGACTTCAACTCGCGGATATAATTTTCATCCTCATGCCCGTGAATCTGCGCCATCCGGATCACACCCTCCTTCAGGAAGGCTGCAACGCTCTCGAGAGGCTCATCGCGGAACACGCCCACCGGGATTATTCCCGGGTCAAGCAGTTTCACCAGCTCGCGGAGCTGCTCCGGCGACACGTTGCGTATGCTCTTCGGCACGTTAATCACAAAACCGCAGAAATCCGGTCGCGCCTCGTTGACACATAAGATATCCTCCGGTCTGCTCATGCCGCAGACCTTGATCTTTACCTTTCGCCCGCCATCCATCTCATACAACCTCATTTCCCCACGGCACTACCAAACTGCATAGAGTATTTTCTGAAATATTTTTTCCACTGCTCCAAAAAGATATAACCGTCTATGCGTTGCCCCATTTCCAAAAGATATCGCGGTCTACGCATTTCGCCACTCTTTTAGCAGCCGCTCCTTTTCCGCAGAGCGCATCAGCGTCTCGCCGATCAGCACCGCGTCCGTGCCGTTTTCACGCAGATTCCGGATATCTTCCGCTGTGCGGATGCCGCTCTCTGAGACAAATAAAATCTCCGGCGGTACCAGACGACGCAGCCGCAAGCTGTTGTTGATGTCCACCTTAAACGTCCGCAGGTCGCGGTTGTTGACCCCGACGATCTTCGCGTCCGCCCCCAGCGCCCGCTCGACCTCCTCCTCGTCATGCGCCTCCACGAGCGCCGACAATCCGAGCTCCTGTGCAAGCTGTCCGTAAGCGGCAAGCTGTCCGTCGTCAAGAATCGCGCAGATCAGCAGAATCGCGGACGCGCCCAGCGTCTTCGCCTGATAGATCATGTACTCATCCACCGTGAAATCCTTGCGCAGCACCGGAATCTGCACCGTCTGCGCGATCTCCCGCAGATACTGATCCTGTCCCTGAAAATAGAACGGCTCGGTCAGGCAGGAGATCGCCGACGCACCTGCCTTCTCATAGTCCTTCGCAATCTCCAGATACGGAAAATCGGGCGCGATCAGCCCTTTCGAGGGCGACGCCTTCTTCACCTCGCAGATGAAGGAAATACCCTCCTGCGCCAGAGCGTGCACGAACGGAAACTCTCCCTGCGAAAACGGACTGACATGACCTCCCAGCCGCACCACATCTTCCGGCATGCCTCGGTCGGAGCCGTTGTCAGGACGGTTTCCTGTCTGCAACGCTGAATTTGTCTGCAACGCTGCGATCTTCTCCGCCTCCCGGCGCAGTTCTTCAAGCGGCAGCCGCTCCTTCTCCCGGGCGATCCGCTCCTTTGTTTTCTCCGCAATTTCCTGCAGGATATTCATTCTTTGTTACTCTCCTTCGCAAACTCTTCGAGCACCCTGAGCGCCTCTCCATTGTCGATCTGACTCTCCGCCAGGCGCACGCCCTCCTCCAGGGAAGACGCTTTGCCCGCGATGTACAGCGCCGCGCCCGCGTTCAGGCAGACTGCCTGGCGTTTCGGTCCCTTGTCGGCTCCCGTGAGGATCGCCCGCGTGATCTCGGCATTCTCCTGCGGCGTGCCGCCCTTCAAATCGTCCTTGCCGCAGCGCTCGTAGCCGAACTGCTCCGGCGCGATCGTATAGCTCGTCAGCTTTCCATCGCGAATCTCGCAGACAGAGGTCGGCGCGCTCATCGAGATCTCATCGAGCTTATCCTGCCCGAAGACGACCATGCCGCGCGTCACGCCAAGGTTCATCATCACCTGCGCGAGCGGCTCGACCAGCTCCTCCTCGTACACGCCCATGAGCTCCATGTTCGCGCCCGCCGGATTCGAGAGCGGTCCCAGGATATTGAACACCGTGCGGATACCCAGCTCCTTGCGCACCGGCGCCACATATTTCATCGCCGTGTGATAGCTCTGCGCAAACAGGAAACAGATATTCAGTTTCTGCAAAAGCTCCAGGCTCTTCGCCGGAGAGACCGTGATCTTCACGCCGAGCGCCTCCAGCACATCCGCCGCGCCGCTCTTCGAGGACGCCGCTCGATTGCCGTGTTTCGCGACCGGCACGCCCGCCGAGGCGATCACCATCGCCGACGTCGTGGAAATGTTGAACGAGTTCGAGCCGTCTCCGCCGGTGCCCACGATCTCCAGCACGTTCATCTCGTGCAGCAGCCGCAGCCCATGCGCGCGCATACCCGCCGCCGACGCCGTGATCTCGTCGATCGTCTCACCCTTCATCGCCAGCGCCGTGAGGTACGAGGACATCTGGATCGTCGTCGCCTCGCCGCTCATGATCTCGTCCATGACCGCCTCTGCCTCCTGATACGTCAGATCCTGTTTCTTTGAAAGTTTGATGATTGCCTCTCTAATCATGTCTGATTCCCTCCATAAAATTTTTAATTATCTGCATTCCGTCCGGAGTCAGCACCGACTCCGGATGAAACTGTAGTCCATACAATGGGCAGCTCTTATGCTCCACCGCCATCACCTCGCCGTCCGCGGTGCGCGCCGTGACCTTGAGCTCCCCGGGCAGCGTGTCCTCCACCGCAGCGAGCGAGTGGTAGCGCGCCACCTTGACCGGCGAATGCAGCCCTCGGAACAAGGGGCTCTCCTCATCGATCTGCGCGTCCGACTGCTTGCCGTGCATCAGCTGTTTCGCGTAGGACACCGTGCCGCCGAGCGCAAGACAGATCGCCTGATGTCCGAGGCAGACGCCGAGGATCGGCACTTTCCCGGAAAGCTTTCTAATTACCTCAACGCACACGCCCGCGTCCTCCGGTCTGCCCGGTCCAGGCGAGAGAATGATCGCCTCCGGCTGCATCGCCTCGATCTCCTCCACCGTGTACGCGTCGTTGCGGATCACCGTGATGTCCGGTCGAACCGTCCCGGCAAGCTGAAACAGATTGTAGGAAAAGCTGTCGTAATTGTCGATCAGTAAAATCATTCCATCCCCTCCTCCGCCTGCCGCAGCGCGTTCAGGACCGCGCGCGCTTTGTTGCAGCACTCTTCAAATTCTTTGTCCGGCACACTGTCCGCCACGATCCCGGCGCCCGAGCGGATCGTCACCCGCCCGTTCTTCTTGAAAGCCAGCCGGATCGCGATGCAGGTGTCCAGGTTTCCGGTGAAGTCAAGGTAGCCGATTGCGCCTCCGTAGACGCCGCGCTTGCGGCCCTCCAGCTCGTCAATGATCTCGCAGGCACGCAGTTTCGGCGCGCCCGAGAGCGTCCCGGCAGGCAGGATCGCGTCTACCGCGTCCACCGCATCCTTGTCCGCGCGTATCGTCCCGGCGACCGTCGAACCGATGTGCATCACATGCGAGAAACGCTCGATCGACATATACTTCTCCACATGGACGCTCCCGATCTCGCTGATCTTGCCGATATCGTTGCGCCCCAGATCTACCAGCATATTGTGCTCCGCGCGCTCCTTTTCATCCGCAAGCAGCTCCCGCTCGAGCGCCTCGTCCTCCTCCGGCGTTCGTCCCCGCGGTCTCGTGCCCGCCAGCGGGAAGGTGTGCAGCGTCCCATCCTCAAGTTTCACCAATGTCTCCGGCGAGGCACCTACCAACTCGATGTCGTCGCTCGTGAAGTAGAACATGTACGGCGACGGATTCGTCGTGCGCAGCACACGGTAAGCGTCGAAGAGGCTGCCCTCCGCCTCTGCCTCCATCGGATTCGAGAGCACCACCTGGAAAATATCGCCCTCATAAATATAATGCCGCGCCTTCTCGACCATCGCCTTGTATTTTTCCCTGGAAAAGCAGGGCTGAATCTCACTCTTCGTGCGAAGAGGCGGAAAGTACGCCTTGACTCCGCTCTTTAACAGCTCCGCCATCGCGTCCAGTTTCGCGCCCGCGTTTCGATAAGATGCCTCCAGGTCGTCCGTGCGCACCCCGCAGATCAGGATCACCTTCTGGCGGTAATTGTCAAACGCGATCACCTGATCGAACAGCATCAGATCCGCGTCCTGGAACGCGTCCGGATCCTCGCCCGAGAACTTCAGCGTCGGCTCGCTGTAACAGATATAGTCGTAGGCAAAGTAGCCGACCAGTCCACCCGTGAACGTCGGCATCCCCTCGATCTTCGGGCTCTTATTCTCAGAGAGCACCTCGCGGATTACATTCTGCGGACTGTCCGTCCGGATCTCCTCCGCGATCTCCGCCCTACCGCTGCAGATGTCCTCGCCGCGGCGGATCCTCACCTGTCCTGCGCGACAGGTAATTTCCATCGTCGGCGCATAGCCGAGAAACGAATACCGCCCCCACTGCTGGTGCGCCTCGGCGCTCTCCAAGAGATAGCAGTGTGCGCTCGCCGCCCGCAGCGTCCGCATCACCTCGATCGGTGTGAAACGGTCCGCATAGAGCTCCCGGCAGACCGGAATCCGCTTGTACTCGCCGGATGCCGCTAGTTTCTTCGCCTGTTCCAATGTTGGATACATGATGTACCTCCTTTGTTTCGTTTGTTTCTATATAAATAAATCAGACTCGAGAAAACGCGAAGCGTTTTCTCTCGTTGTCGCGACGCTCACCGGATGAACATACATGCATGTTCATCCACAGCGACATCCACGCCCTCTGGCATATAAATATGCCGCGGCCTTTGATGTCGCTGCCTGACGAACGCCCTGCGTTCGCCCGGCTCGCTGTTAACGCATAAAGAAATCCCTGACAGACTTATCATGCCTGTCAGGGACGAAATTCATTCCGCGGTGCCACCCTGATTCACAAAACATTGCCTCCGCAATGCCCTGTACTCTTACGAGATACTGACATATCTCCGCAACTGACGTATGCCTCACGTCGCAGAATACTCGGCTGCTGCCTTTGACTGCGCCCTCAGCGGCCCATTTGACAATCTGCATCTCGATCCGGCTCCCACCTTCCCGGACTCTCTGTGCGCGCATAACTGCCTTTACTTCCACTTCAACGGTTTACAATGTTAAATTCTTTTCACATACTACTACATTCCGCCGAGATTGTCAACCATTTTTCGGTTGATGATTTCAGGTTTCCTAAATTGCCATCTAAGCTGTCACATAGCACTTCTGGAATCTGAAACTTTGATTTCTTATCTTCCAATCAACCCAAGTCCCATACAGATCATCCAGACATACGCCAGCGTTTTCGGCATCATCAGCATCCCGACCATCGGCTTTTTCTTGCTCCAGAGCACCACCGGAAAATAGCAGGCAAAGCTAATCACAATAGCAGCCGACATCCACTGCAAACCGTATCCTCCGGTATTCCCGGACAACGCAAACAAGATCACAAGGCACAGACCCGTAACCGCAAACGGCAGGTTCCGGTAAACGCCCCAACGCAGATTCCCCTCCGCATGGAACCAGTTATTCTGCGGAAACAGACACAGTATGATGCGTATCGCTGCGCTGATCCAAATCAGCCAAAACAGCGCCGCGGGATATTCCATCTCCGGAAAAATAGCTCTCCACACATAGAACAGTAATATATAAAATACCGTCATTGTGATGGATGAAATCATCAGTCCCAGCCCGGACCACCATCCAATCTTTTCTGAGTCACCCCGGAACGCCTTGATAACCCTCGGAACCAGATGAAACGCGTCCCCACCGCCAAGGACAAACGTCAGCACTCCGAACAATAAAAGCGCCCGGTCACCCCTCGCGTTCACAAAAAAGATGACCGCCGCAATTAGGTCAAAGAGCAGGTAGGCGATGCAAAAGATCGCCTCCCCGACCTGCGGCATGCGGGGTTTGGGTTTGGTTTTGGTATGATTCATAAATCATTACTCCTTTTGTCAGCAATAGCAATTAATTGCCTCTAATTCGAGGCAATTAAAGTCTAAATTATACAAAACTTCTCCTAGTCCAATAAAAAATATGCTTCCTGAACACAATCATTTCCTGTAGCCTCTACTGTTCCATTCAGTCATCTCTTTTCCTTCCGTATGACATAGGTTCCTCTGCCACCATATCTAATTCGGAACTCCCTGAAAAAGAATATTGCACAACTTTATCGTCTTTCTCTTCCATCTCCATATTATCTGTCCAAAGTTCGCACTGTGTCATAACAGTCTGAACTGCGTCCTCCATCCCTTCCGGAGGATATTTATGCTTCTTGAGCAGTTTTTTAATCAACATGCGCATTTTCGCACGGGCAGAATCTCGTCTCTGCCAATCGATTGTCCTGTTCTTTCTCAGTGTTTCAGCCAATTCCTTCGTAATAGCAATCAATTCCTCATTTTCATAGAAATCTTTGATCGCCTGCGGTTTTGTCAACGCATCGTAGAAAGCCAGCTCATCGGCAGTGAGCCCAAGTTTTTCCCCTTCCTTTTGTGCATTGGCAATTTGTTTCGCTAAGTTCAAAAGTTCTTCAATGACCTGTTCATTTGTCAGCAATCCGTTAAGATAGGCATTCATGGATCTTCGAATGATTTCACTGAACTTTTCTGACTTAACAACATTCGTCCGGCGGTATACCTGCACCTGTTCGGCAATTAACTTCTTTAAAAGCTCGACCGCCAGATTCTTCTCCTTCATTTTGGAAATTTCCTCAAGAAACTTCGGATCAGAGAGAGAAAATTCCTGCTGCACATCAGAAAACAGATTTATAACACCCTCACTCTTTATGCTCTGCTTTAACAGATCATTAATCCGCTGATTCATCTCCGGCAATGAAATCTTACTGCCGCCGTTGCCCTGATTCATCAACCTTACTGTTAATACTCTCACCGCTTCAAAGAACGCCGCCTCAAACCTTAAATCTTCCGGAACAAGAGACGCACAGAGAGACAGCGCCTGATGAAGCATAAGAGCCTCTTTAACAAATGTTTCTTTTTCTTCTTCCATTTCCCGATCAACAATAAAGTTCACAGCGCCACTGATTGTCTTTGCCCTCTCAAGATCGGATCCTGTGGCAAACTTTGAATAATCATATCCATGAAACAAATCACGGCATATTGACAGCTTTTCCAGAAATTTAGGATATGCCACTTTTGCCACGTCAGTATCGCCGTAATTTTTCCTGTCGCGAACAGTATAATCATTCATCGCCTGCTTCAGCGCAGAAGCGATTCCGACATAATCAACCACAAGACCGCCTTCTTTATCCCGGAAGACACGGTTTACACGTGCGATCGCCTGCATAAGATTATGTCCGGACATCGGCTTGTACACATACATTGTTGCAAGAGAGGGCACGTCAAAACCCGTCAGCCACATATCCACAACAATCGCTATTTTCAGTGGACTCTCATTATCTTTAAAAATTTTAGCCAGCTCATTCTTGTGGTGTTTGTTACCAATTATTTTTCGCCACTCTTCCGGATCTTTGTTGCTCTCGGTCATCACAACCGCAACCTTGTCCGTCCAATTCGGTCTAAGCGCCAAAATCTGATTATAGATTTTCATTGCAATTGCGCGGGAATAGGCCACAATCATCGCCTTACCTGTGAGCAGATTCTCCCGGTAACTCTCATAGTGATCCAATATATCGCAAACCAGCGAATGAATTGTCTCATCATTCCCTAAAACAGCTTCCATCCGACCAAGTTCATGTTTACTCTTTTCAATCACATTCGGATCGGCATTATTTGCCATGATATCATACTCGGCGTCAATGAGTTTGAGTGTTTCCTCATCCAATTTCAGCTTAATAACGCGGCTCTCGTAATAGACCGGTCTGGTAGCGCCGTCCTCTACTGCCTGCGTCATGTCATATATATCGATATAATCACCGAAAACTTCCCTGGTACTGCGATCCTTTGATGATATCGGTGTGCCGGTAAAACCTATGTACGTAGCATTCGGCAGGCTGTTTCTGATAATTCGAGCGGTTCCTACTATTCGCTTGGCAACTTCTTCTCCATCTTCATTTTTGGTAATTTTGATTTTTTCAGCAAGTCCATACTGGCCGCGATGGGCCTCATCCGCCATCACAATGATATTGCGCCGTTCAGACAATGCTTCCTGTGACTCCTCAAATTTCTGCATTGTCGTAAAGATAATTCCGTTCGCCTTTCGTCCTGCCAGCAAGCCTTTCAAATGTTCCCGACTCTCTGCATGCACAGGCTCCTGCCTTAAGAATCTTTTACATTTCGCGAACTGACTATATAATTGATCATCCAGATCATTTCGATCTGACAACACGACAATAGTCGGACTGTCAAGCGCTTCCTGCAGCAAATGTGCATAGAAAACCATTGACAAGGATTTTCCACTTCCCTGTGTATGCCAGAATACGCCGCCTTTTCCATCCGTAATTGCAGCATGTTTCGTCGACTCAATCGCTTTCCACACAGCAAAATACTGGTGATAGCCAGCCAGTATCTTGATCTGGTTTAGACCTTCATTTGAAAAGCAGATAAAATTTCTGATGATATCCAACAAGCGTTCTCTTTGAAATATTCCTTCAAAGAATGTGTCAAACTGGGCAAACTGCGTATTCTCATAATTGCCGTCCTTTGTCTTCCATTCCATGAAACGGTCTTCGCCCGATGTAATTGTCCCAGCCTTTGAGATTCCCATATCACTCATAACACAGATGGCATTATAGATAAACATGGAAGGAATCTCCTGCATATAGTTTCGAAGCTGCAGGTAAGCCTCGCTTGCATCCGTTTCCTCTCTGGACGGGGACTTTAGCTCAATAATGACAACCGGAAGCCCATTCAAAAACAAAACAATATCCGGCCGCTTGTTGCTGTTTTCGACAAAAGTCCATTGATTGGCGACAATAAAGGAATTATTATCAGGATTCTTATAATCAACAAGATATGCAATAGCAGAACGCTCCTCGCCCTTCACAAAAAAGCGCACAGGTACCCCGTTCTGCAAATAGTCCATGAAAAGCTCATTCTTTTGAACCAGCTCTCCATTCTCAAAATTTCGAAGTTTGAACAAGGCATCCGCAATCGCATCTTTCGGAAGTTCCGGATTCAAACGCACGATGGAATCTTCCAGCACGTCATCATATAACGGACTATGAAAATCGCGCTCAATGTCCGGCCCATACACATGGATGTAATCCATGCTTTCAAATAGCTCTATCACAGAATTTTCATAATCTGCCTCTGTATAAAATCCTGACATGATTTTCTCCTTTGTTTCGTTTTATCTCTGTCGTTTTAAGTCACAAACAATAATTTAGCGGCTTAGAGATCGAGGTTGGAGATGTCAAGCTCGCCAGACATCAGCCGAGGGAGTAATGCATCTCTCGTGGATGACAAGTTCTGGTTTTCATCAATATTTACCTTGGTTTGCACCCTGATTGCATGAAGTATAGAACCTATTTTTAACTGTTCATCCATTGGAGGAAGCATAAAACGGTATTTTTTGAAATCCTTAAGGACTATTCTTGGCAACGCCGAGCCAGAAACATAGTTATCTCCCACATCTTTTCGGACGGAAGGTTGCTTAAGGAGATACAGGAGAATCTCTGGCATTATGATGCTTGGGTCTGGTCTGAAAATAGCGATGGACGAAAGTATTGCTTCATCCTTCTCCTCAGAGCAGATGAATATCTCTTTCAGATAACTGCCATCTTTGGCAACTAAGATGTCATTAAGCCGGGGAATACAGTCGCCCTTTTGCATTTTTCGAAAATCTTCCTCCGAAATATGCTTACAAGACGAGGGATTGAAACCGTACGTTTCCATATCCTTTACTGAATACATAGGGTACAGAGATTCAGGAGAATCCGCAGGGCTATAGTGTGATCCGTCAGTTATTCGGGTACACACATCATCTAGCGATACTTTTGTCCAGTCAGAAGGAGCAACACCGCCATATGGTGCAAAATTCATGAAATATTGACGGAAAAGGGCTAATGCTTGCTGCTCTAAATTATTGTTTAGTCTGGAATTATTCTTAATTTTATCATCAATACTATCAAGTATGGAGACTACCCGTTTTTGCACTGCCATATCCGGGAGATTTACTGGTATTTTGTACAATTCATATCTATCCGTAGAGGGGATTGCTGATCCACTATCCATTCGACTAATATCATATGTTAAAAATTTGTAATATGCCCACTTCAAATCAACCTTATCTGTAATAGGCAACGCATAAAAAGCAGTATCTATTACAGAAAATGGAACTGGTGAATAATGTACACCTCTATATGCACCTTTCCTCCCAATAATAAAAGAGGGAATTTTACATAATGCGGGGAGGTGTGATGTTCCAATTTGTCCATTTGTCCCATAAACTGGAACTTCCCCGTCCACAGAATCTTTATCCGCAACAGGTTTTCCATATTCAAAAGTTAAGTAATCTCCCCAAACCATACTAATTCCTCTTTATCCAATGTATTTCCTATGTGCAAGCTTCACATTGCTTTGCTTAACCATCGCATACTGCAATGTTGTATCTATCCTCTTGTGCCCTAAAAGTTGCTGGAGCTGCTCTATTGGCATACCTTTATCAATCGCCATTGTGGCAAGCGTTCTTCTAAATTTATGTGGGTGTACCTTTGACACACCTAAACGTTTTCCTAACTCTCGAAGTCGTGTCTCAATACCACCTATTGTCATTCTACTGTGAGGAGCCTTCAGTGACACAAACAAAGCAACATCGCTATCAGTTCTTGCACAAAGGTAACTTTGCAAATGCAATTTCGTTCGTGCGTCAAAATAGACTATCCGTTCTTTATCCCCTTTGCCAAACACAATACATTCACGCTCGTTAAAATCTATATCTTTTCGATTCAGCAGCACCATTTCCCCGACTCTCATACCAGTAGAAGCCAGCAAGTCAATCATAGCTAAATCTCTTATTTCCGAGCAGCTATCCCTCATAAGCTCAAGGGTTTCGTCTGAATAAGTCTCTTTGATATTGCTCGCTGTTTTCACCTTATGTATTCTTCTGACCGGACTCTTGAGAATATAGTCCTCATCTTCAAGCCAAGAGAAAAAAGAGGACAGGATACGACGTATATTATCAATCGTTACTCTACTCGAATGTCTTTCCTTCTGATAATTTGTCAAATATGCCCGTATATCCTCCGTTACGATCTCTTTTACTTCTTTTTCCAGCTTATCAAGCATTGCTTGAATAGTAGACTGGTAGTATTTCAGAGACTTTTCTGAACATCCCTCAATTCTTTTTGCAGACAAAAACATGGCAACCAGATCTTGTTCTTCCTTGCGTTCTTCACCTGTCGTTTCACAGATCTCATAGTGCCAAAACACATGCAGCAATACATCTTGCAATCTTTCGATCTGCGCATTGTTTAAAAATGGCAGCATTCCTTGAACAATATCGTTCATTAGCTTTTGTTTCATAGTCATTCTCTCCTTTTGGTTTCTAAGAGAACGACTATGGGGCGGCAGTTCCCGGTATTAACTCTTGCCACCCATAAGAGTTATGGGATCCATTGCACTAGGGATTTACCGCTCCTCAGCAAAAATTTCTTCTAATTGTCCTATTAAAATCGGCAATTCCTCAAAGACAACGTCCGCTATGATACTCCAATTCGTTCCATCATAATCATGAACCAGTCGATGTCTGACTCCTGCAATCATTGACCACTGAATCTCGCTATGAGCCTCTTTATATTCATTCGACAGATTATATACATGTTCACCGATATTATAAAGAGGCGTTGTGACAAGCCATTGCAAAGAAAACTCGCTCAACAAATCTTCCTTTTTGAGCTTATTCTCTAAAATATAGTTATATAGTTTCGTCGCGTTTTCATATATTTTCTGAATACGCTGCTGATCCGAATACTTCACGCCACAATCAACCTCTCTTTCATAATTGTATTGTAAAATTCACTATCTGTATTTATCTCATGAATTTCAAACACATCAACTTTCTTATTCAATGCTTCCCTTAAATCTTCTGCAAGCGCAAATATCATTGTAAGCCTGAACCCTTCTCCACCATATACCAAGAAATCCAAGTCACTGTCTATACCCGCTTCACCTCTGGCATAGGAACCAAACAGATATATTTTTTGTACATGATACTTTTCGGCAATAGGTTTAACCAAATCTACAATATCTTCTATTGTAAGGATTTTACTTCTCATGACGTTGGCTCCTTCCTAATTAAAATATCTATATATCTAATTGTACTACCTTTCCGTTCTATATATAAGTATATCATACCTTTACAGTTCGGCAAGTAAACAATAATTTAGAGCAGCACGCGCAGGCGATTTTTAGAAAATGGTTTCAAATACAAGAGTCATTACCTAATGGTTGGATAAAAACCACCCTTGGTGATGTATCACTAATAGGTGCAGGTAGTGATAAACCCGAAATTGTTTCTGCTATACCAACAGAGGATTGCCCCTATCCTATCTATTCAAACGGTATCAGCGATGAAGGACTTTATGGTTATACCAATGAATATAAAATCAATGATGAAAGCGTCACAGTGTCTGCAAGAGGAACAATTGGTTTCGTTTGTTTACGCCATATACCATACACTCCAATAGTTCGTCTTGTTACCCTAATTCCACAGAAAGATATTTTATCACCCAAGTATCTTTATCTTTGGTTGAGAAATACCCATATTTACGGAACAGGCACTACACAGCAACAGCTTACAGTTCCTGATTTCCGAAAAACAGAAATTATTCTACCCCCAAAAGGAGAAATGGATTTATTTACAGAAACAGCCACCCCACTTTTTGAAATGATGTGGGCTAATCAGGCAGAAAACTCTAAGCTTACTAACATAAGAGACACACTGCTTCCCCAGTTGATGTCCGGCGAGCTTGATGTTTCGGACATCGACATCTAAGCTGACATTAAATTATTGTTTATCGCATTGTTGAACTCAATCTTGTCGTCAATAGATTTCAACAATCCACCAATCCGCTTTTGTATTTCAAGTTCCGGTGCGTCAATTTCAAGCTGTTCTAACACGCTTGTTTGAACCCTCTGCCGCCCTGATGAACCCACCATAGATTTTATTGCTGAATCTCTGACAAATGGACTACAAATTAAATAAAATAAATAGTCAGGATCACTCACTTGTTCTATCGGGCGAAAAACAATATACTCGGTAGATCCAAACCCAACCTCTCCTTCTTCTAATATATCAACTTTTGCAGTTTTCCCATTTTCTAGGCAAGGAGTAATACGTGCCATTATTGTATCGCCATTTCTAAACTTTGTACCGCCATTATATTTTTCTAATACAAACGTTGGTATATCTCGGCAAAATGGTCGTAATATATCCATAGAAACCTTTTTGGCAATAGTTCCTTTTGATATAGTTTCTTTTGGGCTAAATTCAGCAAATTCTGACAGTTTATATTTCATACCCTATCGCTCCCAATTTCTTTCGAATTTCTTCTTCCAACTCATGCGATTTTGCGAACAGTCCCGCAAGCTCTGATGTCAACCGAGTCATTTTTTCCTCAAATGGCTCTCCATCGTCTTCCTGCTCCTCGATACCAACATACCGACCCGGTGTGAGAATATAATCCTGCTTTGCTATATCCTCAAGCGTGGCAACCGCACAGAAACCTTTCACATCTTCAAGTGTTCCATCTTGGAATGCAGTAAACGTATCCGCGATTTTCTGTATGTCTTTTTCATCATCCAGATCTCGATGTTTCCGATCTACCATATAGCCCATCTTGCGAGCGTCAATAAACAGCGTTTTACCCTTTTGTTTTTTATTTTTTGTAATAAACCAAAGCGTCACAGGAATAGTTACACTGTAGAAAAGCTGGGTTGGCATCGCAACAATACCCTCAACCAAATCATCTTCAATTATTTTTTTACGTATCTCGCCCTCACCGCTGGACTGCGTAGAAAGTGCGCCATTAGCAAGCACAAGCCCTATTTTCCCGTTCGGCGCCAGATGATGAATCATATGCTGAATCCAGGCATAATTCGCATTACCCGCCGGGGGAACTCCATATTTCCAACGCTTGTCCTCTTTCAGTTTTTCCTGTCCCCAGTTGGACAGATTGAATGGCGGATTCGCCATAATGAAATCAGCCTTCAAGGTAGGGTGCAGATCATTGAAGAATGTATCTGCATGATATGGCCCGAAATCAGCGTCAATACCGCGGATAGCCATATTCATCTTTGCCATTTTCCATGTGTCAGCATTGGACTCCTGTCCATATACTGCAATCGTACCGCGTTTTCCGGTATGTGCCTGAATGAATTTCGCGCTCTGCACAAACATCCCGCCTGATCCACAGCAAGGGTCATATACCCGACAATTCGAAAACGGTCGGAGAACTGCAACAATCGTTTTTACAATGCTGGCCGGCGTGTAGAACTCTCCGCCTTTCACTCCCTCATAAGCCGCGAACTGTGCAATGCAATATTCGTAGGTTCTCCCCAGAAGATCCTTACTTTCCTCTGTGTCTCCCATGTCCATATTTGTGAACAAATCCACCACATCGCCAAGTACTCTCTTGTCAAGATCCGGACTGGCATAATTTTTCGGAAGCACATTCTTTAATTTCTTATTGTCATCCTCGATTGCGCGCATCGCCTCATCAATGACTGTCCCGATTTCAGGCGTATGCGCGGCAGAGGCAATCCTGCTCCAACGTGCTTTTTCCGGCACAAAGAAGATATTTTCTTCTTCGTAAGCGTCCGGATCGTCTTCGAAGCCATCGCCTTCGGCAACAAGCTCCTGATATCTTTTTTCGAAAGCATTGGATATGTAGCGCAGGAAAATAAGGCCCACGATTACTTTCCGGTAATCAGCCGCAGGGATATGTCCCCATAAAACACAAGCCGCATCCCATATTTGTTTTTCAAATCCAATATTTGCATTATTCTTTTCAGTCATATGAATCTCCGCCTTTGTCTCTTATGTTTTTTACCATGTGTCTATTATAAGGGTTTACGTCACCACAAACAAGAACCTTTTATTTTCTCTTATTCCCCTATTTCTTGAAGCAACAACTCTATAAAGTCTCTGGCATATCTTCTCTGTAACTTGCTATGATACGCCTGATTATAATAATTTCTCAAACAATTGTAGCAAGATGTATTCTCGTCACAACATTCCTGCGAGACTTTATTATGGGCTTCTTTAAGAGAATCAATAATTGCCTGCTTGTTTACCAGTCGTTTAACATGTCCGGCTCCACCCGGAACGTTATCATAAATCAAAATATCATAACTGTGTTCATCCAGATTGAACTCCAACACACCATCTATGTCTTTTCTTTCTATGCCAAGGGCATTACTGATCCCTTCTAGAAATGCAAACATAAACGACAATGCTCTTGCGTAATCTTCCTTATCCAGTGCTTCAAGCAATGGAATAGTAAATCTGGCAACATCTGTTTGAAAGCTGTGACCTAATTTTATCTTCTCCAACTCTGAGCCCTGACACTCATACTGCCTATAATTCTTATGATTCTTTATAATAGTAGGTGTCTGCACTTTACCTTTGGCAATATCACTGTAGCCACAAACAGGGCACATATAGAAATCAGATTTATTTATAACGAGTAATTCATCATTTGAACTTGTCTCAACTATAACAGTCTTACCAATTTCCAAATGGTTCTCGTCTTTTTTACCCCCACCAAGGTAGGAAACTTCTCCTGCATAAGATCGTTTTGGTTTCATTCTCGTGCTTTCTTTTGTAATGCCTGTTTTGAATCCATAAACCGGTTCAATATAGAATTCTGCAAATTCAGAGGCTAATGAATCGCCACAATATTTACAAATGTTGTTTATCCTTGTACTTAGGAATACGTTTATCTTCCTGCAATTAGCGCACATTCGAAAATAATGTCTGGGAAACTCAGATATTTTAGGCAATGTTATATACTTTGACGTATATTTTTTCCCATCTACAATGATCTCAGAATCCGGTGCATACTCAGAAATAGCAACTTTAAGGTCTCGGTTTAGGTCGTAATTATCATCTAACCTCCCTTCTTTATAAACTTGTAATTCTACCACGTCAACCGGAAATCCATATTTAGGAATTACGCAATACTTTGAAAGTTCATCAATAACTTTTTCTTTTCGTAGCTTATCAATTTGTTTTGTATAATAATCCGCCTCCTGATATTTTTCTTCTGCTAATGCTTCTGTTTTTGCGATTTTAAATTCCATATCCATTGCCTTGATAGCTTCCACAAAGTAATTCAATTTCTCATCGTTATCAATAATCTCCTGAACCCATTTAAAATTATGATATCTTCTATATGTATCTTCTGGCAGCACTCTTTCGCTTATATAATTATTTAAACCTCCCGGACGACTTAAAATATATTTTTTAAAATCCTCAATTCCATCGCTAAACACCAAATCAGCTATACTTTTAAAATATCCAGGATACTCTCTAAAGAAGTGCCCAAGACACATAGCCATCAGATGGCGTAGAATAATCTTATGATTTATTACATCAAAATACGGTGGATTGATTACCCCAGATATCATTTTTTCAGGCTCACAAAAATAGGTGTAGTCATGAGAACTTGTACCACAGTAAGTAAGTATATATGCTGCACTATCCTTCCTCCGACCTGCACGACCTGCTCTTTGGACATAGTTTGCCGGAGATGG
Source organism: uncultured Lachnospiraceae bacterium (assembly GCA_947628045.1). Taxonomy (GTDB): domain Bacteria; phylum Bacillota; class Clostridia; order Lachnospirales; family Lachnospiraceae; genus Choladousia. Next base: position 7,691 of record CANQYP010000015.1, on the reverse strand, counting down.
GGGAACATTTCTCATAAAAACCGTCTCTAACCCGCCGATATCTACCCCCATTTCGAATGTCGTAGAACAACTCAATATGTTAATTTTTTTGTTTTTGAAATCTTGTTGATACTGCTTTGCTTTTTTTCTGTCTAACTGTGCCGTATGCTCTTTGACGACAATACGTTCTATTTTTTTTGTTTTATACTGATTTCTATAATAGTTTGTTGCCAGTACCTCGTCTGGATTAACTTCAACAAGTGTTCCCGTACATTTGTCCTGAACACATATATTATGAACATTATGCGGAGTAAGCCTTCCACATTTCGTACATCTAAAATATTTTGATGTTTTGTAATTCTTTATGATATATTTGCCTGCATCTATCTGATATGCTTCTTTACTAATGTGCTTTCTGAAAAGATCGCCTTCAACCGCTATACCATTGAAAATAATATCTAAAATGTTCTTTGCAGTTTCTCCATTGCAGTTTGACACACGCTGAATATAACGCACAACTGCATTATCCTGACCTTTGATCGGAACAAAGCTTCGAATATTTTGCAATGTTTTAGGGCAATTATACATCACATAATTATCAAATCTTCTATACTCCAAAGCCTCCATTTTTTCTTCCGGAGAAAGTGTGGACTTGTCATAATTAATTGCAGGGGTAATTTTAAATACGCCAAACACAACCTGCATAATAGTGGCAAGATCAGTTTTGGTTATGCCATATTGACCGAGCTCTTCATTTACATCGTCTTCAGCAATACGGCCCATAATATCAGAAAGATCTAGATCAAAATAGTATAATCCCAGACTTTCACCATCATACGCACCATCCACTTTAAGCAAATCTACCATAATTGCTATCCAGGCATTTTTATGGGCATCTAATTCATCTGAAAACAGATTTCTCTCCTTGATCATTGAGGTAAGCACTGCTGCCATCTCGTTTACAGCAATTTGCTGATATCCATAATCTTCTATAACTTTCCATATAAGTCTTTTTCGCAATATTCTTTCATGATTAGCATCGAGAAATGCCGCGAAAAAGCTTGCCTGCTGTCTGCTATCTGAAAACGATAAAAATTGCTTTACTTTTACATTTTCTTTTTTACGATCCGCGCCTGGCCTTAACTTAAGAGTAAGTTTCCCCGTTTTTTTCTCCTCATAATCTTCTTCATCCATCGCTTCAAGAAGAATTTGTGCAATAAGCGCAGTTCCTTCATCTTTGCCAAGATTCAGACTTTTTACTACACCGCTTCTTCCCTTGTGTCCGCAACATGGGCATTGATTAATATTATTAAATGATTTTTCGCTCTTATCAGTGCCGGATTGCTCAACTTTATATATGGAAAAATGTGCCACTTCCCCACAATTGCACTTCTTTGCGTTCAAATTTCGGGCAGGGTAAATACTTCCGCATTTTGCACAAACTTTATACTCGTTCAAAATACCATAATCTACTTCTTCTTCATTAATTTCATTCTTTAATAAGAAATAGTCCAAACTGACAAACTCATTATTTCCATAATTTTCGTAAATATCTACCTCTTTATTTTGAAGCAAATAGTCCAGATTGTCTGTATCATTATGTATTATTTTCCCAATAATATAGGGAGAATTACAATACCGGCAGTTTCCTATCTCGAATGCTTTCAATCCGTCGATTGAATTTGTCTTTGTAAGACTTAATCGAGGTTCTTTCCCTAATGTAACATAAGCTCCTGATAAAGGGCGTACAAATGAATGGTACTTTAAGTCAAAAATACCGATCCCATTTTTTTCAGCTTTATTTATCAAATCGATTAAATCTACCAAGTGTTTTGCTGTAATCGTTCCCCCAAATTCATCCAGTATAGCATTGAAATCCCTGCTTTTACTTTTTAATATTTCATATAACCTGTATACATTCTTATCTGAGATCAGTAATTCATATAGGATTTCCTTTATATCATTTCCATTTACCGGCTTATATACCGAAGAAATTTGCTTTACCGCATAAGCATCATCTCCCATACATTTTAGTTTAGAATAGTCCTCAGCCTTAACCACATAGTTCATAGCGTTGCTATCCAGCGGAATTCTTTTAGCAAAAATAATATCCTCTACATTAAACTGAGCAGATGTAAGATTATTTGCAAAATGAATTATGTCATTCTCGGATTTCCCCTGTTGTCCTAAAGTTGCACTTGTCAAAATGAATCTTGGTTTTTTCACTGCAAGGCCAGTAAGCCTTCTCAATAAAAGAGAAAGCTCAATACCCAACGATCCATAATATGTATGAGCTTCATCAAGCACCACGTATTTCCAATTATTAAGTCTGTCTGGTTCAAAGACTGCATAATCGTTAGGTCTGATGAGCAAATACTCCAGCATCGAGTAATTCGTGAACAGTAAATGCGGTGGCCGGTTTCTAATTTCTTCTCTTGAAACAAGCTCATTTTCAGGTATGAAAATATTATTTTCCTCCCCATATGTTTCTCTATAATTTTTAGGAACACTTTCCTTAGTGTCTCCCGTAAAAAAACCATATGTAATATCCGGACATTTCACCAGCATTCGCCGAACGCGATCAATCTGATCATTTACCAACGCATTCATAGGATATAAAAATATGGCACGGATTCCCACTTCCCGGTTACCCTTCTCAACATCGCTCAGAAGTTCATTCAAAATAGGATAGAGAAAACTTTCTGTTTTTCCAGAACCTGTACCCGTTGTAATAATTGCATTTCTTCCGTTTTTTATTCTACGAATTGCCTCCTCTTGGTGGGAATACAAGGGTCTTTCAAAATCTGTATCTCCGAGCTTTGCAAAAGATCGGCAGACTACACCCTCTTCAATTAAGGCATGAATACTTTTCCCTCTTTGAAACGGAAGGATCAGATCAACATAAGGGCCTTTAAATAAATCTTCTTCTGAAAGCTGTTTTTCGAATAGATGTTGCAAATCTCCTGAATCAAATTCAAAAGATGATCTAAGATACTCTTTGTATCTGTCATTGATATATCTCGATTTTTCCACTGGGCTCAGTCTGCTCAAAGTGCTTTTCCTCCATCCATATCTATTGTATACGAGAAAATGTCTATTGCTTTATCAGAGGATGTTGTATTCATTATTCCATGGTGTTCAAAATCAAGCAATAATCCATCTCTTTCTTTCGTTATTGAAAGCTCCATCGTTCCATCAATTACGTCACTACAGATCTCAATGTCTACAGGATTTATATTATATAATCTAAAGATACCGTTGCGTGTTTGTACATAAATTTCACCCTTGAATAAGTCTATGCTCCCATCTACTTGTTTAAGAAAACGAACATATACCTTATTGAAATAATAGCTTTTTCTTAAAAAATCACCTTTAACAACCTGATCAAACTGTACCTCGACAATTTTAAAAGAACGACCAACAAAATCCTCTCTGGCATAAAAAATTGTATTATATGATTTTAATAAATGGTCTTTCCTAAGGCTCAGCCCTTTTTCCTTTTCATAAAAGGAGACGGTATAGTTTTCAAAAGACATTAAATTATATATATTTTCGGATTTCCCTTTCGCAAGGAACTGACTTCGGTATACTTCTTTACCATATCTATCTGTGATAGAAACATATACATTGCCTTTCCCGTAATATGTTGTAAATATATCGAGGCTATGAAGTAACGGGTTATATTTAATCTCAGTCTTCTCCCCATTCAAAATGCATCTGTTATAGCAAAATATACCTTTTTGTTTTTGCCCATCTTTCAAGAAAACCAAAACAACATAGTCATATGTCATTTTGTACGAAACTAAAAAACCTACTGGAACTTGCTTATACACTCCTCGGCTTTTCAGCTTGAGAGTCTCGGTAATACACTCACCATTGTTCCCATATACCTGCAACTCATCAATTTCTGTCCCGAAGATGTCAAGAATGCTATCCTGACGAATGTCTCCTACCCATATGTCCTCTTTAAGAGGCATCCATGCTTGTCCGCTTACTCTGTAAGCCTCAAAATCAAACGGAATCTGATAGCCATACATTCTCCCTTGGTATTCAAAAGATATGCTATTCTCGTCATATTCTTTAATTTGAATTTCTCGCATAACAGGAGACTCAAGCAATCCAGAATGTACCGAAACGAAGTACGTATCATCATTTAACTTTAGCAGTTCATGTTCCAAATCTTTATCTACTGCAAATCTATATGGGCCCAATATTTTATTCTTTACTCCTGCATCCCATGCAAATACCTCTATTTTATGTATACCGTCTTTTATATCCTCCAACGCAATGATATACTTTTTTGCGCCCTTACTCTCAGTAATATTGCATTTTTTATCATCGAATTTCTGTATTTTCCCATCTATAAAAATGACAATTTTATTTATTTCAGATTTCACTTCAAATACAAAGTACTTCACATTTTTAAATACTTCCAAATATACATCTTGTTCTATTTCATTTATTCCGTAGTTATCCCATTTTTCTCCTATTACTCCCGATTTTGTCATAGACGAAAAACTAAATACTTTTTCACCAATTATACACGTTTCGCCCATTTTTACATTTTGAGATATCAAAGAGTAATTCTCTGTCGTAAAATATGGTTTAAAATTGAAATCTTCACTGGAAATACAAAAAATTGCTGTGCCAGAATAATCAGTATTATTTCTTATCTCATTGCCCTGTTCATCAAAAACGATGAATGGTTTGTATAGTTTTTCTCCGCTGTTATAGATTATTTCATTTTCGGCCCAAAGTTGATAAACAATCTTACCAATCGGCTTATTCAATTTTATCTGGTCTACAATTACTTGATACCCTCCAATTATTTCTCTGATATCCGGCCTTGTATTTATATAAATTACCTTGTTATCGTGTTTCACAACAACTTTAATATCACAATAATTGTATTTAGCCTTTATCCTATGAACAGGCGGCACTAGAAAAACTTCATTTTGTTGTAAAATAAATTTAGGTTCCCATCTTGAATGAAATCCTGACGTTGTCCTCTTTTGGATATTTCCCTTTTCCTCTCTTAACGTCTCAACCCACTCTTCATATCCCCGCCTAAGATATGGATTAAAAATAACCGTCTCTTTATCCCATATTTTCTTATCTATTAGCTTAACAATAATAATGCTGAGTTTGATCACTGCATCTATATTTTTTTCGTTAGCAATAAGCTCTTTCGTTGTTTTTATTAATTTATATGTTTTTCTGGTTACATTCACCTTAACTTCGTCAGTATCAGAAAGCATATTGTTTCTTAGTCCTTCATATACAAATCTGAAATCCCCTGACAAATCATCTGATAAGTCATATTCAAAATTCAATTTATAGATATCAAATATAAATTCAAAAAAGGATCTTAAAAAATGTCTAGGGACAATAGCATTAGATAAAGCAACATTAATAATACGCGCTTTGCTATCTCTATCCTCTCTTGAGCGGAATCGATTCAGTATGGTACGGATCAATCCTTCTATTCTTTGTTCTGAGACGCACTGTTTAAATAAATCTGAATATGTGGTTCTTACATAAGCATAATAGTTTCCATCATAATGCAGCATAGCTATAAGAACCAATGAAATAAAAACAATTTCCTGATCCTCTAAAAATACCCCTGTATACGATGCGTATGCCTTTTTTAACTGTACTTCTGCGCGTCTATGGATTTCCTCTATCGCATTTTCATTATCCAAAATATCAATAAGATCAATGCCAATATTTTTCTTTTCCTTTACTTGCTTTTTTAAATATTCTAATTTTGTTTCGAATTGCGAACCAGCAATTCTAGCAGATAGCATTTCAAGCAATTGTTCTCGTTCTTTTTCAGTAACAATACCATCCGCCAAAATACTATCAATCATTTTACACAATGATTCTGTTGGTTTATGATCCTGTATGATGTTACGGTTCTCTTTCATCCACTCGCTCAATCTATAAATTTCTTTTTCATTAATCTCTCCATCACATATAATCCCTTCAATGATGCCATTAAGCTCATATATTTTAGCTGTCTCATCAAACGTATTGCTAAGTACTTTTTCACAATATTTCAGCAGAGTGTCTCTCTCCTCATTATCAATAATTTGATCTTCCAACGCGGCATCCACTATTGAAATAAGTTCCGCATATTGTTGCTCATAAACCAAGTTTCTATGCTTATCTACCCATGCTTGAAGACGCATAACTTCCTTTTCGTTTATAATTCCGTCAAAATTAATTCCTTTTACAATGCCTATAAGTTCATTAATGTCCCACACTTTTCTACCCTCTCTTTTGTATTCCGATCGCATTTTTTGAAAAACATTAACAAATATATACTCTCCTTTATCTAAGTATATCCAGCAACGTATACTCTCCTTTCCTCACCTTCACTGTCTCATGGTACTTCTTTATAGCGTCCACAAGCACCATCGGGTCTGCAAAATAACTCTTAACAAATTCATAACTCTTCACATCCGGCATCTTGAGGTCCTCCTTGCAGAAATCGCTCGGTTTCTTTCCGGATTTCTTAAAATCTTTATACTTGTCCTCACGAAATATGATTAACATTTCTATTTCAGGCGCAGTAATTATATTGATAACATCAACCTTGTGTTCATATATTTTGCTGAGTTTAAATTTTTCACGGCGTAAGTCCAGGATCCGTATTGCTGAAGTTTCTTATGTTCTTCCGCTATTCTCTGCTGCACATAAAAGCTTTTATCAGATTTCTCCTTAAACAGCAGCAGTCCCTGCAGTGATACGAAGAAGTTTCATAATAACCTTGTATGATGTATTCGTAACCGAACACACCACTTTTCCTTTCTTTTTATTTATTGATATTGTGGTTTAATACAATTCAGATACTGTGGACTTTTTATTGATGTCCTGTAGCTTTGACTACTTGACTGGAGTGTATTGCCGCTTCCTTTATCTGAATTGTTTATAAGCTGGATGTTGCCCAGTGGCTGCCTTTACAGCCCGGAGTACTTATTTCTATCAAGTCTACATGCGGATAACCGTAGGCGGGTATCTCGGTATCAGACTTTAGGAAAGGGAGGTGTTCCTCAATGATCTACGTTGGCATTGGCATTGCCAAACTCAACCACTATGCCGCTGTCCTATCTTCTGATGGTGTAGTACTTACTGAGCCGTTTCAATTCTCAAATGACGCTGATGGTTTCAAAATGTTTCTCTCCGAGCTCTCTGACTACGCTCCGGAAAGCATGATCATCGGTCTTGAATCGATGGCACACTATGGCGACAACCTTGTCCGGTACCTTGTTGCCAACGATTACAAAGTGTGTGTATTCAACCCTATTCAGACTTCGTCAAGGCGAAAGGATCATATCCGCAAGACGAAGACTGACAAAGTCGACACCATCGTAATCGCTGAAACCTTAATGATGCAGAGATCCTACCGTTTCTTATCCTTCTATGACCTCGATATCATGGATCTCAAAACGCTTGAGCGCTTCCGCCAGAAGTCCCTGAAACAGCGGACCCGGCTAAAAATCCAGCTGACTTCTTATGTGGACCAGGCGTTCCCGGAGCTGCAGTATTTCTTCAAGTCCGGTCTGCATCAAAAGTCTGTCTATGCGCTTCTGAAAGAGGCGCCTACGCCAAAGGAGATTGCTTCCATGCATATGACTCACCTTAGCCATCTCTTACAGACCGCTTCCCATGGCCACTTCAATAAAGAGACGGCAAGACAATTAAGAGTT
>CANQYP010000014.1 GCA_947628045.1 uncultured Lachnospiraceae bacterium | reverse complement strand
AGACGGAGCCGATACAGACAGAGACTCCGACCGAGACGGAGCCGGTGCAGACGGAGGCTCCTACCGAGACAGAGCCGGTACAGACGGAGGCTCCTACCGAGGTTCCGGCGGAGACTGATCCGGCGCAGACGGAGCTCAATCTGCCGGAGGGACAGACGCTCGATATTCCGGCTTACGGGGAGGAAGGGAGCTCCACGGAGGCTCCTACGGAGGCACCCACGGAGGCGCCCACCGAGGCTCCTACGGAGGCACCCACCGAGGCGCCTACCGAGACTCCGCAGCCGAAGATCACGACGAGCATCGCGGGCGGTTCGATCACGGACGCGACTGGCGCAGTGGCAAGCGGCATCTATGATCCGGGCACGGCGCTCACGGTCACCGCTGCGGTTCCGGCGGGGCAGCAGTTTGCCGGATGGACGGCGACGAAGAACGGAACGGCGGAGGCAGTCGGAGCATTCGGAGATGTAAACGCGGCGTCTACGGTCTTCACGCTGCCGGGCGCGGATGCGGCGGCAGGAGTGGCGTCCATCGCGATCACAGCGAATTATATACCGATCGAGTACCAGATCAGAGTCAACAGCGGAACCGCTAACTACGCGAAAGCGGCGGCAGGCGTGGTCGTCACGCTCACGGCGGGCGAGGCGCCGAAGGGAATGGAATTCGATTACTGGACGGTAGATACCGGAAACGTTTCCCTGCAGAGCGCCTACAGCGCGACGACGACCTTCGCGATGCCGATGGCGGAAGTGACGGTGACGGCAAACTACAAGATGAAAGAGTACCATGTGACGGTCCAGAACGGATATTCCGATGAGAATGTCTATTACATGGGCGACGAAGTGACAGTCTACTCCAACTATCCGTCAAGCGGCAGAGAGTTCAACCAGTGGGAGAAGGTCGAAGGAAAGGTATCCTTCGCGGACGCCTCCAGATGGAAGACGACCTTCACGATGCCGGCGCGTGACGTGACGGTCAGCGCGACCTACAAGGACGGTCCGTCCCCGGAGAACAATCAGATTCAGGAGCTCGTAGCGGGCGGGGAGTATATCACGGACAGCACGATACGTTTCACGGCGGCGGGCGCGGGAATGGACAATACCAATCCGAACCCGGGCGATTACCGTTATCTTCCGACCGGCTACCAGATCGGCAATGTGACAGGCTCCTGGCAGGCGTCGCCGTACACGACTTCGATGTCGATCAAGGCGCGCGGCGACTATACGCTGAAGGTGAACTACAACAAAGAAGTGTACGACGGGAACAACTGGGTGGCAGACGGCACCTCCGATACCAGAACAGTGACCTTCCGGGTGCTGACACCGGCGGAGGCGGTGAAGACCGGAGACGAGACGCCGATCGTGAGGATGGCGGTCCTCGCGGGCGCATCCTGCCTGATCTTCCTTCTGCTCCTGGGCGCGTTCCTCCGCAGAAGAAAAAATTCCTGAGTGAGGCGTGAAATTCCTGAATGCGGCATGAGATTCCCAAGTGGGGCATGATCGCCGCGGCGGGAATACGGCATCACTGACAGGATGACGGAATCTGTGAAATAAGTGAAATAAACAGTATGCTCCCCTTCCGGGAGGGCAGGAAACATTGGAGACCTGCCGCCGGGAGGGGAGCATTTTTGTCGGTATCGCCAGAAAACAGAAACGCGAGGTATCCGCAGATCGCGACGCTCACGGATAAAGCACAGGAGATTCAGGCATAAACAGAAAACAGGGCAAATGTGCTCAGAGCATGAATCGACGTATGATCTCGGCGAGACCGTCATGGTTGTTGTCAGACTGTGTGACGTAATCGCCATGTTCGGCGACGCCCGGAAGAGCGTTTCGCATGACAGCGCCGATGTGCGCAGCCTCCAGCATGGAGATGTCGTTTGGGGCGTCTCCGGCGGCGATGGAGTTCTCAAGCGGAATCTCCATGTGAGCGCACATCCAGCGGATCGCGGAGCCTTTGGAGACGTCCTTCGGCACGATCTCCAGATAGGTGTCGCTGGAAAAGAAACTTGAAATGAGATCCGGGTAGAGCGACAGCGCCTCCTGGCGGAACGTTTCCAGCCGCTCGTGGGAGTCGTAGCAGATCGCGAGGAGCTTGTGGGGATCCACGGTCAGCTCGCGCGCGATATCCGCGACAACACGGTAATGATGCCCCGTGAAATGCTCATAGTCGCGGAGCATCTGGTTATCGTGCTCGGAGAGCACATGCGTGCGGTCGTAGGTCTGGATATGGATCTCCCGCGCGGCAGCCATGTCAAACAGCGGTCGCGCCAGAGCGCGGGGCAGCGTCCTGCTGCAGATGGTCTTCCGGCGGTACAGGTCATAGATCTCGCCGCCGTTCCAGGCAATGACATAGCAGCCTTCCCCGGAAAAGCCGAGACGTTCGGCAAGCGAAAGCGCGCTCGGCAGGGAGCGTCCCGTGGAGATCACGATCGCGTGACCCTTGGCAAGCGCCTCGTCGATGGCAGCCTGATTGCCCGCGGAGATCTGTTTCTCATCGTTCAGGAGCGTTCCGTCCAGATCCGTGAACAGTATTTTTTTATCTCTGTTTGTCTGCATGAGCGGACATCTCCTTCCGTTTTGCGCGCAGCCCGTCCAGGACGGAGTAGGGGATCCGCAGGTTGTCGTCGATCCCTGTGCCCAGCGAGATGGAAGGCTTGTTGGAACCGTGGAAATCCGACCCGCCCGAGGGCGCCAGGTCGTATTTTCTGGCAAGCGCGAGCAGATCCGCGCTCTGCTCCTCGCTGTAGGTGGAATAGTAGACCTCCATCCCGACGAGCCCGGCGTCTTTCAGCCCGCGGATCAGCTCCTCGAGCTGCTCGCGGGACAGATGGTACTGAAACGGATGCGCCAGAACCGGGATTCCGCCGTATTTGCGGATGAGTCGGACCGCGTCGGAGGGCGTGCTCTTTTCGCGCGGGACAAAATATTTACAGTCCTCGCCGATATATGTGCCAAACGCCTCGCTGATGTCCTTCACATATCCGTGGTCGAGCAGATAACGCCCGAAATGCGCGCGTGTCCACGCGATCGCTCCGAAAGACTGCTCCATCTTTTCCCAGCTGATGTCGATGCCGTCCGCCGCCATGCGGTCGATCATCTTTCGGTTGCGGAAGAGCCGCTCGTCGCGGTATTCGGCGACCTTTTGCTGGAAGTCCGGGTTTTCCAGCTCGAATTCCAGCCCGACAATGTGGATGTCCATGCCGAGGTATTCCGTGGAGAATTCAACGCCGGGGATCACCTCGACTCCGCAGCTGTCTGCCGCCAAGAGCGCCTCCGCGACTCCCGCGGTGTTGTCGTGGTCGGTCAGCGCAAAGGCGGACAGACCGCGTCTGGCGGCGAGCGCCACGAGCTCCCGCGGCGTGATCGTCCCGTCCGAGCAATTGGAGTGGACGTGCAGGTCGATATAGTTCATAGCCGATGTTCCTTTCCGATTTCATGATACATGAGTATAATCGAAAATTGCCGGAATGTAAACAGGCAAAAGCGAGCGCGCAGGTTGACGGCGGAATCCGCTTGTGTTAAGCTTGATGCAGAAAATGACGGAAGAATGGGCAGGTGTCGGAGAAACTATGGAAGAGAAGAAACAGAAATCGGGAAAAACAGAACATACCGAAACGTGCGAATGCGGCTGCCGGATGAAACACCGCGACGACAAGGAATACCGGAATCTTATGAACCGTCTGAAACGCATCGAGGGACAGATCCGGGGCATTCAGGGAATGGTGGAGGAGGACCGCTACTGTGTGGACATTCTGACGCAGGTGATGGCGGTGCAGTCCGCGCTGAACAGCTTTAACAAGGCGCTGCTGTCGAACCACATCAAGTCCTGTGTCGTCCAGGACATTCAGGACGGCAGGCACGAAGCCGTGGACGAGCTCTGCGGGACGATCCAAAAGCTTATGAAGTGAGGTCCTCAGTCTCGCTCTCTGTCTCGGCGAGGGAAATATCGATCCCCGTGAAGTAGGCGATCGCCTTGAGCGCGTTCCCGTGGTTCTCCGGACGCCACGCGGCGCAGAGCACGGGGTCTTCGATCGCGCCGCCGTATTGCTGGTAAAAACTGCTGTCGGACAGATCGATCCCCATCGGGATTGGCTCTGAATAGGAGACTGTCTCGCCCAAATCGTCGGTCTCCGCCACCTTGTTTTCCAGCAGCAGATCCGAGAGCTGAGCGTACATATCCTCCGGCAGATATTCCCGCAGGTCGCAGAATAAGCCCTGTTCGGACTGTTCCAGAAACAGATCGTAAGGGCATATGATCAGGTCGATCGCGCCCGCCATGAGCCGCGTCTTGTATGCCATGTCCATCTGATAATTGTCCAGCGCGTACGTGTCGGAGCGCATGAAATCGTTCTTGCTCTCCAGACCGATCTCTTCCTCGAAGAAAAGGTCCATCTCGTCACTCTGCGCCGGCAGGGCGCCGTTCAGGAAACAGAGGGAGAGACGGCACTCGGAACGGTTGAAAACGGTCGTGTTCAGAATGGAGAAGATGAGCACCGCCGCGGCGATCACCACAAGCGTGATCTTCAGATAATAATCCTTGTAATAGCCCAGGCGCTGCCGGAACGGAAGACTCTTAATCTCTTCCTTTGTGACTGTATCCTTGGAGCGCTGATAGATCATCGCGTCGTCGTCGAGCGCTGTCTTTTTGAATTTAATGTATTTGCTGTCCATGGCAGATTCCTTTCCGCTTACTCACATCACAGGAATAAATCATATTATATCCCCTTTTCCGGCAAAAGGGAAGTGTCTCCCGGGCAAATTCAGAATGTTTTTTGCCGCTTGCATTTTCCGCTGTACAATTTTATAATGAACATATCATGTCAGTTCCGGGGAGGAGTGCGGTTTGTCCGTATCGGAGGTGTCCGGTCTCACACATAGCTATCCCGGGAACACGCTCCGGCTGGCATGATTTTAATGAAAGGGGAATAAGACATGAGAACAGGATTCAAAAAGAGGACGGCGCTGCTTGCCGCGGGCATGCTTGCCGTCGCGACGGTCTTTCCGATGACCGCCTCCGCGGCTTATGTGGATATGGAACGTGAAAACTGGACGTCGTTCGCGGACGCCTATGGAGCGATGTGGGATCAGGCGGTGGCGGAATCGCAGGAGGGCGATGCCTCCTCCGGGGAGCTCAAGCTCGAGTTCGGGGATATGGTGCGCGCGATGGCGGGCAGGATCTTCACGACGCAGGACGGGGAGCCGATGGACTTTTCCTGGCTGGACAGCATCGCGATTCGCGCTGCCGCGGACCGACAGGAGGGCGGCGTGGTCGACGTCGCGCTCGGGCTTTGCCTGAACGACGTTGTGCTCGCCAGGCTGGAGCTGCCGATCGATTTCGGGAGCGACGCGGTCAGACTCCGCGTGCCGGAGCTCAGCGAGAGCTATCTGGGCGCGCCGTTCGAGTTTGACACGGGAGAGGCAAAGCAGCAGTGGCAGCGCCTGAAGGATGTGCTGAACCCGGAATATCTGCAGGAGCTCGCGCCGGACGGAGCCGAGCTTGCGGAGCTTTTGAAACGCTATGGGGACATGCTGCTCGACGGCATAACGGACGTCGACTCGGAGGAGAAGACAGAGCGGATAGAGAGTGTCGAGGAGAATTTCACCGTGGAGGAAGGACGCCTTTACGCGGACGACCTGACTCCTGTCGTGCTGGGCATGGCGAAACAGGCGAGGGACGACGCGCAGCTGAAGGAGATGATCGAGGATCTGGGGGACTTCTCCTCGCAGACGGATCTCTATGAGGAATATCAAAAGGCGATGGACAATGCGATCCGCGACATGGAAGAAGACATGCCGGAGCCGGGAAGGTACGGCGAGCAGAACTACTTTTCGTCGAAGGTCTGGCTGGACGCGGAAGGCAGCTGCGCGGGACGGGAGTTTGCGTTGGTCTCAGGCGGCGAAAAAACGATGCAGTTCGGCTGGCTTGGCACTGAGCAGGGCGACCAGGCGGCGTTTCGCCTGTACTGCACCACGGAGGGTCAGTCTGTGGACACGGATTTTGCCCTCTCGGGAGTCGGCACGGTCTCGGACGGCAGGCTGAACGGGACGTATATGGTGACGCAGGACGGACAGCTCCAATATGAGGTCGAGGTGAGCGATTACGATGTGAACGCCGCGCCGGGCGATCTGGACGGCACTTACAAATTCACATACGCGGCGGAGCAGACGGACGGTTCGCAGGGGCAGTCCCCGCTTGGAGGGATTGCGCTGACCGCGGATGTTGAGCGGAGAGCGCAGGAGAAGGTCGACCGGCTCTCCCTGAGCCTGACGATGGATGACGAAATGCTCGCGGCGCTGCACCTGACGGAGGGCGAGGGGGCGGATCTGCTGAGCGCAGACAGCGCCGGGGACGGCGCCCTGTACGACGCGAACGATCAGGAGGACCTGCAGAAGTATGTATCGGAGATCAACCCGGAGACGATCCTCGAGAACTGCCGGAAGGCGGGCGTTCCAGATAAGTTCCTCGCACAGATCACGGGGCTCGTCACGGGGATGATGCAGTCCGCGCAGGATTCCGCGGAGACGGCGCAGACGTCACAGGGATCTGCGGGGACGACGCAGCCGCAGGAATCCGACGACGCCCTGGCGGACGAACCGGAGACGGAAGAGTTCTGATTCGGGCGATACAGGCTTTGATGCTGTCAGATCCCGCTTTCCCTGCATATGATAGAATGAGCAAAAATGGGGAACAGGGATTATATGGCTATCGGATATTTGCAGGTACAGACGAGGACCGCGCGGGGCGCTGTCCCGCTTGAGGGAGCCCGGGTATGGGTGCTGGACGACGAGGGGAATGTCCTCGAACGCCTTGTCACAGACGAGAGCGGAGAGACGCAGAAGGTCTCGCTGGAGACGCTGGATGGGAGTTATTCGCAGGATCCCGGCTATGTCGGAAAGCCTTACGCGGAGTATGGCGTGTTCGCGGATGCGGAGGGCTTTGAACCGGTCTCGGTGGAGGAGATCCCGATCTTTGACGGGCAGACGGCGCTGCTGCCGGTCGCGCTCACGCCGCTCGGGGAGCAGCGCTATTCCCAGACGATGGAGGAGCTTGACGTCGGAGCGCCCGCCGTTGCGTCCGCGGACGGGCGCGATCAGGCGCGGGGGCAGGAGACGGAGCAGGGAGAGACGCTTGTGGCGCCGATCGTGCTGCGCCAGGTGGTGATCCCCAACCCGATCACCGTGCACCTGGGCGCGCCGGACGCGCCGGCGGCGGACGTGCAGGTGCCCTTTCTGGATTACGTGAAGAATGTCGCGAGCAGCGAGATCTATCCGACCTGGCATCGGGAGGCGCTGAAGGCGAACATCTACGCGATCATGAGCTTTGCGCTGAACCGCGTCTACACGGAGTGGTATCGGAGCCGCGGCTATCTGTTTGACATCACGAACAGCACGGCGTACGACCAGTATTACGTGCCGGGGCGTCCGATCTACGATTCGATCAGCGGCGTGGTCGACGAGCTGTACGGGGAGTATGTCCGCAGGCGGGGACAGAACGCGCCTTATTTCACATCTTTCTGCAACGGGACGACGACCACCTGCAGGGGAATGTCCCAGTGGGGGAGCGTGACGCTTGCGAATCAGGGGTACTCGGCGCTGCAGATTCTGCGATATTATTACCCGGACGACATCGAGATCGCGCGGACGAACATTGTCACGAACGCTTTGACGTCCTATCCGGGGACGGCGCTGCGCGTCGGGAGCAGCGGGCTGGACGTCCAGACGGTGCAGACCTGGCTTGCGCGGGTTCGGCGCAATTACCCGGCGATTCCGGCGATCACGGACCCGGCGGGCATCTTCGGCGAGAGAACGCGCGCGGCGGCGCAGAAGTTCCAGAGCATTTTCGATTTGATCCCCGACGGCATTGTGGGGAAGGCGACCTGGTATAAGCTGTCGAATATCTACACGGCGGTGACGAGGCTGGCGGAGCTGGACAGCGAGGGAACGAGCCTCGGGATCGGGACGGTTCCGCCCGGTTCGGTTCTGCGGCAGGGTTCACGCGGACAGGACGTGGTGACGCTGCAATATCTGCTGAATGTGATCGCGCAGTACTATCCGGGCGTCCCGGCTCCGGCGCAGGACGGCATCTTCGGCAGTGAGACCAGGCGCTCGGTGCTTGCATTTCAGCGCCAGATGGGGCTCGTACAGGACGGGATCGTCGGTGCACGGACATGGAAGGCGCTGTACGACCACTATCTGGGCATCGGGGAGAATGTTCCCTCGCCCGGACCAGGCACGGACACGATCCCATACACGGTGCAGGCAGGCGATTCGCTCTGGAAGATCGCAAGACGCTACGGGACGACGGTACAGGCGATCAAACAGGCGAACGGGCTGACCAGCGATACGATCCTGGTCGGGCAGGTGCTGCGGATCCCCGTGGGTTGAACGAGATAATTTCACAGCAAAAGAAAAGAGGCGTAATCATGGATGAGATTCTGCGGGTCCATGTGACGGTGGAGCGCGGCGACAAGGTGGAGAGCGCGGGGAAAACCGTGTGCATGGTGGCGTTTTCCGGCACGGCGGACGGACCGTATTTTCAGGGGCGGATCCTTCCGGGCGGAATCGACACCCAGACGTACAAAGAGAGGGCGCCCGCGGCGCTCTCCGCGCGCTATATGCTGGAGGGCGTGGATGACAGAGGTGAGCCCTGCAGACTGTTCATAGAGAACAACGGCACGGAGGTCGACGGCGCGATGCGCACTGTGCCGACGATCGTCACGGACAGCGTCTCCCTGCGCTGGATGGAGGACGCCGCGCTGCGCGGCACGGTGGACGGGACGGAAGACGGGGTGCTGATCCGCATTTGGAAAAGCTGATAAAGCTGATTGAAATACAAAAAAGGAGAGGAGAGGACAGTATGGCTGAGACATGGACAAAGAAACTGGGGTTCGGGCTGATGCGGCTGCCGTCGCTCGACCCGAACGATCCGTCGAAGATCGACATCGAGCGCGTGAAGGAGATGGTGGACGCCTTTATCGAGAGAGGGTTCACCTACTTCGACACCGCGTGGATGTACTGCGGGTTCAAGAGCGAGAACGCCGCGAAGGAGGCGCTGGTCGACCGTTATCCGCGGGATCGGTTCACGCTGACGACAAAGCTGCACGCGGAGTTTGTCAAGACGAAGGAAGACCGGGACAGAATTTTTCAGGCGCAGATGGAGAAGACGGGCGTCACATTTTTTGACTACTACTGGCTGCACGATGTGAACTCCCACAGCCTGGAGACTTTCGAGAAACTCGACTGTTTCCGCTGGCTGCAGGAGAAGAAGGCGCAGGGGCTCGTGAAACACATCGGCTTTTCCTTCCATGACACCCCGGACCTTCTGGACAGGGTGCTGACCGAGCATCCGGAATTTGAGTACGTGCAGCTGCAGATCAACTATCTGGACTGGGAGAGCAACGCGATTCAGTCGCGGAAATGCTATGAGACGGCGGTGAAACACGGCAAGCCGGTGATCGTCATGGAGCCGGTGAAGGGCGGCACGCTCGCGAAGATCCCGGAGGAGGCGGAGCGCCTCTTCAAGGACTATGCCCCGGACGCCTCGATCCCGTCGTGGGCGATCCGCTATGTCGCGAGCCTGGACGGCGTGTTCAAGGTCTTGAGCGGCATGAGCACGCTGGAGCAGGTGCTGGACAACACCGCGTTCATGACGGACTTTGTGCCGGTGAACGACGAGGAGAAGGCACTGATCGCGAAGGCGGTCGACATCATCAACAGCAGCATCGCGATCCCCTGCACCGGCTGCGAGTACTGCGTGCCGGGCTGCCCGCAGCAGATCCCGATCCCGAAGTGCTTCTCGCTCTACAACGCGGATAAGCAGGAGGTCGAGACGAAGGGCTGGACCCCGCAGGGCGAGTACTACGACAATATGACGAAGAACACGGGGAAGGCGAGCGACTGCATCGAGTGCCGTCAGTGCGAGGGCGTCTGTCCGCAGCATCTGCCGATCACGGACTATCTGAAAACGGTTGCGGCGTATTTTGAGAAATAGGCGGTCTCGGTCAAGCCGGAAACCGTTGTTCAAATGCCCCACCGGGGTCCTGCGGGATCCTCGGCGGGGCATTTTGTTTGATTTTTGTGCAGATGTTAAGAAAAATTAAGAATATTTTAATGGGGAGGTAAGAACTGTTCGGTATAATTGTGATGATATTGTGTGAAAGGAAGGATCCATGCGAAGACTCAGGGAGATCATACCGAACGAAATGTATCTGCCGCTGTTTCTGGCGGTTGCCTGCAATACCGTGACGTACTTCGGCACGCGGCTGCTGACGGCGGAGCGGGTCCATTATGATCTTTCCTGCACGCTGGACGGGAGGATCCCGCTCGTGCCCTGGACGGTCGCCATCTATTTCGGCAGCTACCTGTTCTGGATCGTGAACTATGTCATAGGGGTCCGGCAGAGCCGGGAGAAGGCGTATCGGTTCATCAGCGCGGATTTTGCCGCAAAGCTGGTCTGCCTGGCGTGTTTCCTGCTGCTGCCGACGACGAACACACGCCCGGACATCACGGGCGGTTCCGTCTGGGATTCGCTGATGCGGCTGCTCTATGAGGTCGACGCGGCGGATAACCTGTTTCCTTCCATACATTGTCTGACAAGCTGGTTTGGCTATATCGCGGTGCGCGGCAATGCGGGTGTACCGAAATGGTACCGCGCGCTTTCCCTTGTCCTCGCGCTTGCGATCTGTGTGTCGACGCTCACGACGAAACAGCACGTGCTCGTAGACGTGTTCGCCGGCGTCGCGCTCGCGGAGTGCAGTTTCCGGCTTGTGGAAAAGAGCGGATTTTCAAGGCGTTACAGGAACATCATGACACGGCTGCACGGGTGACGGGAAGGGGTGAAGATCTGCTTGAACAAAAAATTACGGATCCTGGTCATCGCCGGTTTTGTGCTCATCCTGCTCCTGCTCGCGCGCCTTCTGCTGAGCCAGAAATTTGATTCGGTGGAATCCCTGCGGGAATATATGGAGCGTTTCGGCGTGGCGGCGCCGCTGTTCCTCACGGCGTTTCAGGCGTTTCAGGTCGTGGTGCCCGTGGTCCCGGGCTATCTTGGCTGCGCGGCGGGCGCGCTCGCGTTCGGGACGACGATCGGATTCTGGTGCAATTACATCGGGATCAGCGCGGGCTCGATCATCGCCTATTTTCTGGCGCGGCGGTATGGGATCGACCTGGTGCTCACGATGTTCTCGGAGGAGATGTACGAGAAGTGGCGCGCCCGGATCGAGAAGAGCAGGTCTTACGGCTGGTTCCTCTTTGTCGCGACGTTGCTGCCGCTGTTCCCGGACGACTTTCTTTGTTACTTTTCCGGTCTGGTTCGGATGAACGCCAGAAAATTTATCTGGATCATCATTTTAGGAAAACCGTGGTGCATTCTTGCTTACAGCATTGTGTTTGGATTGATCAAGTAGAGGGGGCATGTCATGAAGAAAAAACTATTGGGATACTATGATTACACGGTGATACTTACATACAGTGGCATGCTGTTCGCGTTCTACGGGATCCTGTGCGTGCTTGGGCAGAGGTACTGGGAGGCGATCCTCTGTCTGATGTTCTCCGGCATCTGCGATATGTTCGACGGGGCGGTGGCGTCCACGAAGGAGCGAAACGAACAGGAGAAGAATTTCGGAATTCAGATCGACTCCCTGAGCGACCTGGTCAGTTTCGGCGTGCTGCCGGGCATTTTCGTCTATATGATCTGCGGGAAAAGTAGGCTTGCCGGAGTCGTGGCGGCGGCGTTTGTCCTGTGCGCGCTGATCCGCCTGGCGTATTTCAACGTGCTGGAGGCGGAGCGGCAGAAGAACAGCGAGGGGAAACGCAAGAGTTACCTCGGCGTTCCGGTGACGACGATCGCGGTGCTGCTGCCGATCGTCTACCTGCTGTATGACCACCGCATCTGTAAGCGGGCGATCTATTTTCCGCTGCTGTTGTTTGCGATGGGGATCGGCTATCTGTCGCCGATCGAGATCAAAAAGCCGGGTATTATCGGGAAGATCGGGCTGATCGTCCTCGGCGTGCTCGAGGCGCTTGCGCTGCTGTTCTTTATGGGTTGGGACGCGGTGTAAAGCTGTAGCGTACAGGCAGATTTTTATCAGGATAGGATGGAGTATGAAGGAGTCGCTTTTACTGAGATTTTTATATAGGACCGCCCCGGGCAGGCTGGCGCTCCGGTTTCTGGTACGACCGGAGGTGTCCAGGATCGCGGGACGGTTTCTTTCGTCGCGCTTTTCGGCGCGGATCGTGCCGTACTATATCCGAAAACACGGGATCGATATGGAGGGCGTGGAGACGCCGCAGGGCGGATTCCCGTCGTTCAACGCGTTCTTCACGCGGCGGAGGCGGGACGCGTTTGCGGGTGTTGCGTCCGGGCAGCTGCTCAGCCCCTGCGACGCGTTCCTGACGCCGATCCCGATTCGGGGCGATACGATATTTGACATCAAGCACACGCGGTTTTCCCTGGAAGACCTGCTGAAGGATAAACAGCTTGCCGCGCATTTCCGGGACGGTCTGGCGCTTGTCTTTCGCCTGACGCCTGCGCATTACCACCGTTACTGCTACGCGGCGGACGGGACAGTCCTGCGCCATCGGAGGATCGCCGGGAAACTGCATTGCGTCCGACCGATCGCGCTGCGGGAGATCCCTGTGTTCGCGCAGAACAGCAGGGAGTATCAGCTGATGCGGACGAAACGTTTCGGGTGGATGGTTCAGATGGAGATCGGGGCGCTGCTGGTCGGAAGGATCTGTAACGAGCGTCTGAGCATGGAGACGAATCACGTCCACGCGCGCGAGGAGAAGGGATATTTTGAGTTTGGCGGCTCCACGATTCTCCTGTTGCTTGAGAAGGACGCCGTTTCCGTCCGAAAAGAGCTGTACGGGCGCAGAAATGAGGACGGGGAGATTCCCGTGAGGGCGGGAGAGCACATCGCCGACGCCAGGTGACCTTACCGTATGTCTGCGTCGGTGCTGCGTTCTCCATCCGAGTACATCTTTCAGATGCGGCGTCAGGCTTTTTATTGACGTGAGAGGGGTGTTGCAGTAAAATAAAATTGCCATTCCCGTATGTCCTTGTCTTTTGAAAGATTTATAGCAGAAAGCGAGGAAATAATGGCAAAGGAAAACAGAGCATATAAAGATGGTGTGTTTTGCGATTTGTACTATTCTGATGAGACTGCTGAGAAGAACCTGCTGGAGTTGTATAATGGGTTGTTCGATATGAATCTGCAGGATACTTCTCTGATCAGGAGGATACGGCTGGAGGATGTTCTGTTCAAGAACATGAAAAACGATGTGGCATTTTCGGTCGGGGACCGGAGAATCATTTTGAGTGAGCATCAGAGTACGGTTAACCCGAATATGCCGTTGCGTATGCTGATGTACATTGCGCGCGAGTATGAGAAACTGATGCCTGTAGAGGCAAGATATTCAGGATCAGAGTGTCAGCTGATGGCACCGTCGTTCCTTGTGTTTTATAACGGAGAGGCAGATCAGCCAAAGGAGCAGGTGCTGAAACTTTCGGACACATTCGTGGAACAATGCGGACAGAACGGAAAGCTGGAACTGGAGGTTCGGGTAATCAATATCAACAAAGATAAACGGCATGAGATTTTGGAAAAATGCAGCACACTCCGCCAGTACAGTGAGTTTGTCGAAAAGACGCGGCAGTTTGGCGGAGACAAGAGCAAGCTTGAGAAAGCTGTGAAGGAATGTATCAAAGCAGATATTCTTGCAGACTATCTTGAGCGCAAGAGCAAGGAGGTTGTCAATATGTTGATGGCTGAATACGATTATGAAATGGATATTGCGGTACACAGCAGGGAAGCCGAAATGCGCGGCGAGGCAAAAGGAAGAGAGCAGAAATTGATCCAGCTTGTAGTGAAGAAACTAAAAAAATCATATACCGTGGCGCAGATCGCCGATGCTCTGGAGGAGACGGAAGAAGAGATTCGTCAGATCGCGGAGATCGCCTGGAAGTACGCGCCGGAATACGATGAGGACAAGATTTTGACCGAAGTAATCAATACACGAAAAGTCTGATACTTAAATCAGCTCGTGTGATCCGAGACCGGGAGCTTGGATTTCACGGGCTGTTTTATTGTGATAATACAGCAATATAGTCAGTATAATATGCGCAGAGTGCGGAAGAGTTTGAAAGATTTCGGGTTACAGCAGATTGAAATAGTGGTCGTGCGCCTCCTGGTATTCCCGGTTGAATTTCGCGTCGCGCCCGGAATGCAGCACGGAAATGTAGTCGTGCACCTGGTGCATGATCTGCGGGTTGATCCGCGCGATGGTCGCCACGCCGATGTTCGAGCAGATGTCGGAGATGCGCTCGATCTCGGTGAGCAGATTCAGAAATTCCGTGCCCGCGAAAATCGAACACTTCCCGGCGCGCAGACGCTCCAGATGGTGATCCTTCAGCGTGCTCACCAGATCGTCGACCACTTCTTCGAGCGGCTCGATGTGCCGCGCCGCCGCCACGTCGCGGTTCTTGAAGGTCTCGTCGCTGTAATCGAGGATCGTGTTCAGCAGTCCGCGTATCACCTTCAGCTCCGTCATCGCCGCGTCCGAGAAGGACGCCTCGTGCTCGTGCAGGTCGGAGGCGATCTCCTCGATGTTCATGGCGTGGTCGCTCAGCCGTTCAAACTCAGTCGTCACGGAATAGTAATGGTTCATGATCTCCAGATGCATCGGCGCCGTGATATGCGCGGAGATCTGGATCAGATAATTGCTGATCCGGTCCGCCATGCTGTCTATGTAATTCTCATCTTCGACGATCTTGGCGGCAGCCTTTTCGTCGTAGTCGGTGATCAGCTCGAACGCGCGCTCAATGCTTTTGCGTGCCAGCTCCTGCATCACAAGGAGCGCGTCGTAGCAGCGCCCGAACGCGAGCGCCGGTGTGCTGAAGAAGACCGGGCTGAGGGCGTCGAGCAGCTCGTCGTACTTGCCGGTCTCAGAAGGCTCGTCCTTCACCAGCCGGTGGCTCTGTTTTTCATAGATGCCGAGCGTCGGGAACAGCAGGATCGCGCAGGCGAGGTTGAAGACGGTGTTCATGTTGGCGATGCCGCCGGAGTACATGACGCGGTCCCAGAGCCCGTCGAGCAGACCGAGCCTGTGGATGATCGTGACCGCAGCCAGGATCAGAACGGATTTTCCCAGATTGTAAAGGATATTGACGATACCGACGCGTTTCGCCTCGGGCTTTGCGCCGATGTTGCACACGATAGCGGTCGTCACGCAGTCGCCGAGGTAGACGCCCACCAGAACCGCGTAGATCGCGCTGAAGGTGAGCAGCCCGGACGTGGAGAACGCCTGCAGGATACCGATCGTCGCGGAAGAGCTCTGCAGGACGAAAGCGACGCCGGCGCCGATCAGGTAGCCCAGGAAGGGATTGTCCCCGAGGCTGGCGAAGAGCCGCTCGATGATCCCGCCCTCGGTGAGCGCGCTGACCGCGTCGGTCATGCTCATCAGTCCGGAGAACAGGATGCCGAAACCGATGACGATCTGTCCGATCTTCCCGGAGTTCTTGTCCTTTCGCCCCATGATGATGACGATGCCGACGATGAGCGCGAGCGGCGCCAGCGTGGACGGTTTGAAAAACTGAAGAAAGGACGTGCCGGACGCGTCCAGGTCGAGCAGACGGATGATCTGTCCGGTGACGGTCGTGCCGACGTTCGCGCCGACGATGATGCCGAGCGACTGGTGCAGGGAGATGATCCCCGCGCCGACCAGCCCGGAGGTGATGACGATGGTCGCTGTGGACGACTGGATCAGCGCTGTCATCCCCAGACCGAGGAGAAACGCCTTGACCGGTTTATTCGTAAGTTTTTCCAGCGCCGTCTTCAGCGTACCGGAGGAGCTTTCCTTCAGCCCGTCCCCCATGATGCGCATTCCGTACAGGAACATGGCGAGACCGCCGAGCAGCGTGATGATATCAAATATGTCCATCTTTTCCACCTGTGTATTTCAATCGTCTCAAATAGAAACCGTACTTTACATAACGTTTACGGGAGCTTTACATATACCCATACCATATTTACCAGAACTTCACATGTTTTGCAAGCGTTTTTTCATGGGAATGTCAGATCAAGGCAGATCCTGTCTGTCGCCCCGGGCGAAAATGTGCCGCGGCTCGCGTGGAAACGCCTAATCCGCCTCATATACCGCCGTCCCGAAGGGCGGCAGCGCGCAGCCCCCGGCGCAGGTCTCGCCCGTGTACATCAGCCGCATCGGGCGTTTCAGTGTGATTGTGCGCGTTTCGTCCATGAAGTTGAGCGCGAAATAATATCGTTTCCCGTCTTTCTCGCGCCGGACGAGCTGCACGTCTGAGGGCGCCTCGATCTCCTGCGCGAACGGCTCACAGACCCAGGTATAGCGGAAAAGCGCCTCGACCAACTCCCGGCTGAACACGCCGCCGTAGTGGATCGTGCGCCCCAGCCCCAGTTTATGCTGTGTCATCGCCGCCTTCCCGGCGTAGTAGCTGTTTCGGTAGCGGGCGAGCACCTCCGTCCCGTCAAGCGGCTCCAGAATGTCGTTGAACACCGGTACTTCCAGCTCCCGTCCGTCCCAGTCCATCCGCACGGCGTCCTCGTTCGGGCTCGTGAAGGTGAAATCGCGGACGTCCGTCCCGGTCAGCTCCTGCAAAAGCCCCGGCTGCGGCAGCATGACAAACTTGCCCTGCAGATCCTTCGTCCCGGCGCGGCAGCCGAGGACGAGCGTGCCGCCCTGCTTGACGTACTCCTTCAGCAGCGCGGCGCGCCGCTCGTCCATGAGCATCGGGTGCGGATAGAACAGCAGCGGATATTGCCGCAGGGTCTCCAGAGTCAGGTTTTCCCTCACATAAACGATGTCATAAGGCGTGTGGCTAAGCTCCGAGGCGCAGAAGATCTCGCTCTCGCTCTTCCAGGCGATGCGCTCGTGCCAGACGTCCGCCTGCGCGTCCCATACATTGTCGTAATCCTTCAGCAGACCGAAGACCGCGGTGTTTTTCGCGCCGCACAGCGAATCGAGCGTCTTGAATTTCCGATAAAAATCCTTCACCTCGGCGAGTTTGCGGTTGTCGCGGTTGTCATAGTCCAGGATTCCGTGCCAGTACATCTCCGTGCCGAACGTGCAGGTCCGCCAGCGGAAGAAGGAGAGGAAATCGGCTCCCTGTGCGACGCTCTGCATCGCCCACAGAGTCAGCTGCCCCGGGCGCGGCGCGGGTCCTTCCATGCGCGTCGCCCAGCCGTTCGCCCCGGACTGCTGCTCCATGATGCCGAAATGCGGGCAGACAGACCGCGTCTCGAGCAGGTTCCGTGTCCATTTCCGGTCGTTCAAGTCGTCCGAGGTGCGCGGATCCCGGTCCAGACCGAACGCAAAGCTTGGGTAGGAATCGTACATATACGTGTTCAGGCTCTCCTCCATCATCTGGTGGTTGTCCAGATTCCCGAAGATCCCGTTCGTCATGATGAAGTCGCCCGGTTTCCTGTATTTCTCCAGGATCTCTGCCTGCATCCGGCAAAAGCTGCGCGCGCTGTGTGAGATGAAACGGTAATAATCCAGCCGCATGTGCGGGTTCCAGCCCTGATTCGCCACCTGCCGCGGGACGTCCACCTGCGCCCAGTCCGTGTAGGTCTGGTTCCAGAAGACCGTGCCCCATGCCTCGTTCAGCGCCTCCAGCGTCCGGTATTTCTCCTTCAGGAAACCGCGGAACGCCTCGGTGTCCGCCTCGGAATAGAACTCCCAGATCTCGCAGTTGAGCTCATTGTCGATCTGCCAGCCGACGATCGCAGGATGCTGCCCATAGTGCCGCGCGAGCGTCTCTACGACCCGCGCGCAGAGCTCCCGGTACTTTGGCGCGTTGTAGTTGTAATGCCGCCTTCCGCCGTGCCGATAGGGCACGCCTTCCATCGTGCAGTTGAGCACCTCCGGGTACTTTTGCGTCAGCCATGCCGGGGGCGTGGCGGTCGGCGTCCCGAAGATCACCTTCATATCCTTCTGCGCGCAGAGAGCCAGGAACTCGTCAAAAAATGTGAAAGTGAACACGCCTTCCTCCGGCTCGAATTTGTTCCAGGCGAATTCCGCGATGCGGATGTGCGTGATTCCCGCCTCTTTCATCCGATCGAGGTCGCTCTCCCAGAGGCTGTGATCCCAGTGCTCCGGGTAATAGCAGACGCCCATCGTCATCTCGTGCCATACATGATTTTTCATGATTTTCCTCCTTTATTTTATAATCAGATTGAAACTTCACACAGAATCCGGAGTGTCTTGTCGATCTGCTCTTCTTTACTTCATAATCAAATTGAAATTTCACACAGAATCTGAATCGCCTTGTCGATCTGCTCCTCGGGAAGGGCGGAGTAATTGACAATGAAACGGTGCGCGGTCTCCGGAGTGCTGTGGGCATAGAATGCGGAGAGCGCGGCGATCCTGAGTCCTTTTTGCAGTGCGCGCGCGCAGAACTCCTCGTCGGACAGGCGGGTCTGAAGTTCCAGAATGAAGTGCAGCCCGGCGTTTTCCTCGCGGATGACCGCGCGGGGCTGCAGCTTGCTTTGGCGGATCCGTTCGATCAGCAGGTCTCGTTTGCGATGATAGTAGCTGCGCATGCGGTTGAGGTGTTTTTCAAAGGAGCCGTTTTCGATAAAGCGCGCGAGGGTGTACTGCTCAAAGTTGGACACTGTGCAGGAATAGAACGAGAGTTCCTTATAAAAGCGGTCGGCAAGGTGCCGCGGGAGGATCATATAGCTGATCCGGACCGTGGAGGCGAGCGTCTTGGTGAAGGTGTTGATGTAGATGACCTTCTCGGACAGGTCGATGCTCTGCATCGCCGGGATCGGGTTCCCGGTCATGCGGAATTCGCTGTCGTAATCGTCCTCGATGAGGTAGCGGTCCGCCGCGCGCGCCGCCCAGCCGAGCAGCTCGTACCTGCGGCTGATCGGCGTGACGAGCCCGGTCGGAAAATGGTGCGAGGGCGAGAGATGGAGCACGTCGGCTCCTGACTCTTCGAGGGCTGCGACGCAGACGCCGCTCTCATCCAGGGGGATGTGGCGGCAGGCGACCTTGTGTTTCTCGTAGATCCGGGCGATCTTCCGGTAGCCGGGATCCTCGACGGCGTAGGTCTTGTCGAAACCGAGGAGCTGGATCAGCAGGCTGTAGAGGTACTCGGTGCCGGCGCCCATGACGATCTGTTCCGGTGCGACGGTGATGCCGCGAAAGTCTTTCAGGTGCTTTGCGATGGCGGCGCGGAGCCGCAGGACGCCCCCGCAGGGCGGGTTTGTGACGAGCTCCTGCCGGTTTTCGTTCAGAATCTCGCGCACAAGCTTTGCCCAGATGGAGAACGGAAAATTCTGAATGTCGGTCTGATTGCTGGTCAGGTCGATGAGCGGGCCGGACGCGTCTGTCCGGTCTGCCGCGCCCGACGGCTGGGTCATGTCAGCCAGCCCTGCCGCGTTTGGCTGGCGATTCATTTTTGCCAATTCTGCCGTGTTCGGCAAATGAGCTATAGTGGTCCAGTCTGTTGCATTAGACCAGGGCTGGGGGTCAACTGGGCTGTTTTGAGCGAAAGCCGCCCCCGGCGGGAGCATGCTGATGTCCGAGACAAAAAAGCCTTTTTTGGGGATCGAATACAGATATCCCTCGGAGATGAGCTGGGCGTAGGCGTTCTCCACGGTGATGACGCTTATGCCCAGATTTTTCGCGAAACTGCGCTTGGAGGGAAGTTTCTCACCGGCACGCAGATTGCGCGTAAGTATGTCGTTTTTGATGCATTTGTAAAGGTGCTGGTACAGGGAATCTGACCCTGTATCCGCGAAGGAATAGGTAAGCATCTGGTCTGGCACCTCAATTCTGGTCTTGTTAAAAATATTTGAAATGGACATTTCAAAATGGTCAGATTTTATTATAATAGCAACGATCCAATCTGTAAAGAGGAAATCGGAGCGTTTGGCGGCATAGCCGCGATACGTGCCGGAATGTGATGTTAAAAGGAGGAGTGCAGAGATGGATAACAGGACGGAAAAATCGAGGTATGAGCTGAACAAGGAGCTGGCGCAGATGCTCAAGGGCGGCGTGATCATGGACGTGACGACGCCGGAGCAGGCGCGGATCGCACAGGAGGCAGGGGCGTGCGCGGTCATGGCGCTGGAGCGCATCCCGGCGGATATCCGTGCGGCAGGAGGGGTGTCGCGGATGAGCGACCCCGCGATGATCAAGGGAATCCAGGGGGCGGTCTCGATCCCGGTCATGGCGAAGTGCCGCATCGGACATTTCGCGGAGGCGCAGATCCTCGAGGCGATTGAGATCGACTACATCGACGAGAGCGAGGTGCTCTCCCCGGCGGACGACGTCTATCATATTGATAAAACACAGTTCAAGGTGCCGTTTGTCTGCGGCGCGCGCGACCTCGGCGAGGCGCTGCGCAGGATCGCGGAGGGCGCGTCGATGATCCGCACAAAGGGTGAACCGGGGACGGGCGACGTGATCCAGGCGGTGCGGCATATGCGCCAGATGAACCGGGAGATCGCGCGTGTCCGTTCGATGCGGGAAGACGAGCTGTTTGAATGCGCGAAGGAGCTGCAGGTTCCGTACGATCTGGTGAAGTATGTGCACGAGAACGGCAGGCTCCCGGTCGTGAATTTCGCGGCGGGCGGCGTGGCGACCCCGGCGGACGCGGCGCTCATGATGCAGCTTGGCGCGGAGGGCGTGTTTGTCGGTTCCGGCATCTTCAAGTCGGGCGATCCGCAGAAACGCGCCGCGGCGATCGTCAAGGCGGTCACAAACTACAAGGATGCAAAATTGCTGGCGGAGCTCTCCGAGAATCTGGGCGAGGCGATGGTCGGCATCAATGAGCAGGAGATTGCGCTTTTGATGGCGGAGCGGGGAAAGTAAAGACGGAGGACAGAGAAAATAGGAGGAAGTGTAGGGATGAGGATAGGCGTACTTGCCGTGCAGGGCGCGTTTGCGGAGCATGAACAGGTGCTGCGCGCGCTCGGCGCGAAGTGTTTCGAGATCCGGCAGCAGGCGGATCTGTCCGGGCAGCTGGACGGTCTGGTGCTGCCGGGCGGGGAGAGCACGGTGATGGGAAAGCTCCTGCGTGAGCTTGGGCTGTTCCAGCCGCTGTGGGAGAAAATCGAGAGCGGGCTCCCCGTCCTGGCGACCTGCGCCGGGCTGATCCTGCTCGCCGAGAAGATCAGCGGAGAGGAAGGACGGCATCTCGGGACGCTGCCGGTCACGGTAAAGCGCAACGCCTACGGAAGGCAGCTCGGCAGCTTTTACACGGAGGCGGAGATGCGGCATATCGGAACGATCCCGATGCACTTCATCCGCGCGCCTTATGTGGAAGAAGTCAGAAACGGCGTCGAGGTACTCGCCGAAGTGGATGGACGGGTCGTGGCGGTGCAGTACCGGAATCAGCTCGGGCTGTCCTTCCACCCGGAGGTGTCCGGGGATACGAGCGTACACCGCTATTTTCTGCACATGTGTAAAGATGCGGGAGAAGGCGGACATTTTAGCTCCATTTAAGGATTGCGCATCGGTGTCGTTTCGTTTATAATGTGTGTGACAATACGGACATTCTGCGGCTGGAGGAGGACACTATGAAACTTACGTGGATCGGGCATTCCTGTTTCAAAATAGAATCGAAAGGATATACGGTGATTCTGGATCCCTATGAGGACGGATCTGTGGATGGACTTAGACCGGTGCGGGAAGAGGTCGACCTGGTTCTCTGCAGTCATGAGCACGGGGATCACAACGGGCGCTCCTGCGTTTCTCTGAGGCAGGGCGTTCCTTCGCCGTTCACTATTGACAAGATCGAGACATACCATGACGACCAAAAGGGCGCGAAACGCGGACCGAACACCATTCATATCCTGGATGACGGCGAGTGCAGGGTGGCGCATTTGGGAGACCTGGGCTGCATGCTCGCCCCGGAGCAGGAAGAGAAACTTCGCGACCTGGACGTCGCGCTGATCCCGGTAGGCGGATTTTTCACAATCGACGCCGGACAGGCAAGGGAGCTGGCAGAGCGGATCCGCCCGGGGATCGTTGTTCCGATGCATTTCAGAAACGGAAATTTTGGTTTCGAGGTGCTGGATACTATAGATGCATATACCAGGCTCTGTCCGCAGGTACAGACGGTTTCCGGCAATGTGCTGGAGATTCCGAGGGATCTGAATGAGAAGGGGCAGACTGTGGTTCTGACGCCTCAGAATGCCTGAAGACGGATCAGTAGATGCCTGGATATTTGAACTCTGAAAACCATTTCGATGGATTTCAGAGTTTTTAGATAGACGAAAACATAAAACAGACGAACCTTCTATGGGGTTCGTCTGTTCGCGCTAAAGTAGTCCCTAGGGGAATCGAACCCCTGTTTCCGCCGTGAGAGGGCGGCGTCTTAACCGCTTGACCAAGGAACCATGCTTAGACAGTATAACAGGAGTTGCAGGAAAAAGCAAGCACTTTTTTGAAAAAACCGAAATTCCTCGGAATCCGTTGACATTGTGTAATTATTATGTTTAATTAATCATCAGATGATGCATTTATCATAATGGATTGGAAGAACGATTATGAAAGCGGAACGGAATTTTTGAAACAGGATTGCGGATAGCGGGCAAGGAAGGGAGTGAGGATCGTGAACGCGATCGAGACCGATCAGCTTACAAAATATTACGGGACGTCCCACAGGCGGACGCGCGGCATCGAGCAGGTGAGCCTGCGCGTGGAGCAGGGCGAATTCTGGGGATTCATCGGTCCAAACGGCGCGGGCAAATCGACGACGATTCGGACCCTTCTGGGGCTGATCCGCCCGAGCGGCGGCAGGGCGCAGGTGTTGGGAATGGACATCGGGAAGGACAGGGAGAAGATTCTCGCGCGAACCGGGTATCTGCCGTCGGAGGCTGTGTTCTATCCGGGGATGCGGGTGCGCGATGTGCTGAAATTCTCCGCTGACCTGCGGAGAAAGGATTGCCGGAAGGAGGCGGCAGCGCTGTGCGGGCGGCTGGGGCTGGACACCGCCCGTAAAGTGGACGAGTTGTCCTTCGGCAACCGCAAGAAGGTCGCGATCGTCTGCGCGCTGCAGCATGAGCCGGAGCTGCTGATTCTGGACGAGCCGACCGGCGGGCTCGATCCCCTGATGCAGAGGGAGTTTTTCGAGATTCTCCGCGAGCGGAACGAGAAGGGGACGACAATTTTCCTGTCCAGCCATATCCTCTCGGAGGTGCAGCGCAACTGCACGAGGGCGGCGATCATTCGGGAGGGGCGCATCATCGCCTGCGACCGTGTGGAGGCGCTGTCCCGCACAAGCGCCAAACGCGTCGCGGTGCACGGGCGGATCCGCCTCGATGCGCTTGAAGGGGTGAAGGACCTGCAGGAGACGAAGGACGGCTGCAGCTTTCTCTACAGCGGCGCGATGCAGACGCTGCTCGCGGTCTTGTCGGCGGGGGAGGTACGTGACCTTTCGGTCTCCGAGCCGGATCTCGAGGAGGTCTTTTTGCACTACTATTCGTAAAAGCAGAAGTTGGTTTCTCGAGGTTGGGCGCAGCGTAAAGAAAAGGAGAAGGAACGATGACACTCACAAAACATGAGCTGCGGCAGGGCAGGGTTTCTTTCGCGGTGTGGACGGGCGCGATCGCGCTCCTGCTCGTGATCTGCCTGCTTGTATTCCCGGAAATGAAAGGGGAAATGGAGTCGATCAGCCGCCTGTTTGCCGCGATGGGGAGTTTTGCGGCGGCGTTCGGCATGGATCGGCTGAATTTCGGCACGCTGACCGGGTTTTACGCGATCGAGTGTGTAAATGTGCTCGGGCTGGGCGGTGCGTTTTTCGCGACATTGACCGGCGTCTCGGCGCTGGAAAAGGAAGAGAGGGGTGGGACGGCGGAGTTTCTGCTGACGCACCCGATCTCGAGGGCGCGTGTGGCGACGGAAAAGCTGGCGGCGATCCTGTCTCAGATCACCGCGATGAACTTGATCCTGTTATTGGTGTCCTTATTTTCCATCTGTGCGATCGGGGAGCCGATCCCCTGGAGGGAGGTCCTGCTGATGCACTTTGCCTGTTTTTTGCTCCAGACCGAACTGGCGGCGGTCTGTTTCGGAATATCCGCTTTTTTGCGCCGCGGCGGATTCGGGATTGGTCTGGGGATCGCTACGATGCTGTATTTTCTGAACCTGATTGCGAATATGAGTGAAAAGCTAAGGTTTCTGAAATATATTACTCCGTTTGGGTACTGCGAGGGTGTAGACATTGTCACGAACGGAGGATTAGACGTCGGTATGCTTGCGGTCGGGCTGCTGTTCACAGGTGTCGGCATTGCCGCGGCGTATCTGAATTATTGCCGGAAGGATCTGTAGATTTATATTGTATGACGAGTTCAGCAGAGTGGAACGATTGGCAACATGAAAGATATGGTCGTAGAATTAAATGCATATGCGCCTCCAAAAGGAATCGAACTGAGCATTGTGAGAAGAGGGGTATGCAATCCGTTTGTCTATCCGACCCCGTTCGAGCTGCACTTTTCTGTTGCGCATTTAGAATGGTATAAGACCAATCCTTTCGATTATATTGATAAAATGAAGGGAACAGATAAAGATCTGGCAGCTCATTTTACTATTATGAATCACAGGGGCAAATGTCTCTATGGAAACGATATCAAAGATGTCTTTGGAGCAGTCAGTAAAGAGGATTACTTTGACAGTATTTGGAGTATCCGTCTCTTTTGTACAATCAAATACAGAGACCGTGAAAAATGGACGCAGCTATTATGATGATGTTGGGAGAGATGCCGAAAGAGGGCATTTCTCCCATCTTTTTGCTTTGGGACAATAATTTTTTTGAAAAATGTAACCGGAAGTGAAAAAATACGATATATAGTATGAAAGCTGTTTTTGCCATGATGATTGAGAGTGAAACAGGGCAAATACAAAATCAGAGAAAACGGAAACTGGAGAAAGTGGTATGAATGACGTTACAATCATTGACCTGTTCTGGGACAGAGACGAGAGCGCGATCAAAATGGCGGAAGAGAAATAT
>CANQYP010000013.1 GCA_947628045.1 uncultured Lachnospiraceae bacterium | reverse complement strand
TCTATACTTCCATCGAGAAATTTTTCGTTCTTTAACGAATAGTAGAATAAGGCTTGAAAAGTTATAAAATGGTACACATTCTTGTCTCTAATGTGGCTTGAACAGAATCCCTGCCAGCAAATAAAGACTGAGGAGGGATTCTGTTTTGATTATTGGAATACAAGATGAAATATTACGAATAAACTCCCTTGGTCTTTTGGATAGGTTACTTGTGGACAAGACAACAAAATCGAATATCCTCTGGGCGACAGATGCTTATAACAATTTAGGTTCTGAATATCAGCGAAATAAGGAAATACAAGCCCCACTGATTACTGGCGAACACTCCGGCATCATTAAGAACCGAGCAAGAAAAGCTCTGGAGCAACAGTCCAAGCGCACTCGGCAGCACGCAGAAGTGTTCACTCCCTTATGGGTTTGCTCGAAAATGAATGACTACGCAGATGAAGAATGGTTTGGTAGACCGGAAGTTTTCACTGAAGCTGGCGAACCAACCGATCAGGTGAGATTTCCGAAAAACAAAAGTTGGAAACGGTATGTAGATTCCCGACGATTAGAGATCACCTGCGGTGAGGCTCCGTATCTTGTCAGCCGGTATGACGTCTCGACTGGAGAGAGCATTCCCATAGAACGACGGATTGGGATTCTGGATCGGAAGCTACGCGTAGTGGGAGAAAACACTTCCACGGAAGATGAATGGTTGAAATGGGCACTACGGGCATTTCAAGCGACCTATGGCTATGAATTTCAGGGAGACAACGTACTAATTTCTCGTGTGAATCTACTGACAACATTTGAAGAATATCTGACAGCCCGATGGAATCGAAAGCCGACAAAAAAAGAATATGCGGAGGTAACCAACATCATCGCATGGAATTTATGGCAGATGGATGGTTTAACCGCAACGCTCCCATATTGCAAGGCAGAGGACGAGTATAAGCAGATATCTATATTTGATTGGCTTGGTATGAATGAGGATGTTGACGTTACAGGTACACAATCGCGATGCAAGATTATGAACTGGCTAGGCGGCAGGAGCATTGAATTTATAAATTTGCCAATAAGGGGGAATCACGGAATGAAATTTGATTTTATAATTGGAAACCCGCCGTATCAGGATGAAACGGTAGGGAATCAAAAGGCATTTGCGCCGCCGATTTATCATTTGTTTATGGATGCAGCATATAAAATTTCTAATCGCGTTGAGTTGATTCATCCTGCAAGATTTTTGTTTAATGCTGGTGGTACATCAAAAGCATGGAATGAGAAAATGCTCACAGATCCACATTTGAAAGTTCTTTATCATGAACAAAATAGTTCAAATGTATTTCCCAATACGGATATTAAAGGTGGAGTTGCTGTTACATATCATGATACCAAGAAAAATTTTGGCATAATTGAAATATACACAGCTTTCGGTGAATTAAACAGTATTTTACATAAGGTAAAAAACTATGCAGATTTTTCGTCTTTTAGTAAAATTATTTATAATCGTGGACTTTACCGATTTTCAAAAAGAATTTTTGAAGAATATCCTGCGGAAATGAAACAATTCACAGATTCGCGTATTGGTTCAAGTTCTTTTGAGCGCCTTCCAGATTTATTTACTGACCAAAAACCAGAGGATGATTATGAATATATTCAGATATACGGACTTATACGTAACTCCCGCGTTTTTCGCTGGTTCAAAAAGGACTATGTAAAGACTGTTGATAATTTGAATAAATACAAGGTGTTTGTTCCAAAAGCAAATGGATCTGGCACTTTGGGTGAAATTTTATCAACACCTATAATTGGACAACCCGCAGTTGGACATACAGAAACCTTTTTGTCGATAGGCTGCTTTGATTCCGAAGATGAAGCAAAAGCCTGTTTAAAGTATGTGCAAACTAAATTTGCAAGGGTAATGCTTGGAGTTCTTAAAATTACACAGGATAATTCTGCTGAAAAGTGGAGGTGCGTTCCTCTCCAAAATTTTACCCCCTTGTCCGACATCGACTGGACCAAATCTGTCCCGGAAATTGACCAACAGCTTTACGTCAAATATGGATTGGATGAGTCTGAGATTAAGTTCATTGAATCTCATGTAAAGGAGATGAAATGATATGGCAGCAGTACATATAAAGCCTTTTGTAAATGTCATGCCTATGGTTTACTGTTATAGCGAGCCAGGCGTTACATACCGCGACGGTTGGGTTAAGATCGGATATACAGAGAAGCAGACGCCACAAGAGCGCATCAAGCAGCAGACCCACACTCCGGGGATTCGAACAAAGCTAGAGTGGGCAGACTTTGCCATGTTCAAGGATGGCTCCGGTGAGTATTTCGATGACAAAGATTTTCACAAATTCCTAGAGGTAGAAAAGCAAGTCGAGCGAGAGCCGAGAACAGAATTGTTCCACATCGACGGCCCCCGATCACAGGTTTATTTTAATGATTTTGCCAGCCGCCGTTCGGTCTATGACGATGCAGAACATTTTGACTATCAACTCCGTCAGGAGCAGCAAACTGCTGTAGATATGACCAAAGCATATTTTGAGAGTGGCGGTATGGAGTTTTTGTGGAATGCAAAGCCACGTTTCGGAAAAACATTAACAGCTTATGATCTTGTGCGAAAAATGGGATTTACTAAAGTTTTAATTGTAACAAACCGGCCTAGCATTGCTAACTCATGGGCAGACGATTTCAACCGGTTTATCGGTTGGCGCGGCGAGCTATGTTTTGTCTCTGATACTGACGCGCTGAAAGGGAAAAAAGGTGTTCTGCCAAGAGAACAATATACTCGGCAAATGCTTTCAAGTGGTAATGGCGAGCAAAAAGGAATGATTGCCTTTGAATCTCTACAAGGCTTAAAGGGTTCCATTCACTTTGGAGGTCAGTACGATAAACTGGAATGGATGAGCAAGCTGGAATTTGACCTTTTAATTGTGGACGAGGCGCAGGAAGGTGTAGATACCATGCGCACCGATCGGGCATTTCGATATATTACTCGAAAACACACACTGTATCTGTCAGGAACACCGTTCAAGGCATTGGCAGACGGACAGTTTAGTGTCGATCAAATTTTCAACTGGACATATGCTGACGAGCAAGAAGCGAAGGAACAGTGGGTTGAAGAAAAATACAATCCCTATGAGTCACTTCCCCGGCTTTCCATGTTCACCTATCAGCTTTCCAACATGATCTATGATCAGATCCAACGGGGAGCAGATTTGTCTGATGATAATACGATGGACTATGCCTTTGATTTGAATGAGTTTTTTGCCACCAATGAGACCGGTGCTTTTCTCCACGAAATGGAAATCAAAAAGTTTCTTCATGCCCTTGTGACGCAGGAAAAGTATCCGTTTTCCACATCGGAGTTACGCGGAGAGTTGACACATACGCTGTGGCTTTTAAACCGAGTGGCATCCGCACGGGCGTTGGCAAAGCTACTTCAGGCTGACCCGGTGTTTTCGGAATATGAGATCATCCTTGCTGCCGGAGATGGGAAGCTTGCTGATGATGATGAAAACATCAAAGCATTTGACCGAGTGAAACAGGCTATTGCTACCCACGAGAAAACCATTACACTGAGCGTGGGGCAGCTCACCGTTGGCGTAACAATTCCAGAATGGAGCGGTATCCTTATGCTTTGCAATATGCAGAGTCCATCGTCCTATATGCAGGCCGCTTTCCGGGCGCAGAATCCCTGTATCTTCACCAAGAACGGACGGAGGTATAGAAAAGAAACAGCCTATGTGTTTGATTTCGACCCGGCGCGAACCTTGATCGTCTTTGACGAGTTTGCCAATAATCTCAGCCCTGATACTGCTGCCGGGCGTGGCACCAGTGAAGAACGACAAGCAAAGATCAAAAGGCTCTTGAACTTTTTCCCTGTGCTGGGTGAAGACGATGAGGGGAGCATGGTAGAACTAAACGCGGCGCAGGTGCTTTCTATTCCGAGAAGGCTCAAGAGTGTGGAAGTTGTCCGGCGCGGTTTTATGTCCAATTTCCTGTTTCAGAATATTTCAGGTGTATTCGGTGCCCCCGCTGTGGTACAGGAAATCGTGAGCAAATTGACTCCTGCACATGAGGAGCCAAAAGCCAAGAAAAATGACAGTCTATCACAAATAGGCAAAGTCCTTGTCGATGATGAGGGCAATGTGGACATTCCCCACGAGATTGTCATCGGTAAAACGCAGGAACTTTTCGGTCCGAAAATTTATGAGGATTTGACAAACCAATTTGCTGCCGATTTGTCTATGGTGTGTGAGAGTAATACACCCATTGAGGACAGCGTAAAAATCTTTGTGAACAAGGTTAAGGAGTCTGTGAAAAAATCCGTGGTCGCGCCGGTCATGGATAATTACGATATAAAAAAGTCCGCTCGGAACCGTATTGAACGTCAAGTCAATCAAGAAATCGAGCAGACTTTTGGAGACTTGCAGGATGATTTCATCCAGCAAAAAAATATCGCTGTGGCGGAATTAAACCGACGCCAACAGGAGGCAGAGACGCAAGAAGAATTTGCAGCGGCGGACAGGGATTTCCAATCCGCTCTGCAGGAGGCACAGACCACTTTCCAGAACGCGTTGCAGGAAGCTATGCAGGATACAATCCAGAATAAGCCTGTATCTGTCGTAGAGCAGATGGAGAGACAAAAAGCGGAGGAAGAAAAAAAGTCCGTGGAGGATTCTGTGAGGGATCATCTTCGCGGTTTCTCACGCACGATTCCAAGTTTTATCATGGCTTATGGCGATGACGGTCTGACGCTTGCTAATTTTGATGAGTACACGGAAGATGAAGTATTTTTTGAAGTCACTGGCATTACGGAAGATGATTTCCGTTTCTTGCGAGATGGTGGCGATTACGAAGACCCGAATACAGGGGAAATGGCCCATTTTGAGGGTCACCTTTTTGATGAAACCGTGTTCAATGATTCCATTCGGGAATTTCTGCGCAAGAAAGAGGAGCTGGCAAATTATTTTGAAGAAGGACATACAGAAGATATTTTTGATTACATACCGCCTCAGAAGACCAATCAGATCTTTACGCCGCGTTGGGTAGTGAAGAAAATGGTGGACGAACTAGAAGCGGAAAATCCCGGTTGCTTCGACGATCCGAATCATACATTTGCTGATCTATATATGAAATCTGGGCTGTATATCACGGAGATTGTGAAACGGCTGTTCCATAGCCCGGCAATCAAAGCATTGTACCCTGACGATGGAGAACGTATCCGGCACATTCTGCGTGAACAAGTCTACGGGTTAGCTCCAACACGAATCATCTATCTGATTGCCACAAATTATATTCTCGGATTTGATGAGACGTTGAAAGCAGAGACAAAGAACTTTGCTCAGGGCGATGCTGCAGAAGCGGCAAAGAACGGAACACTGGAAGCGTTAGTAGATCAATGTTTCAAGCAATACTAAAAATCTCTTTGGAATAAAGGACGTTTTTTCTTTAAATATTATGAAAGAAGGCATATAAGTTTAGTTTACCTAGAGTCTTTACCTACGAAATCCAACTCACTATGATAATTACTGGCTGGAAATCTTTGACAGGTTTTCCAGCCAAATTCTTGTAAAAAATCTTTTAGACATGAATTTTAGACATGAATTCCTTCCCCTAACCAATTACCAGTTTGTTGCCATATTTCAAAGTAATATAGCCATAATGATGTCCAAGGGACTAATGTAGCTGCCCAAAAATCATCGTCTTTTCGCTCCTGATATTTAGGATAATATAGACATAATGATCCATCCTTATACATATGTGGTACGATTTTTTTATTATAAAATTGATTTATCTTGGGATCAATTACAAATACTTGAATCTTTGTATTGCCCAACTTTCCTTTAAGCCTTATCTTATATTTTTTAGAAAATTCTGTCGGCTGTAAAAAAAGATGAATATGAAATACTCCTTTTTTACAGGTCAAATGGGCATCACAAAACATTTCTTTAATTTTTTTAAATTGACATAGCACTTCTTTCAACGAATATGCAGTATGATTAAAAAATTGAGTATAATTATTCCCCATAAAAAGTATTCTTTACCACTTTCGTTCCTGAACCATTAGTATTTAAAATACCTGTAGATCCGACCGCCAGCATTCCTGTTTTTCTCGCTGTATCTATCCCAGTATCTTTTGCATAACTCATTACTGCTTCATTTGTAATACTTTCTCCAAACATTTTTTTTAGAAGCGTAACAATATCGTTATTAATGGTTGTGATTTTTAATTTTAAAATGTCTTCGTTTAACGCCTCCATCATTGCTACAAAGTCTCGGTAATTTTGTGGATTTTCTATCCACTTTTCTGTAAGAACCTCATTTACGACGGGGTTTCTTACTTCAAAAGGGGCGCCATTAGTTTCATTAATTTTTAATTTTACATATTTACAAAAATCATAAATAATATCTAGTGTGTCCGAATATGAACTACTAATATATCCCATGAGAGTACAGACTACAATGCTTCTCACGGGTTCTGTTTTATTATTGCTACAGTATATGTCACGATATCGTTTAATAAGTTGAACCGCACGGCGAAGTGGTTCTAATCGTTTAGTAAGCTCTTGATCTGCTATTGGTTCTGCCTTTGCCTGAAAACCTCTAGCCTTGCATATTTCTGATACAATTTGAGTCTTAGCTTGATTTTCAAACCATTCCGCATAACCAATTGGATTACTATGGTGATACCAACTTTTCAACTCTCGATCAGGGACAATAATTTCTTTCGTTGTTTCATTTATTAGTTTTCCAGGCATAATATCCATATGAAAATCATTCATATAATTCACTCTTATGCAACGCGTTTTAGGCTCCACCATATTATTATGAATTCCATCGTGAATTAGAATCCGATAAATATGGTCATAAAGCTGTTTTGGGGTCATTACAGTATTTTGGGGTAGTTCAACTACAAAGTCCAAATCATACTCATTCTGTTGTAATGGTTTTACGGTTGTTTTTAATCGGAAAGATCCTTGAGGATACATTTTCAATTCGATGTTTTTAAAGGCAGTATCCATCTGTATTTTTTCAGATATTATTTGATACCGTTCATTAGCTTGCTCATATAAGCTTGGCTGTAGCTGTAATTTTTCACATATTTTTAATAACAAAGCGTCAATATAACTATTCATTTTTGTACCTCTCATTCTCCTAAGATCCACTTAGCATTATTGCTGAGATTACACTCCAAACTATTCTTGCATCTCTGTTTCTTTATCTCATTTTCTGTTACTAGACATATTTCATCTGGATGATTTTCAACAGCTTGTAACAATGCGCTTTTTTGACTATCATCTAATATTAAATCAAATATATCCGCATAAATCCATTCATATTTTTGTAAAGGTTCTGAATATGTAATTCCTACATTGTGTACACCAACTTTTCTATATTTAAGAGTTTTGAAATCAGATGCACATAATATTCCTGGTACAATCAGTTCTTCATAAAACTCACGTATAGGATCATATTCTCGATCCTCCATTTTCTGAAACCATTCACCAAATTTAAGCAAATTCTTTCCTTTTATATTCAATCGGAAGTCATCAGGTTCTTCCCCATTATTCATTTCTATGTTAGGAGTACATCCCATTGATTCTAGCATGCGTTTCGCTTCGTTATAATATTTATATACCCCACCTACCGGTTGAAATTTTTTTAGACGATTTCCTTTTACCATTAGATATTTTCCGTTCACACTTATGCGATATAAATATGAAAATGACAAGTATATTTCCTTTTTTCGCATCAAAGTTTGAGATTGAATCCACATTTTAATTCCTTGTTCATGGGTATTCAATGCATCAGACATGGAACATATAATTGCCCCTAAAACTGCAGATGAAATTATCGCAATAAGTCGGAATGCAAAGATCGAAGAACTTGTTTCCAAAACTACAATTACGGCAAAGCAAATAGCCCAAAAAACGTCTTTCAATATTTTTTTGATATAAAACACCTCCCATTGTTAGCACTCATTAAGAATGAGTGCTAACATGAATATATCAATTATATTCCTTTTTGTCAAGTATATTTTCGAACCTATATTCGAAAAATGACGAAATGTTTATTATAACATTTCGTCAAAACGCAATCAGTATTTTATAGCAAAGGAATGATCATACCGCTAATTCACTTGCCCATATATGTGTTTTTATTGAATACATTAATTATTCACCTAAACTTGTGCTTGCAAAACTTTAGAGATAAATTATAACAAGATTATTCTATAGGATAATAGAATTTGAGATGAATTTTTACAACATTTTTCATTACTCATGAATATGTCAATGCTGCAGAAACGTTGGGAATCCGATTCTACAGCATTGGAAAATGAAAGATAAAGCAATTAATACCGCTATGGATCTTGTTAATACTCATTTATACTCATTTATACTCATTTATACTCATTTTTTCGTTTTATATTATTCATCTTGGTAGTATTTTGCTCCGCGCCCTTTACCTTCTAAGCGCAACTTACCTTCAGATCTCATTTTATCTAAAGTAATTCTTGCCTGCATTCTCGTAAATCCACATAGTTCACGGACTTTTTCATTGGTAATAAATTCGGCAGATTGTAAGTATTCTTCTATCAGGCTTTTTGCTTTTACATAACGAATTATGGTGTCCTGGGTATATTCCACATCCGATTTGAGTGCATCATAAACTTTCGCTGTTAGCATATACTCTTTACCAGCTAACATTATCAATCCATCTTTTATAAGATTATTACAACATTTTCTCGCTTCAGCAGCAGGTAATTGGGTCAATTCCTGCATCTCGGACAAAACAATTCTTTTATTATCTGTCAAATACCGCAAAACCATTAATTCTGGTAATGGAAGAATTCTCTGTAGTCTATCTTGTTCACTGGCAATAAATTTTACAAAGCTAACATCATCGATTGAGCTAAATATAGTTAATGTTACGGCTTCGTTATAAGCTTGATATTGTGGATACGGTTTTCCTGAAGAAATCATTTCTCTAAATATAATGTCAACGCCTTGCCCCGTTCTTTGCACATATTTTAATCGTTGTAATGTCTCTGCAATTAATTTATTTCTTGGTGTAGATGGATGAGTAATAATATTTTTTTCAGTAATCCCTTCTGGAAAAGAGCCTGGATTTTCAATTACAATCCTATCAGGATAATGTTTGACATATATTGCTCCTGTATTCAAGTAATCTCTATGTGCTAATGCATTTAATAACGCCTCTTGAAACACCTTTTCCGAAAAGTCTTCGATTTCCAGCCGAAATAATCCCACTTGCACATTTACGATTTT
Organism: uncultured Lachnospiraceae bacterium; assembly: GCA_947628045.1. Lineage (GTDB taxonomy): Bacteria > Bacillota > Clostridia > Lachnospirales > Lachnospiraceae > Choladousia. The sequence goes on along the minus strand of CANQYP010000013.1, from coordinate 16,195 downwards.
GTTTGTATTTTGTATTTTCTCCGTTAAGCGATCAATTATGGATATGATTGGTTGCTTTAAATCTAATCTTGCGTCATATTCTTCGAGATTATTTGCTGAATAATGTAAATAAATAACCTCAGCTTGGGGTAATAGTCGATTTATAGCCGTTTCTTTTCCTACAAAAAGTAATCCCGCCACTGTGAGCCGATCAACCTGTTCATCTTTTTTTATTAAGCCTAAATCCCTTAGAAAAGACATATCTTCCAGACCAGACAAAGTGGATTTCGGATCGCGTATTTTCAGTTTCTCTTTTAAGTTATATATCTCCAGTATATTTATATCTTCTATATTACTATCTGCTAAAATCTGTGAAGAAAAGTCGGGATTTTGAATAGACGTATATTTATTGCTCATTTCATCCGGATAATATGGTTTCGAGTTTTTCCCCAATCTTTTTAAACATCTCCCATCTGAAGTGGCATATGTTGTTCCATCTCTCTCGACCTTGATTGCCAATATATCTTTTCCTTTATACTGAATTACCTCGATTTCCGTAAACAAAGCCGGGCGAGTCCTATCATAGATAGATTCCATAATTCTTTGTATATCATAGTCTTTACACCCCGTTACAGTTCCGTCATCTTCAACGCCTAGATATACAGTGCCACCCTTTGCATTGGCAAATGCAACAAGTTCATCTACTAACAGCGAAATACGTTCACGCATATCTTTAGCGTGAATCCATGTTTTAAACTCGACGGTAAGACTTTCTCCAGCTATAAGAAGTCTCTCAAAATCAATTATATTCAAGAAAACACCTCCTCCATCTTTTCAGTATTCTTACTATATTCATTATACTTTTGATTAGCAATATTAACATTAACTTCTATAGTATGTATTTCTTCGCTTTTAAAAATATCATTATGTTGAATGATCAAATAAGAATCAAACAATGAAAATATACTAATATACATATTTTTCCACGAAATATTTTTCTTGTAAGGTTCACTTAAAAATTCATCAAATTGATTGGAACTCCAACTACTCATGTATGTTTTAGCAGTATAGCTTGTAGCATAGCCAAAAGGAATGTAATTCTGTGGGTAAAAATAGCTTGCATTTATTCCCGCAAGCAGAATATCAAGAATCAATCCTTGTTCCAAGTCTAAAAGGTGGCGTTGCTTTTCAATTTCCTTAAGATTTTGGATATCAAAGTATTGGTAATATATAACTTCATATGTTGCCTTACTAAGTCTCTCTTGACTCAAAAAGTATTCTTTTAGTTCTTTATAATGTTGAGTTTCTTTAATTTTTTCTAAAACTTCTATGGAGAGGATTTCTTCAAACACTTGAATAGGAATTGGCTCTGTCAAGGGAGCAAAAGGTATATACATTTTTACATCTTGATCAGAAAGTGCAAGGGATAATGGATCTAACGCAATATTCATAATAAGTACCATTCCAATAGCCTGTTTCATAAGTTTGAGATAAAGCTTTAAGCAGTTCTCATTGCCTAAATCGGTCTTCACCCAATGACATACGTAAAATGTATCAAATCCTTGCTTGTGAATATATTTATTTGCCTGATTGAGACAGATTTCTGTGTCTTTAAAGAATTCCGGTATTTTTGTTTTTATTTCTTTATATGCATTATTCTGGCTTTCTAATATCTGTTTAACCTTACTATCCATCGGAAACCAATCTTTAGCTTTCCAACTATTCAGTTTCTCTTCGTTGTCAACACACAGAAGCATACTATTTAATATTTCAATAGATTGACGCAATGAATAAAAAGCACAGTCAAAAAGACCTTCCTCATATAAGAAAAAAGAATGTCTAATCATTTCTACTGATTCCTGCATAAAGCTGTTGCAAAACATATTACGCAGGATTCCAGTAGTAGGAGTTAAAAAATGTATAATACTAATTAGTTTATCACGTTCTGGCAATTTATTTTTAAAATACAATCTCTCATCATTAGCAGAAAAAATTTCTTCTAGTGTGTTTGAATCCATATTATTATTTGCTCCTTTATATCTACAACTATGCTATAGCTTCCAGAAAGTTTAGACTTTGCTTGAATTTTTATAGCTTTGCCAATAACCATCTAAATCTGTTAATGTTAATCATATCAAAATGACGCTTAAAATTCTACAACAATTTCTCGTTTATACAGCTTGCTAACAAAAACTATTTACTACACCAATTTTTACACCAATTCTGCACCGATTGATGCTCCCAGACACAACCAGACAAAAACAACAATGCCGCAGAAGTCCCGGAAATCCAGCTCTACGGCATTTGACAGTATAAGATAAAGACCGGTTATCGCTAACAAGAGGTGAGTGCTAATTATTTTGTGAAAAATTTGTGAACAAAAATCTGGCGGCGGAAAGTACAGAAAATCGAAGGATGCAAAGAGCAGTCTGTGCGGAAGAGCAGAGTAAAATAGTGTTGAAAAAATTGACAAACGACCGGGGAATCTATATACTATTAACTATCAAAAAACAATACGGAACGTATTACAAAGGAGGGTATCGATGGACATCAAAGATATGATCGCAAAGGTGGAGGCAAAGATTGAGGACAAGGCGTTTCGGGAGGCGCTGAAGAAGGATCCGGTGAAGGCAGTGGAGGAACTTCTGGGCGTGAACCTGCCGGATGAGCAGATGAAGGCTGTCCTGGCTGCAGTGAAGGCAAAGCTCGGATCGGAGGACGTGAGCGGCATCATCAAAGGCGCTGAGGATAAGATCGGCGATGCCCTGGACGATGCCAAGGGACTTTTGGGCGGATTGTTTGGCAAGAAGGACTAATATTAAGAAAAGGATGTGATAAGTATGAAACGAGTAGGATTGTTGACAAGCGGCGGCGACTGCCAGGCGCTGAACGCGACGATGCGCGGCGTGGTGAAGGGCTTATCCTCGAACCTGACCGAGCTGGAGGTCTACGGCTTTATGAACGGCTACAAAGGGCTGATCTATGGAGATTACCGTCTCCTGACTTCCAGGGATTTTTCAGGCATTCTCACGAAGGGCGGCACGATCCTCGGCTCTTCCCGTCAGCCGTTCAAGCTGATGCGCGAGCCGGACGAGAAAGGACTGGACAAGGTTGAGGCGATGAAGCAGAACTATTACAAGCTCCGCCTGGACTGCCTTGTGATCCTGGGCGGCAACGGCACGCAGAAGACTGCGAACCTGCTGCGCGAGGAAGGGCTGAACATCATTCACCTGCCGAAGACGATCGACAACGACATCTGGGGCACTGACATGACCTTCGGTTTCTACAGCGCGGTCAATATCGCGACGGACGCGATCGACCGCATCCACACGACGGCGGCGTCCCACAACCGTGTCTTCATCGTTGAGGTCATGGGGCACAAGGTCGGCTGGCTGACGCTGTACGCGGGGCTTGCGGGCGGCGCGGACATCATTCTGCTCCCGGAGATTCCGTATGACATCAAGAAGGTGATCGAGGCGATTGACCGCAGGACGAAAGCGGGCAAGGGTTTCACGGTCATCGCGGTCGCCGAGGGAGCGATCTCCAAGAAGGACGCGAAACTGAGCAAGAAGGAATACAGGAAAAAGATCGAAGAGAAGAAGTATCCGTCTGTCGCTTACGAGATCGCGGAGGAGATCAAGGCGGCGAACGGACCGGAGGTGCGCATCACGGTTCCGGGACACACGCAGAGAGGCGGGAGCCCGTGCCCGTATGACCGCGTGCTTTCCACGCGCATCGGCGTGACGTGCGCGGAGCTGATCCTGAACGACGAGTACGGCTACATGGTCGGCATCGTCAACGGAAAGATGAAGAAGGTGCCGCTCGGCGAGGTCGCGGGCAAGCTCAAGGTGGTCTCTCCGAAAGATCAGATCATCAAGGAAGCGAAACTTATGGGCATCAGTTTTGGAGATTGAGAATAACAAGGCAGGGATATACGTATGAGTTACACGGCTTTATACAGAAAATTCCGTCCGGATCAGTTCGGGGACGTCAAAGGGCAGGATCACATCGTGAAAACGCTCAGAAATCAGATCATGGCAGACCGTATCGGGCACGCTTATCTGTTTTGCGGCACGAGGGGCACGGGCAAGACTACCGTGGCGAAGATCCTTGCGAAGGCGGTAAACTGCGAACATCCGAACGGGGGAGATCCCTGCAACCAATGCGCCTCCTGCCGCGCGATCGCGGCGGGGGCAGCGATGAACGTGATCGAGATCGACGCCGCCTCCAACAACGGCGTCGATAACATTCGCGAGATACGCGAAGAGGTGGAATATCCGCCGGTGGAGGGCAAATATAAGGTATATATTATCGACGAGGCGCATATGCTCTCGGCAGGCGCATTCAATGCGCTGCTGAAGACGCTGGAGGAACCGCCCTCGTATGTGATCTTCATTCTGGCGACGACAGACGTGCAGAAGATCCCGGTCACGATCCTGTCGAGGTGCCAGCGCTACGATTTCCGCAGGATCGGGCAGGACACGATTCTGGGACGTTTGCAGGAGCTGATGAAGGCGGAGCAGGTGGACGCGGAGGAGAAGGCGCTGCGCTACATCGCGAAGAAGGGCGATGGTTCGCTGAGAGATTCGCTGAGCCTGCTGGATCAGTGCATCGCGTTTTACCTCGGGGAGACGCTGACCTACGACAGGGTGCTGGAGGTGCTCGGGGCGGTGGATACGGAGGTCTTCAGCGATCTGTTGCGCAAGATCATAGCCGGAGACATCGTGAACGTGATCCGTTCGCTCGATACACTGACAATGCAGGGCAGAGACCTGATGCAGTTTGTGAACGATTTCACGTGGTATATGCGCAACCTGATGCTGCTCAAGGCGTCGGACGATATGGAGGATGTGCTCGACGTCTCCAGTGAGAATCTGCAGCAGCTCCGCGAGGAGGCGGCGATGATTCGGGATGACACGCTGATGCGCTTTATCCGCGTTTTCTCGGAGCTTGCCTCGCGTATCCGCTACGCGAGCAATCGGCGCGTGCAGCTGGAGATGGCGCTGATCAAGCTTTGCCGTCCGGAGACGGAGCGCGACGAGCTTTCCCTGCTGGAGCGTATTCGCAAGCTGGAGCGGCAGGCGGAGCAGGGGGCGTTCGCGGGCTCGGCAAACGCCGGGAGCGGAGCGCCGGGCGGTTATACGCCGGGAATGCCGGAAGGAGCAGCCGGGAGCCCTTCAGCAGGGGATTCCGGGGGCGAGCCGGTAGAGTATCACCGCGCTGCGCCGGAGGAGCTGCGGAAGGTCTGCGCGGTATGGAAGAACATCGTTGCCCGGACGGACGGAAGGTTCCGGGCGGTTCTGGCATCGGCGCAGCCGAACTACAATACAAAGGACGAGAACGACGGGCGGCTGTTTGTCGTGTTTGCCGATTTTCTGGCGGACTGCTACATTGACAGCGCAGAGAAAAAAGCGGAGCTGGAGCAGATCATTGAGGACGTCACGGGACAGCGTATAGAAGTGAAATTTGTCCTGGCGGCGGACGGGGCGGCGCAGAAGGAATCGCTTGCCCGGATCGAGCTTGAGGAACGTTTGCATGAGTTGATTCATACAGATATAGAGGTTGAGCAGGAAGATTCTGACTGAGACTGCTGCAGACGCAGATCGGGACGATGCGCAAAACAGGATATGGAGGGAATGACATGGCAAAGCGCGGAGGTTTCCCCGGCGGAATGGGTATGCCGGGCAACATGAACAATCTGATGAAACAGGCGCAGAAGATGCAGAAACAGATGGAGGAGAATCAGAAGGCGCTTGAGGAGAAGGAGTTCACAGCGGCGGCGGGCGGCGGCGCCGTGGAGGTGACGGTCACTGGCAAACGTGAGGTGACGAAGGTGAAACTGTCCGAGGAAGTGGTAGATCCGGACGACATAGAGATGCTTGAGGATCTGATCGTCGCGGCGACGAACGAGGCGCTCCGCCAGGCGGAAGAGGCGGCGTCCTCGGCGATGGCGAAACTGACCGGCGGATTAGGCGGATTGGGAGGCTTTGGACTCTGATGGATTACTACGGGAGCCAGATGGCGCAGCTGATCGAGCAGCTTTCCACGCTGCCCGGGATTGGCGGGAAATCCGCGCAGCGGCTGGCATTTCATATCATTCATATGCCGAAGGAGCGCGTGGAGCAGCTTGCCCATGCGATCACAGACGCGCGTGACAATGTCCGTTACTGCAAGGAATGCTGCACGCTGACGGATCAGGAGGTCTGCCCGATCTGCAGCAATCCGGCGAGGGACAAGAAGACGATCATGGTCGTGGAGAGCACGCGGGATCTCGCGGCATATGAAAAGACGGGCAAATACGAGGGCGTTTATCATGTGCTGCACGGCGCGATCGCCCCGATGCTGGGGATCGGTCCGGGCGATATCCGCCTGAAAGAACTGATGCAGCGGCTCCAGGGCGAGGTGGACGAGGTGATCATTGCGACCAACTCCAGCCTGGAGGGCGAGACGACGGCTATGTACATCAGCAAGCTGATCAAGCCGACCGGGATCAAGGTCAGCCGCATTGCGAGCGGCGTGCCGGTGGGCGGCGATCTGGAATACATCGACGAGGTGACGCTGCTGCGCGCTCTGGAGGGACGCGTGGAACTCTAGCTTACAGACAGGCGCCGAGGATGCAGGCGCAGATGTGGTCCGCCATCGCGGCGATCGTGGACAGGCGGACGGTCTGGAGGTTCAGGTACGGCTGGGCGCTGCAGCTGCCGACAATGCCTGTGATCGCGATATCTCCGGCGGCGGGGAGTTCTTTGCGAACGCCCGCGCCCGGGCGCAGACTGCCTGACCGCACAAAAACAGAACCGATATGTTCGGGTGCTCCGAGAGAGGCATCGACCGCGATGACAACGCGGTTCGGATGTTTCTTTTTTATGTGTTCGCTGATCTCCGAAAGGTTCAGCGCGTGGACCGTGCCGGAAAGCGTTCCGTATACGGGAATGCGTCCGTCGGCGGCTTTTTCGAGCAATGTGCCGAGAAACGGACCGAGGCAGTCTCCGATCAGGCGGTCCGTGCCGATGCACAGGATGACCGGCGCGCTCCCGGGATCCATCTGCCCGAGCAGCTTGCGCAGGCGATCCGTGGACAATGGCACGGGTTCTTCCGGCGGGAACGGTATCGGAATACCGGATCGCGGGGGAAACCCTGCGATCGTTCCGGCAGGTTTGCGGTTGGTCTGAAAAAGCGCTCGCATAGGCTGTCTCCTGTCTGTTTCAATGAGATTTTTTCTATTCTATCCATTCCGGGACAGGATTATTCACACGGATCCTTTTCCGGCGCAGGACATTTCCCTGAATTCCCTGTATTACGACGAAAAAAATTTTTATTTTGTCCATGAAATACTAAATTCCGCATAAAGTGTATGGTAAGGTATTGGCAGACAAAGAAAAAGGAGTGAGAGGAGTATGGAAAAAGCGCCGGCGCTGCCGAAGAACATACGCCAGATAGGGGAGATCAGCGGGAGGGAGAAGGTCTGCATCGAAGATTATGTGATGACCTGGATCCGCAAGAGGGAACAGCAGGAGGAAAAAGGATGCCTGGGCATCTTCTTTGGGGAACGGCAGGAGACGGAGGATTCTGTCTATATTTATATCCGGGGCGTGTTTGAGGTGCCGGAAAAGATACAGGAGCAGCAGGACCGCGAGGCGCTCAGGGAGGAATATGAAAAGTACTTTGAGGGCTGGACAGTGCAGGGATGCTGCGTGATCGGGATCTATCCGACAGACCGCATGCGGGCGCTGGCGGAGTGGATCCCGGAGACAGGAAAGCTGATCTATCACCTTCAGGAGCAGGAGGAAACGCTCTACTGGACCGGGGAGGAGCAGTACCGGCGGCTGCGCGGCTATTTTGTCTTTTACGAGCAGAATCGGAACATGCAGGAATATCTCTCGCAGCTGTTTAAGGACAATAGTGTGGAAAAAGAGAGCGCGCCGGACAATGCGATCCGCAGCTTTCGGGCAAAGGTGCGGGAGAAGGGCGAGATCAGGCAGAGCAATTTCCTGCGCATGGCAAGTTCGTTTTTTGTGATCACGATCCTGATCATCGGGGCGATCGTTGTGAACCGCGTTGAGGATATTCGGCTTGCGCGCAGTCTGTCGGTCGCGGACGAGGTTTCTGTGTATCAGTCGAAGGAAGATGGAGAGAACCTGCAGAGCGCGTCCTCGGGGAGCGCGACGTGGCAGGTCGCGCAGAAGGTCACGGCAGGGCAGACGGAAGCGCCGGAGGGAACGGCTGCGAAGTACGGCGCGGAGGCGGGAACCGCACAGTATGACGCGATCCAGAAGGCGGCTGAGGAGGCGGAGCTTGCCGGGTCGAACGCGTTCTGGGAGGAGACGGATCTGGAGGACGAGACGGACACGCAGTCTGCGGAGGAGACGGAGGCTGAGGACGTGGCATCGGAGGACGCTGCCGCGGAGAGTGCCGCGGCGGGAGGTGCTGTGCCGGAGGACGCCGCCGCGGAGAGCGCTGCGTCGGGAGGCGCTGTGCCGGAGGACGCTGCCGCGGAGAGTGTCGCTGCGGGCATTACTGTGCCGGAGGACACTGCCGCGGAGAATGTTGCGGAAGAAAGTTCTGTGCCGAATGATGCTGTCACAGAGGACGCTGCCGCGGAAAGTCCTGCAAAGGAGGCTGCCGCCGTGCGCAGCACGCAGTCCGGTTATGTGATAAAGGAAGGCGACACGCTTGCCGCGATCTGCAGCCGCTACTATGGAACGATGGATCGGATCGCGGAGGTCTGCGAGGTGAACGGCATTGAGGACGCCAACCGGATCATGCCCGGGCAGAGGATCGTGCTCCCGTAGGCGAAGCGGGTGTTGCGTTTGCCGTTCAATTCTGGTATAGTAATTTCATGATTTTTTCTATTATATGAACGAAACGGTCTGGTGGAACCATATGACCGGAAAAGAAACAGCGACAGGTAGAGCAGATGAAAAACGATTGGAAAGAAAGATGGGCACGGATCCGTGAGAAACTGTGGTTTCTGCGGTTCGACGAGGATCTTGACCTGGACGGGGAAATACAGATAGAGGAGACCGCGCTGCCTTCCGGCTATGAGGAGGATCTGCCGGGAGGCGGTCTGCGGGAAACGCTGGCGCGAAGCCGCAGGTGGCTTTTTCGGAAACGCGTTTTTGCGGCGGTGCTCATCGTCGGGATCGCCGGCGGGTTTGCCTTGTACAACAGCGTCCACGAATTTAAGGATTATGTGGTGACCTCTTCGATCAAGAATGAGGTATCCGCGGGGACGCAGTATGAGTCTGCCGGGAAAAATCTGTACCGCTACAACACAGACGGGATCTCCTGCGTCACCAGGGACAATGAGGTCAAGTGGAGCATCACCTACAATATGCAGGCTCCGATCGCGGACGTCTGCGGGGATACGATGGTGGTGGCGGAGCAGCAGGGCAATCAGATCTACGTGGTGGATAAGGACGGGCTGATCGGCAGTTTCGAGACGCTGCTGCCGATTCTTCGGGTTCGCGTGTCGAAACAGGGCGTGGTGGCGGTCGTGCTGCAGGAGGACGAGGTCACGTGGGTGAATCTTTATCAGCCGGACGGGACCACGATCGTGAGCGATAAGACGACGATGGCGGATTCCGGTTATCCGCTGGACATAGATGTGTCGCCGGACGGAGAGAAGCTGGCGGTTTCCTATCTGAAGACAGACAAGGGCGTCGTCTCCAGCGAGATCGTGTTTTACCATTTCGGCGCGGCGGGACAGTCCCAGGACGACCATATCGTCGCGAGCGAGTGCTTTGAGGAGGTCGTGATGCCGGAGGTTTATTTCGTCAGCAATGCTCGGGCGGTGGCGGTGTCTGACCGGGGTTTTGTGGTCTATCGCGGTTCGGACGCGCCGAAGAAGGCGGCGTCCGTGGAGTTTGACGAGGAGATTCTGAGCTGCTTTCACGATGAGGACGGGATCGGGTTCCTGTTCCGGGGCAGCACGGAGGAATACCGGTACCGCATGGAGCTGTATAATTACGGCGGTAGACGCAAGGGGTCCGGGGACGTCGATGCGGAGTACGACAGGATCAAGCTGCAGAACGGACAGATCCTGATGTGCAGCGACGCGGGCTGCGACATTTACACATCGTCGTGCCGGAAACGGTTTTCCGCGTCTTATGAAAAGGAGATCTCGGATATTTTTTACTTCTCGGAGTTCAGGCGGTATCTGATCATCACGAGAGACAGCTTTGACCGGATTCGGATCAGTTGACGCGCAGCCTGCTGTCGGGAGGCGGACATGAATATTCTTGAACTTATTATAATTGCAATGACTGTGCTCTTTGCGGCGGTGGGTTACTGGAAGGGATTCGTCAGGAAACTGGCGTCGCTGCTTTCCCTCGTGGTATCTGTCGTCCTGGTCTCCATGTGTCTGCCGTATGTGACGGAATTTCTGAAAGACCGCACCCCGGTCTACGACAGGATCGCGAAACAGTGTCGGGAGGTCGTAGAGAGCCAGATGGAGAGCGCGCTTGGCGGAGACAGCGCGGTTGGGACGGTGCCTGGCGTTTCCATAGATCTGGGGAGCGCGGGGATCGGCGCGGATAGCTTTGCCCAGACGGAGCTGATCGGGCGGCTCCCGCTCCCGCAGATGTTCCGGGAGCAGCTGCTGAGCAACAACAACAGCGAGGGCTACCAGAGACTTGGCGTGTCGACGTTCCAGGACTATGTCGTGAATTTCTGTGCGACCATGATCCTGAACGTCCTCTCTTTCATCGTGGCGTTTTTGCTGGTGCAGATCGCGCTGCGCATCGTGATCGCCGCGCTCGATATTTTGTCCCAGGCGCCGGTGATCGGCATGCTGAACCGTGTGGCGGGGCTGCTGCTGGGATTGCTCCAGATGCTGTTCCTGTTGTGGCTCTTTTTCATGGCGTTGTCGGCTATGTCGACGACGGAGACCGGACTGTATCTGATGTCGATGGTGCAGGAGAGCAGGCTGCTGAGCTATCTGTACGATTCCAATCTGTTCATGCGGATCGTGCTGCAGGCAGTGGGACTGTTTCTCTGAAACTCTGTGGCGCTGTTCCGGCTGCGGCGGACAAGCGGGATCGCGAAAAGATGGAAGAACAATTGGACCGGAGGCATTGTTCAGGCTGTGGTGGACGAGCAGGATTAAAACGGAGGGTGCATTATGGGTATGATAATAAGACCGTCTGCAATTATCCGGCAAAATTATAATACGGTCTCGGATCTGTGCAAGGATACGGGGGAGCCGGTCTTCCTGACGAAAAACGGAAAGGGAGATCTGGTGGTGATGTGTCTGGAGACCTATAACAGGAGGGAGCGCGAGTTGGAGATACGCGAAAAGCTGGTCGAGGCGGAGGAGATGCGCCTGATGGGCGTGCGCGATATTCCCGCCGAGGCGGCATGCGAGCGGCTGCGGGGAATATCCAGGGGAAACCGCGTGAAGATGGGAGGACAGCCTTATGTTTGAGGTTGACTTCGCGCCGGACGTCATGTGCCAGCTGGAACAGGCGGTAGTGCGGAAACTGGATTACGGCGGAAGGCAGGAGGCGGGGCGTTTCCTGCGCGCGTTTGAAATCTCCGTTGCCTCGCTCCGGGAGGATCCGCTGCGCGAAGGAGTGCACATGAGCGGGATCCCCAGGCGGTACCGGGTGAAGAGCATAACGCCGCAGTGCATGCTGGTGTATCAGATCGACGAGGACGCCGCCTGTGTCAAGGTGGACGGCTTTATCGAGGAGAGTGAACTTTTTGACTGAAATTTCTAATTGACAAACGTTCGGGGCGGTGGTACACTTTAACACAACAAAGGATGAAACCGATGAGAAAGAGTAGTAGGCATCTGATGTGACATTCCAGAGAGCTGCAGGTGGTGGGATTGCAGTATGGAGCCGTTTGCTGAATGGACTTTTGAGGGCGGTCTGAAATCGACAGAGCTGATCTGCCGCGAGTAGGCGCCGCCGGGAACCGAACCCGTTATCAATCAGGAGTGTATGGACGTACACGCGAAAGTGGGCTATAGGTCAAAGTGAGTGGCACCGCGATAATAAGAGTTTATTACCGTCTCAGATTAATTCTGGGGCGGTTTTCTTTCGCGAATGCCGCGATCGACACATTTGCCATTTGACGAGGTTATTTCGAGCCTGGTGGCAAAGCGTGCCCCGGCAGAAAGACGGAAGTCTTTCGAGGTTGGGCACAGCTCACTCACCGGTTAATCCTTTGAAAAAAAGAAAAGGAGAGATTATTATGAAGAAAGTATTGACAGGCGTAACCGTATCCGCAATGGCGGCAATGATGATCGCAGGCGCGGCATCCGCACAGGAGTACAAGGTGGGTATCCTTCAGCTCGTGGACGACGCGTCTCTGAACCAGATCGAGGCGGCGATCGAGGCTGAACTCGATGTGCTCTCTGAGGAAGGCGAAGACACGTTCGTCTACGAGGGCAATGTATACAACGGGCAGGCAGACGCGACGACCATGAACCAGATGACGTCCCAGATGATCGCGGACGAAGTGGACGTGATCATCCCGATCGCGACTCCGGCGGCGCAGATCGTGCAGGCGGCGACCGAGGACAATCAGATCCCGGTCGTATTCTCTGCGGTATCGGATCCGGTAGGCGCGGGTCTTGCGGAATCTATGGAGGCTCCGGGCGCAAACATTACGGGCACGAGCGACGCGCTGAACACGAACGCGATGCTGGACCTGATGTTCATCGCGAACCCGGACGTCGACTACGTGGGACTGCTCTACAGCCAGTCCGAGGACGCCTCCAAACAGGCGATCGCGGACGCGAAGGCATATCTGGATGAGAAGGGCATTAAATACATCGAGAAGACCGGCACGAACAACACCGAGGTGACACAGGCGGCGGACGCTCTGGTGGCGGAAGGCGTCGACGCGATCTTCACACCGTCCGACAACACGATCATGACGGCTGAGCTCGCGATCTATGAGAAGTTCCTTGACGCGAAGATCGCGCATTACGGCGGAGCAGATTCCTTCGCGCTGAACGGCGCGTTCTGCGGCTACGGCGTAGACTACACGAACCTCGGCACGGAGACGGCTGACCTCGCGGCGGAAGTACTGCGCGGCGCGGACCCGGCTGAGACCCCGATCAAGACCTTCGACAATGGTATCGCGACGGTCAACACCGAGAGCGCAGAGGCACTCGGACTGGACTACAGCGGATTTGAGGAAGTCTGCACGGGCGTTGTGGAGACAGTGACAGCTGAAGAGTTTGAATAAAGTGAGCCAAGTGCGGAGAATCCGTGTTTACACGGATTCTCCTGGATTTGGCGAACGCCCGTCATGAGCATGAAGCGAAGCGGAATGCGAATGGCGGACTGTGCGCAGCACAGGTATTCAAACGATCTGGGTTTATAGAAAGGAAGGTACCATGAGCTCATTACTATCGTTTCCGGTCGTCGTCAGCGCCCTGGAACTCGGCTTTATCTACGCGCTCGTCGCGCTGGCGCTGTTCTTAAGTTATTCGATCCTGAATATCGCCGACCTGTCGACGGACGGATGTTTCACGCTCGGCTGTGCCGTGGGCGCGCAGGTCGCGATCATGGGGCATCCGGTGCTGGCATTGTTCGCGGCGATGGCGGCGGGCGTCTGTTCCGGCTTTATCATGGCGTCGCTGCAGACAAAGCTCGGCGTGGAGCCGATCCTCGCGGGGATCATTGTGAACACAGGGCTGTACACCGTGAATCTGGCGGTAATGGGCTTTTCTTCCAATCTGTCTATCTTTAAGAATGAGACGATCTACAGCTTGTTCAAGGACTGGCTCGGGAGCGACTGGTATCGTCTGGTCGTATCGATCATCATCGTTGTGATCGTGTGCGCACTGCTGGCGTGGTTTCTCGGCACGCGGATGGGGCTTTCGATCCGCGCGACCGGCGACAATGAGGATATGGTGAAAGCGTCCAGTATCAACCCGGGCTTTACGGTTACCGTAGGACTGTGCATTTCCGGTTCGATGACGGCGCTTTCCGGCTGCCTGATCGGACATTATCAGAAGACCTGTGATATCAACCTCGGCACCGGCATGGTGACGATCGCGCTGGCGAGCCTGATCATCGGGGAAACGCTGGTCGGAAAGCACAGCGTTTTCCGCAGGATCGTCGGCGTGATCCTCGGAAGCTGTCTGTATCGTTTCGCGATCGCGATCGCGCTGCGCCTGCATGTTCCGGCGGAGTGCCTGAAACTGGTGTCGGCGGTGATCGTGGCGATCGCCATCGCCTCGCCGTATCTGAAACAACAGATCGCGTTCCAGAAGAGAAAGCTGTCATCCGCCTCTTCCGCGAAAGGAGGGGACGGCACATGCTGAGACTGACGAATGTGAGAAAGGTGTTTAACGCCGGGACGGTCAATGAGAAGGTGGCGTTAGACGGTGTGAGCCTGACCGTGAACGACGGGGAGTTTGCCACGATTATCGGCAGCAACGGCGCCGGGAAATCGACGCTGTTCAACTGCATCGGGGGCAGCTTTTACGTGGATGAGGGCAGCGTGTTCCTCGACGACCGCAATATTACCTACATTCCGGAGTACAAGCGCGCGGTGGAGATCGGCAGGCTCTTTCAGGATCCGATGAAGGGCACGGCGCCGCACATGAGCATCGAGGAAAATCTGGCGCTCGCCTATCTGCGCGCCTCGAAGAAGACTTCTGTGTTTTCGCGGATCACGGCGCGGGAGCGGGAGATGTTTCGCGAGAGGCTTGCCCTGCTGAACATGGGGCTTGAGGATCGCCTGAAACAGCCGGTGGGCTTGCTCTCCGGCGGACAGAGACAGGCGCTTACACTTCTGATGGCGACGCTGGTCCCGCCGAAGATTCTATTGCTCGACGAGCACACGGCGGCGCTCGATCCGGCTACGGCGGACAAGGTGATCGAGCTGACGAAGAAGATCGTGGAGGAGAACCATCTGGCGTGTCTGATGATCACGCACAACATGCATTCGGCGCTCGAGATGGGCAACCGCACGCTGATGATGGATTCCGGCAGGATCGTGCTGGACATCAGCGGGGAAGAGCGCGACGGTCTGACCGTGGACGGGCTGCTCGAGAAGTTCAGCGCCGGGGTCGGCAAGGAGCTCGACAACGACCGGATCCTGTTCTCGAAGGTAGAATAGATAGAAATCTTAAGAAAATTTTTATTTGCTGATAAACAGGACGCCGAGCGTCCCGGGGCCGCAGTGGCTTGAGATCACGCCGCCCGCCCGGGTCTCCAGAATCTCGTCGAAATAGTGCAGTCCGTCGAGGTAATCATACACCTGTTTCACGATCCCTGCGTCGCAGCCGGAGTGCGTGATGAACACCCGGTCCGGCATGGCCTGGTGCAGCTGGGATTCCATGTCCTTCGCGTAATGCAGAATGACCCGGTCTATACTTCCGCGGTATTTGTTCCCGGGTTTCATTGCTCCGTCGGTCACTTCGATCCGCGGATGCAGTTTCAGGGCGCTGCCGGCGAGCGCGGCAAGACCGCTGCATCTGCCGCCCCGATAGAGGTAAGTCAGAGTATCTACCACAAAGCTCGCGCGTACCTTCGGCTTGAGCTCTTCCATATTCTTTGCGATTGTTTTGGCGTCTGTGCCTTTCTGCGCCTGGATCGCCGCCTGCACTGCCAGCAGCCCGATTCCGGTGGAGAGATTTCTTGAATCAACCACGGTGATCCGATCCTCCGCGTTCAGCTCCTGCGCGGCAAGCCGCATGACGTTTGCGGACGCCGACATTTCGGAAGAGATGGAAAAGCAGATCAGCTCGACTCCGGCTTTCACGTAAGGCTCAAACAGCCCGACAGCCTCCTCGATGGACGGCGCGGAGGTCTTCGGCGTAGTCTTGTGCGCATCCGCCCATTTATAAATTTCTTCCGGTGTGAGGTCCACTCCGTCGTTGTATTCCTCATCTCCCAGCAAAATGTGCAGAGGGAGGATCGAGATCTCATATTTTTTCAACAAGTCCTTTGACAGATCACAGGTGCTGTCGCAAATGATTTTCGTCATTGTTTTCTCTCTTTTCTATAATGTTATGTATGTCGTTATTTGAATCTGGTTTCGGATGTCTTCCTTGTAATTATATTCCTGACCGGTATTTGCGTCAATAAGACAAAAGTTTTTCAGGAAAGTGTTGACAAACCGGAAGATGCGTGATACATTATTAAAGCTGTCTCCACAAGAGGCAACGAAGGACCTTGATAACTGAACAGTGGAACAACCTTGAAAATTCTTAAAAGTTTTATTTTAAGGGAACTGAACCTTTAAGACA
>CANQYP010000012.1 GCA_947628045.1 uncultured Lachnospiraceae bacterium | reverse complement strand
TTGATACCTTTTTTCAACCTGTATAAAATTTTCAAAGTTCACAAATTTCTGCTTGACTTTTTATTTGCAGACTTAATAGTTTCTCTTTCAACACCATGCCGCTATAGAAAGACTACAGCCGGACATGGCTTATTACTTCCGTATTTATGTATCTTCCCTGATTTTCCTCCGTCTGCGCAGACGCAGCAGAAGAGAGGAGATCAGGATGCTGAGCTCATACAGCCCGATCATCGGGATCGCCACCATGATCTGGGAGACGATGTCCGGCGGCGTGATGACCGCAGCGACAAAGAAGATCAGCACGATCACAAAACGCCGTCCCGTCTTCAGCCACGTGATCTTCAAAAGCCCCATCTGCGTGAGCAGGACGGAGACGACCGGTAGTTCGAACACGATGCCGAAGATCACGAAGATCGTGAGCAGGAACGACATATAATTCTGTACGCTGATCGATGCCGTGATCCCGCTGTCCTTGCTGATATCGATCAGAAAGTACAGCATGAACGGCAGCATGACCTTGTAGGCAAAGAAGATGCCAAGCACAAAGCAGAGCAGCCCGGAGACCATCGCTGAGAGAAAGAGAATGTTCTCATTTTTCTTCAGACCGGGCTGCACGAACGCCCATATCTGATAGAGGATCAGCGGGAGCGTGACGCATACGCCGGCGAGAAACGCGACGGAGAAATACTGCATCAGCAGCTCCTGCGGCGCGAGGTACACATAGGTATAGCCGAATCCCTTTCCCATGTCGGTCAGAAAGTCGATGATGTCCGGCGCGAAGTGCAGTCCCGCGAGGAATGTGACGATCAGACAGACCAAGCAGACCACCACGCGGTTGCGGAGTTCCCGAAGGTGTCCGGAGAGCGTCATGTTCTTCTCTTTTCCATGCGATCCCTTTTGCCGTCTCATTATTTTTCAGCCGCGTCGGAGTCTTTTTCCTTCTCGTCGTCGCCCGATACGCTGTCGCGGAAATTCTTGACGCTCTTGCCGAACATTTTGCTCAGTTTCGGCAGCTGGGTCGGTCCGAAGATCAGGACGACGATCACCAGAATGACAAGCAGCTCGGTAGTACCTATTTTCATATATGTATCCTCCTATTATATAATGAAATCTGTGGAACCTGTATGCGGGAAAATGCCGGGATCAGGCGGATTCCGTCCCGGAAGATTCCGCCGCCGGGGCGTCGACCGGCTCCGGCTGTTCGGATGGCAAATCATGCGTGGCGTCGACAGGTTCCGGCGACGGGCCCTGCTCGTCGACCGGCTCCGGCTGTCCGGACGGTAGGTCCTGTGCGTCGCCCGCGGACTCTTTCGCCGGTTTCCCGATGTCCGAGATCGATTTTTTGAGCTCGTTTACATTTTTGCGGACGTCTTTCTCGAGCTCCGTGACCGGCTCCATCGCCTCGCGCAGCGGTCTCTGCGCCTCGTTGAGCGGCTCCACGACGCTCTCGCGGATATCCTTCGTCGCCTCCTCGGTGTATCTGCGGAACTGCCCGAACGCCTGCCCGAGCTTTTTCGCGTAATAGGGCAGCTTGTCGGGTCCGACTACGATGAGGGCGACGATGAAAACTACAAGCAGCTCCTGAATGCCGATCTTCATGCTGCAATCTCCCTTCCGGATTTCTCTGAAATCGCGCAACAAATCAAGTTAAGAATACCATTTCTTTTGACTTTTTTCTACGGTTATTTTGCTTTTTTTCAAATTTGTGTCAAAGAGCGCTCCGGGTCAGGAGGACGTCTTGGGAAAACCGCTGGAAAAGTGCAGTTCCTGGTCGTCGGTGATGAACAGCGCCTCCACCTGATCCAGCGATTCCACGAGCTCCATGCCGCGCGTGAGCCCGAGCACAAAACAGGAGGTGGAGAGGGCGTCTCCCTCCGCTGAGGAGTCGGAGAGAATCGTGACGCTCGCCAGACCGTTCCAGACAGGATAGCCGCTCGCCGGGTCCAGAATGTGGTGGTAGATCGTGCCGTTCTTCTCAAAGTAGCGCTCGTAGGTCCCGGAGGTGACGACGGAGCGATCGTCAACCTTCACGGCTGTGATCGTGTCGGACGCCTCCCCGAAAGGTCTGCGGATGCCGATATTCCAGGGAACGTCGCCGGGCTTTGTCCCGATCGTGAGCATGTTGCCGCCGAGGTTGATGTAGCCGCTCTCGATTCCTTCGCCGACGAGATATTCCTTCAGACGGTCCGCAATGTAGCCCTTGGCGATCCCTCCGAGGTCGATGGAGGCGCGCGGGTCGTCCAGCGTGACCGTGTTCCCGTCCAGATGCAGCAGCGAAAGACCGACGTGGATGCGCGCGGCGGCGATCGACGCGTCCGCCGGAACCTCGCCCGGATTGTCCGGGAAATTCCAGATCGTGACGTACGGGGCGACCGTAATGTCGAACGCGCCGTCCGAGAGCTCGTAGTATTTCTGCGCCAGGGCGATCAGAGCAGCCGTGTCGTCGGACACCTCGACGGGTTCTCCGGCGCTGTGGTTGATCTTCCAGACGTCGCTCCCCTCGCGCGTGCGGCTCAAAAGCGATTCGTACTGCGCCATCTTTTCAAAGCACGCGTCGATCAGGGCGTGGTCGTTTGTACCGTTCAGGCGCAGCTCCACCACCGTGTCAAAATAGAACCCGACGTCGGAGATCTGTGCGGCGGGATCCTGTCTGCGGCAGCCGCCGAGGCAGCACGCGAGCAGAAACAGAGGTATGAGAAAAAATTTTATGTATTTGCAGTTCGCTGTATTTGTCATTGTATGAACGTACCTCAACGTAATATATTCAGCGCACCCGTTTCAATACTTCCGTCGTCAACGCGCCGATCAGAAACCCGGTGAGGACGCCGGAGAGCAAAAGAACAGGGGCGTAATAGACCAGGCTGAAACTTTCGACGACCGCCATCGCGACCAGGAGCTGTCCGACGTTGTGCGCGATCCCGCCCGCCATGCTAATCCCGAATACGCTGAATTGCGGGCTGCGCTTGAGCAGCGCCATGACGAGCAGGCTGAATGCCGCCCCCGCAAGGCTGTAAAGGATGCTGAACGCGTTGGTGAACAGAAAGCCGATCACGAGGATGCGGATCAGGGAGACGAGCAGCGCCTCCTTCCAGGAATAGCGCATCAAAAGAAAGACGACCGCCAGATTGGCAAGCCCGATCTTGACGCCCGGAATTCCGCTCGGAATCAGGAGCTCCACGTATCCGAAAATGATCGCAAGCGCCGAGAAGAGTCCCAGCAGCGCGATTTTCCTGTTCATGCTATGTACCGCCTTTTACGGAAAGTCTCGTGTTTTTTCTTTACTTTATCATAAGCAGGGGAGAAAAGCAACGAGTCAAAAGAAGGGTGGCAATTTTGACGATAACGTGGTAAAGTAAAGCGGGAGGGATCACAGATGAAAGAAAAATTATACACGATACCGCTTACGGACGCGTTCCAGGCGGGAGACGAGTGTCCGTTCTGCTATATCGAGCGGAAACTGGAGGAGCATACGCTGGACTTTGTGCTCGGCTCGGGCGCCTCTTATATGGAAGACGATATCCGCGCGGAGACAGACGCGGCGGGATTCTGCCGCATCCATTACAAGAAGATGTACGATTACGGGAATCGTCTGGGAATGGGGCTGATCCTGAAGACCCACATGAAAAAGCTGAACCAGGAGCTGGAGGAGCAGATCGCGAAGTTTTCGCCGTCGCGCGTTTCGCTCATGGATCGGCTGAAGAAAGGAAAGGTGTCGGACGGCGGTGCGCATAATGCGCTGGGGGCTTGGGCCGCGGCGCGCGAGGAGAGCTGCTACATCTGCAATTTCTACAAGAATTCGTTCCGGCAGTATCTGAGTTCATTCTTCGACCAGTATCGGAAGGATCCCGAGTTCCGCAAGATGTTCGCCTCCAGCAAGGGACTGTGCGTCCCGCATTTCGGGGCTGTGGCGGATGCGGCGGAGACGATGCTGCCCGACAAGGAGAAAAAGGAATTTTACGAAGTGCTCCTGCCGCTGATGAAGAAAAACATGGAGCGGCTTTACGACGATCTGGAATGGTTCTGCGATAAGTTCGACTATCGGAACAAGGACGCGGACTGGAAGACTTCAAAGGACGCGATCCCGCGCGGAATGCAGAAGGCGGCGGGCGGATACCCGGAGCTGCCGCCGTACACCTCGGATCGGTAGTGAGCGGGAGAGGGCATTCGGGCACGGTGGGAGATGCTGCAAGGCAGTGATTCGGCTGCAGGTCAGGACTGGCAATGCGTGATACTGCATGGCGATTCGGCTGTGGATCAGGACTGGCGCCGCGCGATGCTGCGCAGCAGCGCTCCGGCGTAGGCGGCGATGCTTTCCGGCTCGGAGAAGAACGCAGAGCCCGATTCCGGGCAGGCGAAAAACAGTTCCCCGGATTCGCGGGAGCTCTGAAAGGCGGGCGAGAAGATTTCCTCCGGCTGAGGAAAGAAAAACCCGCTTTTTTTGATGTAGCAGTTATCCGCCTTGGCGCGGGTGCGGTATTCCGGGTCGACGAATGCGGCGACGCTCTTGTGGATCGCCTGATCCTCGAGCGGAAGATAATAATAGTCCCGGTAGTTTGGGAAAAAGTGGCGCAGTTCGCCGCGAGTTCCGGGAACCGACAGGACGGCATGCATGTCCTCGGCGCTGAGGGCGGCGCAGGGCGCGGACAGCGAAAGCGCGCGCGGCAGCGCGGCGTTCAGCGTCAGGCGCAGCTCGAGGGAAGGACAAGCCTCTTCGCAGGATAAACCGTCATGCCTGACGGACGCGTGGACGGAGGCGAACTGCCCGTCGAGGAGCATAGTGTACACGCACAGGCGCAGCAGGGCGGTCATGCCGAGCAGATCGTCGTGATTGTGGAGCAGGAGCAGGTCGCCAAGCAATGGCTCCTGCGAGGCGGTGTAGCTTTGAAAAAGCTGGATCATCTGTTTCCCGCTCAGCCGGTCCTCGCGTGGAAAACCGAGGAACTGCTCCAACGTGGTCTGGTTCATGCGCGGGAGACCGAGCGCCTTCTTCAGCGGACGGAACTTCTGATAGAGGTCGCAGGAGCTCTTGCGGCTCAGATCGTACAAGGGCGGAAGGCTCTCTGGAGATTTGTCTGCGTTTCCTCCCTCCGGGAGATCGGGCGATGCAGAGAAGACCCGCCGGGCGCGCTCCCGGAGAAACGGCAGGTCGAAGGTCGTGCCGTTGAAATGGATCAGGGTATCGCAGGGGGCGGCTGCCTCGAAAAATGCCCGCAAAAGCGCCGGTTCGTCCTCGGGGCGCTGCACGATCCACTGGACAAGCTGCCAGCCGTCGCCGTGTTTTCGCACGATCCCGATCAGGAACACGAGCGCCGCCGCTGGCGAGAGTCCGGTCGTCTCAATGTCAAAAAACAGCGCGGATCCGCTGCGATAGCCAAGATACTCCTCATAGGTAGCAAAGTCCGGGATCTGTTCCGTGATGGTGAGCATGGGCGCCTCCGATTCTTCCGTTGCAGAATATTGCAAAATAAAGTAATAACCATGATGTCTATCTTAGCATGTCTGGATAAGAAAAACAATCACTTGACTTTTTCTGTAAATTAGTGCAACATTCATATGGAAACTTTTTTGAGGAATGGAGGGCCACAAAATGCTCTTGGAGTGCAACAGCCTGGCTAAATATTATGGAAGAAAACCGGCGGTCAGGAACATCAGCCTGAACCTTGAGACCGGTCGCGTATATGGCTTGCTCGGTCCCAACGGGAGCGGCAAGACGACCTGGATGAAGATGGTGTCCGGGCTTGTGAAAGCGTGGAAGGGCGACATCACCTATCAGGGGCATGCGCTGAATTACCACGACAAGGCAGAGATCGCCTATATGTCGACGGAGCCGTTTTTTTATTCATTTATGAAAATCAAGGACGTCGGGAGTTATTACGCGGATTTCTTTGCCGATTTTGACAAGGACCGGTTCTACCGGCTGCTCGACCGGATGGAGCTTGACCCGCGTGACAAGACGCGGACGCTGTCGTCCGGTATGGCGGCAAAGCTGAAACTGGCGGCGACGCTCGCCCGTGACGCGAAACTGTATCTGCTCGACGAGCCGCTCAACGGGATCGACCTGGTGGCGCGCGACCGTATCATGGAGGCGATCGTGGAGACAAGCGCGCCGAACAATACGATCGTGATGTCGACGCATCTGGTCGACGAGATTGAGGGGACGATCAACGGCGCGATCTTCGTGAAAGAGGGAGAGGTCGTGCTGGCGGGGAGCATGGAGGAGATCCGTGCGCGGTACGACGAATCCATCGCGGATCTGTACCGCAAAATCTACGGCTGAGAGGAGTGGGGACGATGCTGAAATTATTCAAATATGAGTGGAGAAAACAGATAGGTTCCAAGATCATCATCGGCTGCATTCTTCTGGCGCTGTGCGTTTTTTACGTGCTGGGGACGCTGCTGAAGAAGGACGGCTGGTCGGAGCTCGCTATGGTATTTCTGGTGCTTGCGGGGGTGTTTGCGTCGATCTATGTCGGCATTGAGAGTCTCCTCGTGCTCGACCGGGACGTTCGGACCAAAGAGAGTTATATGCTGTTCATGGTGCCGAAGTCGGCGTACCAGATTCTTGCCGCCAAGATCCTCGCGGCGATCTGCCAGATCCTGCTGACGATCGTGATGTTCGGGGCGGCGTTCGTAATCTGCTTTACCGCCTACATGGCGGCGAACGAGAGCATTGCCGAGATGCTGGATTATCTGCGGCAGATGGTGGAGCAGATGTTTGAAGTCGAGATCGAGTGGGACATGGTGGCGCTTGCCGTCACGTCGATGTTTGTCTCGTGGATCAATATGATCGCGTCGGGCTTTGCGGCGATCATCGCGGTGCGGACCGTCCTCTCGCGGACGAAACTTGCCGGTCTCCTCGCGTTCGTCGTTTATCTGCTGATCAACTGGGGGACGAATCTGCTGACCGGGAGGATCAACGGGCTTTCCACCGGTGAGGACACTTGGATGCTGTATTACAGCCTCGGGCTCGCGGCGACCGCCGGGATCACGGTCGTATTGCTTGTGCTGTCCGGCTGGATGGCAGAGAAGAAATTGAGTGTCTGATCTGCCGGTTTTAGGAAAAGGATATGAAATGGGAACGTAGGTAGTTCGCAGAGAATGGCTTTGCAGGTGTAAGTGGTTTGCGGAGTATCCTGCGGTATATTTGCAAAAAGAAGGCGATTGGGTTGAGTCGACAGAATATTGATATGCTGCACGGGAGCATCTGGGACAAGCTTCTGATGTTCGCGCTTCCGCTGGCGGCGACAGGTATGCTGCAGCAGCTGTTCAACGCGGCGGACGTCGCGGTGGTCGGTCGCTTTGTCGGACCGAACGCGATGGCGGCGGTGGGGAGCAACAGCGCGATCATCGGGCTGCTGGTGAACGGTTTCGTCGGGATCTCGCTCGGGGCGAACGTGGTGATCTCGCGGTTTACCGGACAGGGAAACGCGGAGGGTATTGCGAAGAGCGTACATACTTCGGTGCTATTCTCCCTGATCGGCGGCATCGTGATCACACTGCTCGGAGAGCTGATCGCGCCCGCACTTCTGGGTCTCATGTCAGTGCCGGACGAGGTGTTTCCGATGGCGCTGGCGTACCTGAGGGTGTATCTGCTCGGGATGCCGGTGATCTTTCTTTACAATTTCGAGTCGGCGATCTTCCGCAGTCAGGGGGATACAAAGACCCCGCTGGTCTGCCTTGTGATTTCCGGCGTGCTCAACGTGTTTTTGAACCTGTTCTTCGTCTGCGTGGTCGGCATGACGGCGGACGGCGTCGCGACGGCGACGGTGCTGTCTAATCTGGTGAGCTCCGCGCTGCTGTTTGTACTTCTGCGCAGGCGGAAAGATCTGATCCGGCTGGAGGTTTCCCGGCTTCGGATCCATACGGATGTGCTCGGGAGCATTGTTCGCATCGGACTTCCGGCAGGGCTTCAGAGCATGGTTTTCTCCCTGTCCAACATGTGTATCCAGTCTGCGATCAACAGCCTGGGCGCCGACGTGATGGCGGCGTCCTCCGCGGCGTTTAATATTGAAATTCTGGCTTACTATCTGATCAACTCGTTCGGACAGGCATGCACGACCTTTGTCGGACAGAATTACGGCGCGGAGAACATACCGCGCTGCAGAAAGGTCACGCGCATCAGTCTGGCGATGGACGTCGGCGTCACGCTTGTAGCGTCGCTCGGGATCCTTGCGTTTGGACGTCCCCTGCTCGGACTCTTTACCGGCGATCCGCAGATCGTCTCGCTCGGGATGATCCGTCTGCGCTTTATTCTGGCGGCTGAGGTGATCAACGCCGTGATGGAGATCATGTCCGGCGCAATGCGCGGCTACGGTTATTCGCTGGTGCCGGCGGTGCTCACGTTTGTGGGCGTCTGCGGAATCCGCATCGGCTGGGTGTACACGGCGTTTCGGGTCTCCGGCACATTTTTCACGCTGATGATGGTGTACCCGGTGAGTTGGGTGGCGACGGCAGCAGCGCTCGTATTTGCCTATCTGCACTATATGCGCACGCATCATCTGCGGCAGGGGCAGGCCGCCTGAGAAATCACGGCAGAATTATCGCGGAGCGGAAATATGAAATAGGGAAAGGAAACAGGAACAATGCAACATGCGATTTTTAATTATGGCGCGGCACAGTGGCTGCTGTTTTTCTATATCTATTGTTTTTTCGGCTGGATCTTTGAAAGTACCTATGTCTCTCTGAAACAGAGGCATCCGGTGAACCGGGGCTTTCTGCACGGTCCGTTCCTGCCGTTGTACGGCAGCGGAGCGGTGCTGATGCTGTTCGTCTCGATTCCGGTGGAGGGCAATCCGGTCCTCGTGTATCTCGCGGGCTGCGTTGCGGCGACCGCGCTGGAGTACGTGACCGGCGTGTGCATGGAGGCGCTGTTCAAGGTGCGTTACTGGGATTACAGCGACAAAAAGTTTAACTACAAGGGACAGATCTGCCTCGGCTCGACCCTGGCATGGGGCTGTCTGACGGTTCTGCTGGTGTATGTGATCCACCGCCCGATCGAACAGTTTGTGCTGGGGCTGCCCTACCGGCTTACCCTTATGGCTACATACGCGGTTACGGTCGTGATGGCGATCGACACGGCGCTTTCGTTCAAGGCTGCCATGGAGCTGCGGGATGTGCTCGCGAGCATGACCGCGGTGCGCCAGAAACTGGAGACCTTGCAGCACCGGGCGGACGCGATCCTGGCTTTCGCGCAGGGCGACAGGGCACAGACGACGTCGGAGCTCGGCTCGCGGGTGAAGGGCGCGGCGGTCGAACGCCTGGAGTCCGTATTCGGAAAGCTGGAGCAGTACAAGGAACGGCTTGGGAGCTACCGCGAGGAGTCGGAGAGCCTGCGGCTGCGTTTTGAGGTGCTTAAGGACCGCAGCCGTCAGATCGTGGACCGGCTCGGTTATCACAACCGCAGCATTCTGCGCAACAACCCGGGCGTGACTTCGCGGCATTTCCGCGAGGCGCTGGGTGAATTGAAGGAAGTGGCGCTGAAAGGACGTAAGGGTCAGGTGGAAGAGCACTCGGAAAAGTGATCGGAAATGCCCGAAATAGGAATGAAACAGAAGAAAAGGGGCATGACAGCAGAATTTTGAAGAGATGACAGGGAGGATGATACGATGATCCATGAGACGATACCGATTCGGGAACAGGGTTCCCTGGACTACGCGAGACTGACCACATACCTCTGGGAGGATTCTCCCGAGATTCCGGTGAAGAGCCGCCCGATCGTGCTGATCTGCCCGGGCGGCGGCTATGAGATGACATCGGACCGCGAGGCGGAGGCGGTCGCGCTGCGCGTCATGACCTGCGGGATCCACGCGGCGGTTCTGCGCTATTCCTGCGCGCCCGCCGAGTACCCGGCGGCGCTGCGTGAGACGGCGCGCGCGGTCGCGATCCTGAGGGAGCGGGCGGAGGAATGGCATATTCAGCCGGAAAAGCTTTCCGTGATGGGGTTCTCTGCGGGAGGGCATCTGGCGGCGAGCTACGGCGTGTTCTGGAACCGCCCGGAGCTTTCGGAAAGTCTCGGCGCTGCCCCGGAGCTGCTCCGTCCGAACGGGCTGATCCTCTGCTATCCGGTGATCACGGCGGACGAGCGTTTCTGGCATAAGGACAGCTTTAAGAATCTTCTGGGAAGTCAGTGGAGCAAAGAGATGCTGGAGCAGCTGTCGATGGAGAAACAGGTGGGACAGCAGGTCCCGCGGACCTTCCTCTGGCACACGTTTGAGGACGGGCTCGTGCCGGTGGAGAATTCGCTGCTCTTTGCCTCGGCGCTGCGCAGGGCGGGCGTCCCAGTCGAGTTTCATCTGTTTGAGAAGGGCGTGCACGGGCTGTCGCTGGCGCGTCCGCACACGGACAGCGTGTGGGCTCCGACGGTGCAGAAGGAGTGCGAGCCCTGGGTGGATCTGCTCGAGACCTGGCTTAAGAATCTGTGATAAGGAGGCGATCTGATGGAATATCATTTTGACAGGGTGATTGACCGGAGAAACACTAATTCCCTGAAATGGGACGTGAAGGAGAACGAGCTGCCGATGTGGGTGGCGGATATGGACTTTGAGACCGCGCCCGAGATTCAGGAGGCGATCCGTCAGAGGGCGGCGTTCGGCATTTTCGGCTATCAGATCATGCCGGACGAGTGGTATGAGGCGTACATCGGCTGGTGGAAGGACCGTCACGGATATCAGATGGAGCGGGAGTGGCTGATGTTCTGCACGGGCGTGATCCCGGCGGTCTCAAGCGCGGTGCGCAAGCTGACGACGCCGGCGGAGAAGGTCCTGATCCAGACGCCGGTCTACAATATTTTCTTCAATTCGATCTTGAACAACGGGCGCGAGGTGCTGGAGAGCCCGCTGCGCTATGAGAACGGGAGCTATGAGATGGATTTCGCGGATCTCGAGGAAAAGCTTGCCGACCCGCAGACTTCGCTGATGATCCTGTGCAACCCTCAGAACCCGGCGGGCAGGATCTGGACCCGGGAGGAGCTCGCAAGGGTCGGAGAGCTGTGCGCGAAGTACCATGTGACGGTGATCTCAGACGAGATCCACTGCGACCTGACGGTGCCGGGCATGGACTATGTTCCGTTTGCGTCGGTTTCAGAGACCTGCCGGGACATCAGCGTGACCTGCATCGCGCCGACCAAGACGTTCAATCTGGCGGGGCTGCAGAGTGCGGCGGTGTGCGTGCCGGATCCGTTTTTGCGGCACAAGGTATGGCGTGCTCTGAATACGGACGAGGTCGCCGAGCCGAATTCATTTGCGGTGGACGCGGCGGTTGCCGCGTTTACGAAGGGCGGTCCGTGGCTCGACGCGCTGCGGGAATACATTTTCCGCAATGAGCAGACGGTCGCTGAGTTCCTCGCGAAGGAGCTCCCGCAGGTACGGCTGGCGCGGCACGAGGCGACCTATCTCCTGTGGCTGGACTGTGCGCAGGTGACGCAAGACAGCGAGGAGTTCGCGGCGTTCCTTCGTGAGAAGACCGGGCTGTTCGTCACGGCAGGCGCGCACTATGGAGCCGCCGGGCGGCATTTTTTGCGCGTGAACATCGCGTGTCCGCGGTCGGTCGTCCTGGACGGACTTGCCAGGTTGAAACAGGGGATGGAACGCTATCTTGCACGATAAAAAATGAAAATGAAGTAAGAGACGGTGGGCAGATAGAAAGCATTGAACAGAAAATAAAGATGCCGCATCGGAATATTCAGACAAATGAAGAGATATGCGTCTGCTATGCGCAAAAAGCATGGTTTGGCATGCGAAAGAAGTAATTGCTATTTTTGGCGGCAGGACATAAAATGAGTCTGTAAATACAATTACAAAATCAAAGGAAGGATGATGCAACATGTTCAGGAAAATCACTGCAGTTCTGATGGCGGCGGCGCTGGCTGTGCCGTTTTGCGCGGCGGGCGTGAGCGCGGAGGAAGGCGACCGCCTCGACGAGATCATGGAGAGAGGCTATATCATCGTCGGCACGGAGGGGACCTACTCCCCGAACAGCTATCACGACGAGGACGACAATCTGGTCGGCTTTGACGTGGAGGTCGCGGCGCTGATCGCGAAGTACATGGGCGTGGACGTGCAGTATATGGAGACCGAGTGGGCGTCCATTTTTGCGGCGCTGGACGCGGGGCAGATCGACATGGTGGTGAATGAGGTCGGCTACACCGACGAGCGCGCGGAGAAGTATGAGATGTCCGAGCCGTACGCATTCTCCAGAAGATGCATTCTGGTCGAGGGCGACAATGAGGATATCAAGAGCTTTGAGGATCTGGAAGGGTTCACGGCGGCGAACGAGTCCACCAGCATCTTCGGGCAGATGGCGCAGGAGTACGGCGCCGAGCTGGATCCGGTCAACGCGATGGCGCAGTCGATCTCCGAGGTGCTCAACGGGCGCGCGGACTGCACGCTGAACTATGAGACCGCGTTCAACGATTACATGAAAGAGCATCCGGAGGAGGATGTGAAGATCGTGGCGTACGCGGACCCGGAGCCGAGCTCCTACGTCCCGGTGACGAAGGGCAACGAGAGGCTGATCGCGGCGGTCAACGATGCGCTGGAGCAGGCGCGCGAGAGCGGAGAGCTTGCCGAGGTGTCGAAGAAATATTTCAACGGTCTGGACGTCACGGCGAACGACGAGGGCGAGGCAGAGTCCGAGAGCGAGGTTCTGACCCCGGCGGAGATCGCGGAGTAAGCATGACCGCGATTTCATAAAGGAATGAAAATAACGGGACTGCGGCAGACTGTCCGGAGAATTTTTTTCGATGGACGGTTCGCGGCAGTTCCCTGATTAAGGGAACAAACGGCATATGGACGCAAGAATATTGAACGAGCTCGTGGATTCCTTCTGGAAACTGCTGATTCCGGGAATCCGCGTGACGATTCCACTGACGCTCCTTTCCTTTTCCATCGGTCTGTGCATCGCGCTGGCGGTGGCTCTGGTGCAGGTGGCGCATATTCAGGTATTGAAACAGGCGGCAAGGTTCTATGTATGGATCATTCGGGGGACTCCGATGATCGTGCAGCTCTTTGTCGTCTATTTCGGCTTGCCGAGTATCGGACTGACGCTCCCGGCGTTCCCCTGTGCGGTCATCGTGTTTTCCCTGAGCGTCGGGGCGTACTGCTCCGAGACGGTGCGCGCGGCGATCGAGTCTGTGCCGCCGGGGCAGCTGGAGGCAGGGTACTGTGTGGGCATGACGTTCACGCAGACGATGCGGCATGTGATCATTCCGCAGGCGCTGACGACGGCGTTTCCGCCGCTGTCCAACTCCCTGATTGGGCTGGTGAAGGACACCTCGCTCGCCTACAGCGTGGCGATCGTGGAGATTCTGGCGACGGCGCAGCGGATCGCGGCGCGCACCTACGATTATTTCTGGCTGTACTGTGAGGCGGGGCTGATCTACCTGATCTTCTGCACCTTCCTGACCTGGCTGCAGCGAAAGATGGAGAAACGACTGGAAAGGAAACGTTGAGCTGTGATTGAACTCAGGAATATCCGAAAAAGTTTCGGACCGCGGGAGGTCCTGAAGAATATCAGCCTGAAGGTGAATGAGGGCGACGTGATCGCGATCCTCGGACCCAGCGGTTCGGGGAAGACGACGCTTTTGCGCTGCATCAGTTTTCTGACGACCGCGGACGGCGGCGAGATCGTGTTTGACGGCGAGCTGTTCCGCGCGA
Organism: uncultured Lachnospiraceae bacterium; assembly: GCA_947628045.1. Taxonomy (GTDB): domain Bacteria; phylum Bacillota; class Clostridia; order Lachnospirales; family Lachnospiraceae; genus Choladousia. The sequence goes on along the minus strand of CANQYP010000012.1, from coordinate 12,897 downwards.
ACCACAGTTCGCGGAAGGACATTCTGCGCTACCGCAAGAAGATCGGTTTTGTGTTTCAGGATTACCAGCTGTTCGCGAACAAGACCGCGCTGCACAATGTGACGCTCGGGCTGACGGTCGGCAGGAAAATGCCGAAGACCGAGGCGGACGACATCGGGAAAAAGGCGCTCGAGAAGGTCGGCATGCTCGAGTGGAGCGATTCCTACCCTTCGCAGCTCTCGGGCGGTCAGCAGCAGAGAGTCTCGATCGCGCGCGCAATCGCCTTAAATCCGAGCGTGATCCTCTTCGACGAGCCGACCTCGGCGCTCGACCCGAAACTGACCGGCGAGGTGCTGGACGTCATGAAACGGCTCGCGGACGAGGGGACGACGATGATCGTCGTCACGCACGAGATGGAGTTCGCCCGCAGGGTGGCGGACCGCGTCGTGTTCATGGAGGACGGACTGGTCGTGGAGGAGAATACGGCAGAGGAATTTTTTGCGAATCCGAAGGATCCGCGCTCGGTGGATTTCCTGCGGGGGATCCAAAGAGGCGTAAGTCAGGCAGACTAAATCAGGAATTATCTGGATCCGGGCAAAACTCAGATCGGACAAAACGCCTGACTCGGCTTGTAAAAGAGTAGCTCAGGTGGTCGTCCGGACAGGATGGAGTATCGGAATACTGTAGATATATTGACGAGGGATACGGACAGCGATGCGGAGAATAGAGAGATGAAACGTTTGTGGAACAGCCTGAATATTGCGTTTTCGATGTACTCCAGGCTCCCGGCGGCGCAGTGCGGCTGGTCGGAGGAAAATACGAAATATGTCATGTGTTTCTTTCCGCTCATCGGCGCGGTGATCGGGGCGCTCTGCCTCGGCTGGGACGCGCTTGCCGGGGCGCTCGGACTTCACGCGCCGCTGCGCAATGTCGTGCTGATGCTGATCCCGCTTGCGGTCAGCGGAGGGATCCATCTGGACGGTCTGCTTGACACGGCGGACGCGATGAGCTCCTGGAGACCGCGCGAGAAACGGCTGGAGATCCTCAAGGATTCCCATGCCGGGGCGTTTGCGGTGATCGCGTGCGCCGCTTATTTTTTTCTGCTGTACGCTGCGTTGGACATGGTTGCGGGAGCGCCGGTGCGGGTGTACGTCTTTACATTCGTCGTGTCGCGCTCGCTCAGCGCTTTTTCAGTCGTGACGTTCCCGAAGGCGTCGGCGGAGGGAACCGTGGCGGGATTCTCGAAGAACGCGCATACGCGTGTCATACAGGCGACGAGCATCGCCTATCTTGCGGTCTGCGCGGCGGCAATGCTTGTCCTGCAGCCGGTCTGTGCCGCGGCGGCGCTTGGCGGGGCTTTGCTGACGTTCCTGTGGTATCATCATATGGCGATGAAACAGTTCGGCGGGATCAACGGAGATCTGGCTGGCTGCTTTCTCTCGGTGTGCGAGCTTGTGATGCCGCTTGCGATCGCGCTCACGGACGCGGCGGTGAAAGTATTTACATGATGTGAGGAACAGAATAAAAAATTTACAGGATTGATGTTGACATTTCAGCTATTTGCATATAATATGATGTTAGAAGTGAGAACTTCTATGGGGTGTTTGTCAGAAGTACCCGGCTAAATAAAAACTGAAGAAATTGTGAGGGGTTCGTCAGATGCACCTGTCTAAAAAAAGCTGAAGATATTGTTAGGGAAGGGAACTGACCAAGTTCCCTTTTTTCTTTCGTGTGGAGGAAAACATGGAATTGGTTTTATGCTATATACGGGAATGCTATTTCAAGGAGCGCGCGCATTTTGTTAAAATGCTGGATACCGGAAATACAGGAAAGCAATCCCATAGGACACATCTCTGCGTAAAAATAGCATTGGATGGAAATAAGTATTATGTTCCATTGAGAAACCATCTTGGTGGTGAAGTTAGAAAATTTGGTAGAATCGGTCATGCCGTTCCGTCTGCAAGCAGGACAGATGCAGGATTGGATTACAGGTATGCATTAATCGTAAATGATGAAAAATACATAGAACTGCAGACGCAACGTAAAATCCCTGAATCACAGTACAGACGGATCAAGACTGATTATGAAAAAATTCAGAAAGAATTTTATATCTATCTAAATGGCTACATAAAAGCTGCCAGAAAAAAACGTAATGAGAAGGAACCTTTATACAGGGAGTCCTCACTTATCAATTTTCATGCGGAATTAGGATTGTAGATAAGCCAGTAAACTGTTCGATTATTATGATGGAATTATGTGAGGAAACGATATGTGGAAGTATGCGGCGGGTTCGCTGCTCGCGGTTGTGCTTGGCTTTCTGGCGGACGCGGTCTTCGGTGATCCGCAGACGGCGTTTCACCCGATCTGCCTGATCGGAGATCTGATCGCGTGGCTGGAGAAACGGATTCGGAAATGGCTGCCGGGGACGAAGGGCGGAGAACTGGTCGGCGGCGGGATTCTGGCGCTGCTCGTGGTCGCGCTCTCTGCTGGGATTCCGGCGCTGCTTTTATGCGGCGCATATCGGCTGAATTTCTGGCTTGGCGTGACGCTTGAGGCGGTGATGTGCTTTTTCCTGTTTGCGGTGAAGACGCTGTGCAGGGAGAGCGCCAATGTGGCTCGCGCTCTGCGCGGGGAAGGGCTTGCCGCCGGGCAGAGGGCGGTGGCGCGCATCGTCGGGCGCGACACGCAGGTACTGGACGAATCCGGTGTGATCCGGGCGGCGGTCGAGACGGTCGCGGAGAATTTTTCGGACGGCGTGTTTGCGCCGATGCTGTATATGCTGCTCGGCGGCGGCGTGCTCGGGTTCGCGTACAAGAGCGTCAACACGATGGATTCGATGGTCGGCTATAAGAACGACCGTTATCTGTATTTCGGGCGGATCGCCGCGCGGCTGGACGACGTTGTGAATTACATTCCGGCGCGATTGGCGGCGCTGTTTCTGATCCTGGGCGCGTATCTGACCGGGCTGGACGGAAAAAAGGCATGGAAGATCTGGCGGAGGGACCGCAGGAACCACGCGAGCCCGAACTCCGCGCAGACGGAGGCGGTGGCGGCGGGGGCGCTGCATGTGCGGCTCGCGGGGGACGCGTGGTATTTCGGGAAACTGCACAGGAAACCGTTCATCGGGGACGACCTGCGCCCGATCGAGACGGACGACATCGCGCGGGTGAACCGCATGATGACGGCAGCGTCCGTGCTGTCGCTCGCCGTGCTCGGGACCGTGAAGGCGGCGGTGCTCGCACTGCTGGCATGATTAGAATGTTATAGAAATCTTCAGAAAGTAATTGACAATCATTCTCTTTTATGGAAGTATGTTTCATACACGTATAGAGTCGGAAACGGGTAGCGAGAATACAGGAAGAGAACGGAGGCAGCATTTATGCAGAGAGCAAAAAGTGCGGGACATGCGATCACCGAGGGCGTGATCTGGAAACAACTTCTTGCTTTTTTCTTCCCCATTTTGCTGGGGACTTTTTTTCAGCAGCTTTATAATACGGTAGACATGGTGATCGTCGGCCGCTATGTCGGGAAACAGGCGCTCGCGAGCGTGGGCGGTTCCTCCGGGCAGACGGTCAACCTCGTCGTCGGTTTTTTCACGGGGCTCTCGGCGGGCGCGGGCGTGATCGTGTCGCGCTACTACGGGGCGAACGACGAGAAGAACCTGAATGACGCGCTCCACACGGCGTATGCGTTCTCGATCGTCGGCGGCATTGTCGCGACGGCGCTCGGCATCTGGCTCGCGCCGACGATGCTGCGGCTCATGAATACGCCCGAGGAGCTGATGGCGGGCTCGACGCTGTACCTGCGGATCTATTTCGCCAGCATTGTCTTCGTGTTCATCTACAACATCGGTTCGGGAATACTGCGGTCGCTCGGCGATTCCAAGCGGCCGCTCTATTACCTGATCGCCTGCTGTCTGCTCAACATTGTGCTGGATCTCCTGATGGTGGTCGTCCTGAAACTCGGCGTCGGGGGCGTTGCGATCGCGACCGCGCTCTCACAGGTGTTCAGCGCGTTTCTGGTGACGCGGGCGCTGATGAGCTCGGACGACATCTACCGGCTGGAACTGCGGGGGATCTCATTTCGCGGAAACAGCCTGAGATCGCAGCTTTTTATAGGACTTCCGGGCGGCGTCCAGTCGGTCATGTACAGCCTGTCGAACATCATCATCCAGACGGCGATCAACGCGTTCGGCACGGACGCGGCGGCAGCCTGGGCGGCGGAGGGTAAGCTGGACGCGGTCTTCTGGATGATCAACGGCGCGTTCGGCATTTCGATCACGACCTTTGTCGGGCAGAATTACGGGGCGAACCGGTTCGACCGAATGAAAAAGGGCGTCTGGATTTGCCTTGGCATGCACCAGATCTTCTCGCTGGGGATCAGCGCGTTGCTCTTGACCTTCCGCGCGCCTCTGTTCGGCATCTTTACGCGGGACGCGGACGTGGTTCGGATCGGAATGCAGGTGATGGGCGTGATCGCGCCGTGCTATTTCGTGTTCAGTTTCGTTGAGATCTTCTCCGGCGCGCTGCGGGCGGTAGGGGACGTGATTTTGCCGATGCTGCTGACGATGTTCGGCGTCTGTCTGTTCCGTATCGCGTGGATCTTCCTGGTCGTCCCGCTGCGTCCGTCCCTGCAGACGATCGTGTTGAATTACCCGATCTCGTGGGGCTGCACGGCGGCGCTGTTTATCCTGTATTATCTGCGCAGGACGAGGAGCTGGGGGAAGGCGAAATAGACGCTCAAAGGAGGGAAAAGCTTGAAGATCAGAGTGATGACGCCGCAGGATTACGAGGCGGCGGACGAGAGGCTGCGCTGCCTTCACAGTCAGCACGTGGCGGCGAGACCGGATCAGTACGAGAAAGTGGAGCACGTCTATTCGCACGATGACTTTGAGGCGATCCTCGCGTGCGATCCGTGTATCGCGCTTGCGGCGGAGGAAGACGGAGCGGTCGTCGGAATCTGCTTTGCCGCGGTCCGCGAGCCGGATGCGCAGCGCGCGGGGCGTGAGGATAAGGTCGCGTATCTGGAGGCGTTGTTTGTCGACGAGACGGCGCGCAGACGGGGCGTGGGCACGGCGCTGTACGAAGAGACCCTGCGCAGGGCGAAGGAGCAGGGCGCGTCGAGGCTCGAGCTGATGGTATGGGAATTCAACCAGTCGGCGCGCGCGTTCTATGAAACGGTGGGTATGCGGACACAGAGGCTGATTCTGGAGCAGCCGATTTGAGGTTAGCAGACCGCCGCTCCTGGATCAGCTGACATTTTGCGGAAAATTGAAAAAAACTCTTGCGAAAAGAGAACGTATGTTCTATAATACAATCAGAACATGTGTTCTCTTTTGCGTTTTCCGCAAAGAGACACGTACACAGGCGGAGAGGGTGAGGGGTAGCATGGAGATCAGACCGGAGCTGACGATACAGGAGAAACTGCATATTCTGGCGGATGCGGCGAAGTACGATGTGGCGTGCACGTCGAGCGGCGTGGACAGGCGCGGCAGAGAGGGATATCTCGGGAATTCCGTGGCGGCGGGGATCTGCCACAGCTTTGCGTCGGACGGGCGCTGCATTTCGCTGCTGAAGATCCTGCTGACGAACCACTGTATCTATGACTGCAAGTACTGTCTCAACCGCTCCTCGAACGATGCAGTGCGCACGGCGTTTACCCCGCGGGAGGTCTGCGAGCTGACGGTCGAGTTCTACAAGAGGAATTATATCGAAGGGCTGTTTTTGAGCTCGGGCGTGTGGAAGACGCCGGCTTACACGATGGAGCGCATCTGTGAGACCCTGTACCTGCTGAGACGGGAGTACCGGTTCAACGGCTATATCCATGTGAAGGCGATTCCGGGAGCGCCGGACGAGCTGTTGGCGGCGGCAGGCTATCTGGCGGATCGTATGAGCGTGAATCTGGAGCTGCCGACCGGAGAGAGCCTGCAAAAGCTCGCCCCGAACAAGACGCACCGGGCGATCCTGAGACCGATGCGGATGGTGAGCGACACGATCGCGGAGCACCGGCTGGCGATCGGAAAGAGCGCGCAGATGGAGCGGAGCGCTTCGACGCAGCGCCTTGGCGGAGGGATTTTTGCCGGGGCAAACCGTCGGCTCGACGCCTGGGCGGATCAGAGCGGCTTGGTCGACGATGCGCACCCGCGAGAGGGGCAGACGCCGGAAAAGGGATTTATTGTGGAAGAGTGCCAGCCGGTCAATGCAGGCAGAGAGCGCTTTTCGCTCCCGGCGGAACTCCGGCGCAGGGATCTGCAGCGCCCGTTTGTCCCGGCAGGGCAGAGCACGCAGATGATCATCGGGGCGACGCCCGAGACGGATTATCATCTGTTGAGGACCACCCAGCATTTGTATCAGACGTACGACCTGAAACGCGTGTTCTTCTCGGCATATGTGCCGCTCAACGAGGACAGCGCCCTTCCGGCTCCCGGCACCCCGCCGCCGCTTTTGCGGGAACACCGGCTGTATCAGGCGGACTGGCTGCTGCGTTTCTACGGATTTCAGGCGGACGAGCTGCTGAGCGAGGAGCAGCAGGATCTCAATGAGCTGCTGGACCCGAAGTGCGACTGGGCGCTGCGGCATCTGGAGCTCTTTCCGGTGGAGGTCAATACGGCGGACTACCGGATGATTCTGCGGATCCCGGGAGTGGGACCGAAGTCCGCGCTGCGCATCATTCAGGCGCGCAGGTACGGCAGCCTGGATTTCCCGCATCTGAAAAAGATGGGCGTGGTGCTGAAACGGGCGCATTATTTTATCACCTGCGGCGGGCGGATGATGTACCGCACACCGGTGGAGGAGCAGTATATCACGCGGCAGCTGATCGGCGTGAATGAGAAAGAGAACTGGCAGATCCGGCATCGGAGCGAAGGGGAGTTCCGACAGATGTCGCTGTTTGAGGATTTTCAGATGAGAGCGTAAGAAAAGGGGGAGAAGAAATGACTGTATTTACATGTGAAGACACATTTGAGGCGATGATGTCCTGCGTACATGACGCGTGGGAGAGCCGTCTGGGGCACGACAACCTTCGGCTGCAGCTTGAGCCGGTCTGGCAGCCGGGATTATTCTGCACCTACGTTCATGTGGAGGCGGACCCCGGCAAGGCGGCGAAGGTAGTCCGGGCGATTCAGCGGAGGATCTCTTATGAGGCGTACCGGCAGGTATTCCTCGCGGCGATGTCGTTTGAGCCGGATCGGCTGGACGCGATCTACCGGTTTCTTGTGCTCGGGTTCTCTGTCGGGAGAAAGCTGACGCAGATGCTGTCCCGCCCGGAGGTCGTGTGGATCTTTGAGTTGAGCCGCAAGGCGAACACCGAGGCGAATTACTTCCGGGAGTTTACGAGATTTTCGCAGGTCGGACAGGTCTACGTGGCTCATATTGAGCCAAAATGCAATATCACCGCGATCTCAGCCGCGCATTTTGCGGATCGTATGCCTTCGGAGCATTGGCTGATGGTGGATGACAACCGGCGGCTTGCGGCGGTACATCCGCGGAACCGCTCCTTCTACATGACGAGGCTGACGCAGGAGGAGCTGGAAAGACTGCGCAGGACGGAGGAAGAGGAGGATCTCTACACGGATCTGTGGAGGGAATTTTTCGAGAGCATCGGGATCGAGGCGCGCAGGAACGCAAAATGCCAGCGCACGAACATGCCGATCTGGTATCGGAAACACGCGACGGAGTTTCGGGGACAGGCAAGGGCAAAGGGTGCGTGACTCCCGCGCTGAATCGGTTCTGTCGTCCGCCCCGCTGAAAATTCATTTGGCAAACGTCCTGTTTTCTGGTATAGTGAGAAAAGAAAAGCTGCAGGAAACGGAGGACGGCAGGGTTTGACCGCGCAGGGGCGGACAGGGAAACCCGGGGAAGGAGTGTCCGTTATGCTGATATATCTGATACGGCATGGCATGACCGCAGGGAACCGGGAACACCGCTATGTCGGCGTCACAGACGAGGAGCTGACCGCGGATGCGGTTCGGGATCTTCGCAATGCGCGGGGGCGCTATCCATTGCCGGACTGTGTGTTCGCAAGCCCGATGAAACGCTGCGTGCAGACGGCAGAGCTGCTTTTTCCCGGGCAGCAGCCGGAGCTGTGCGATGATCTGCGGGAATGCGCGTTTGGCGTGTTTGAGTACAGGAATTACCTGGAACTGCAGGGGAACAGCCGCTATCAGGCATGGATCGACAGCGGCGGGACGATCGCGTTTCTGGGCGGGGAGAGCCGGGAGGAGTTCTCTGACAGATGTTGCGCGGCATTTGCGCTTTGCTGCGAACGGGCATGTGCCCGCGGAGACAGCTCTGCGGCGTTTGTGGTGCACGGCGGGACGATCATGGCGATCCTTGAGCGGTTCGCCAGTCCGCAGCGGGATTATTTTGACTGGCAGGTACCGAATGCGGGCGGTTATCTCTGTGAACTGGGAGAGGAGCGCCGGGAGGGAGCCTCCCGTTTCCTTCGGGTATGCTCCGGGCTGCCGCTTGACCGGGCGCCGTAAAACGCGGGATCGGAAAAACACATTTCTCAGGCGCGCTCCGGGCGGTTGCTTGACCGGACGCCGTGAAATGTGGGATCGGAAAAACACATTTCTCAGGCGCGCTCCGGGCGGTTGCTTGATCGGACGCTGTGAAATACGGGACCGGAAAGCAAAATTTTCCGGCTGCGCGTCCCGGGCGACTGCCTGATCGGTCAGCGTGAAACGCGAAAACAGAAAGACAGATGGAATTCAAGGAGGGACAGAGGGAACGATGAGCGACAAGAACAGGAATTTTCAGGACAGGAAACGGAAAGATGCCGCAGACAGTGTACAGGAGGCGCAGAAACTTTACCAAAGTCTGCGCAATAGAAAGGTTCCGGTGACGCTGGCGGCGGTAGTCTGCGCGGTGATGCTCGGGCTTGGAGCCTGGGGCTGCGCGCGCTCCGACCAGTCAGGCACACCGTCCGGGACAGATCAGACTGCGCAGCAGCAGATTGAGACAGACCAGACGGAACAGCAGCAGATTGAGACGGATGAGACCACACAGCAGGGGCAAGAGGACAGTCAGACAGAGAATCAGGAGACCCAGTATACTTTCCGGACGGAGGAACAGCTCGCGGATCATTTTGAGCGGCACGGGGTCGAGATGGGATTTGAGGACGAGGACGCTTATGTGGAAGGCGCCAACCGCGTCATCTCATCGCCGGACGCGCTCCACAAGCTGGAGGCGGAGGACGGGGACGACGTCTACTACATCGAGGAGACGAATGAGTTTGTCGTTGTCTCCGGGGATGGCTATATCCGTACCTATTTTGAACCGGACGACGGGCTTGCCTACTATGAGAGGCAGTGAGAACTGTCCGGCAATTTGTTTTATTTTTTGCGTTTGGCTTTCTGATTTTTGTGAAAAACAGAAAATATAAATTGACAGATATCTCCAGAGGCGTTAAAATAATAGTGGTTTTTTGTACGCAATCATTAGAGGAAGTAACAAAATGAACAAGCCGGACGAAAAAAAGAAATTATTGAAAATGGATGAAGACCTGATCGGTCTTGGCGGCAGGGCGTTCGAGGCATTCGCGGAATCTTCCAAAGAGCGCTATTTGTTCATGTGCAACATGGAGACGAATGTGTCCCGCTGGTCCAGAGCGATCGTGGATGAATTTGACCTTCCGGGAGAATTCATGTACGATGCCGGGAAGATCTGGCTGGAGTGCATTCACCCGGACGACCGGGAGCTCTATGAGAAGGATCTTGAGGAGGTCTTCACCGGGCAGAAGAAATATCACGACGTGACTTACCGCGCCAGAAACAGGCGGGGGAACTATGTCCTGTGCACCTGCAAGGGATATCTCCTGAAGGGAAACGGCACGGAGCCGGATATTTTCGCGGGCACCATTTACAATCACGGTGTGATCGACGATGTGGATCCGGTGACGAACCTCTACAATGTCTACAAGCTGATGGATACCCTGCGCAGGTGCAAGGCGGTGAAACAGCCGGTGAACCTTCTGCTGGTCGGGCTCAGCCAGTTTCGCAGGGTGAATAACGCGTACGGGTATATCTGTGGGAATCAGATCCTCGGGAAATTCGGGCAGAAACTTCTGGAACTGATGCAGGATTGCGGAATGGTATTTCGTCTGAACGGGACGAAATTCGTCCTTTTGACTTCGAGCGCAGGGCAGGAGGATACCCGGCGTCTCTATCAGAAGGTGAGCGATATCGCCAGAAACGAGCTGTATCTCGGGACGTCCAGGGTCAGCCTTGCCGTGTGCGGCGGAGCGCTGAGTTTCCAGACGATTGAGATGGAAGAGCCAGCCGTGCTGACGGAGCTGGAGTATGCGCTCAGCATCTCCAAACATGAAGAGCAGGGAGAGCTGGTATATCTGGACGACAGTCTGCACGGGAGGACCAGACGAAAGCTGGAGATGATCGACGCGATTATCCGCAGCGTGCTGTACAAGGATTTCAGTGGATTTTACCTTATGTATCAGCCGCAGGTGCTGATCGACGGAACCGTCATAGGCGCGGAGGCGCTGGTGCGCTGGAAGAGCGAGAAGTGGGGCGTAGTCCCGCCGATTGAGTTCATTCCGATTCTGGAGAACGACCGATGCTTTTACGAGCTCGGGCTTTGGATTCTGCAGACGGCGCTGGAGGACACCCTGCCGATCGTGCAGAGCCATCCGGATTTCAAGATCAGCGTCAATGTGTCCTACCGTCAGCTGGAGCATGTGGATTTCAAGACCGATGTGCTCACGATCGTACACAAGACGGACTTCCCGCCGCAGAATCTGATCCTTGAGCTGACGGAGCACTGCAGCTCGGTTCAGCAGACGATCCTGCAGGAGAATCTTGACTTTCTGCGCGCGCAGGGGATCCATATCGCGGCGGACGATTTCGGGACAGGGCATTCCTCGCTTGCGCTTTTGCGGGATCTGTCGTTTGATTCGATCAAGATCGACCGGAAATTTATCGCGGATATTGTCGTGAACCCGGCGGATCAGTATATTCTCAAGTCCACGATACAGTGCGCGCGGGATTTCGGTATCTCGGTATGCGTGGAAGGCGTGGAGGACGTCGAGACGCTGGAGATGGTCGATACCTACAAGCCGAATACCTATCAGGGGTTCCTTTTCTCCAGACCGATCATGCTGGATCAGCTGGAGCTCTTGTTCGACGAGCCTGGGGATCCGCGCATTGTGGTAGAGGCGTAGGCAGCTGCATGGGATTAGGAGAGTATCAGGAGGCGTTTCGTCGGAGACGGCTCCTTTTTTTGCGCTATCGGTCTCCAGGGACGAGGGAGTCTGTTGCGAACACTACGAGAAATTATATGAAATATGAGACGTCACTTCCCAAGGGCGGGGGAGCCTGTGGTAGACAAAGAAATGAAATGTGGATATAATAGAGCCCGTACGAAAAAGAGCGATACGGAAAAGAGAGATAGTGGAAAGAGATATACGAACAAAATGGGGTTTGATGTATATGGAAAGGACGACTGGAAAAACGACGACAGAAAAAATACAAGAGGACGTAGCCGATCTTACACTGGAGCGGACACTGGAACAGATCGCGCCGTGCGATGAGGTTGCGTCGGGGATTGCCGGGAAACGCTGGGACAGCATAGCGAAACCGCTGCACAGCCTCGGCTGGCTGGAGGATGTGATCGTGCGGATCGCGGGGGCGCAGCATTCCCCGCAGGTGCGGACAGAGAAAAAGATCCTTGTGCCGATGTGTGCGGACAACGGCGTGGTCGCAGAGGGCGTGACGCAGACGGGACAGGAGGTTACGGCGATCGTTGCGGAGAATTTCCTGGACGAGAAGTCCTGCGCGGCAATCATGTGCAGGCTGGGCGGCGCGGATATCCGACCGATTGATATCGGGATGGCGGTGGATACGCCGCGGGTGGAGAAACGGAAGATTGCGTACGGGACGAAGAACTTTGCGCGCGAACCGGCGATGACGCGAGGGGAGGCGGTCTGTGCGGTGGAGACCGGGATCCGTCTGGCGTGTGAGCTTGCGCGGGAGGGATATGACCTGATCGCGACCGGGGAGATGGGGATCGGCAATACGACGACTTCCAGCGCAGTCGCCGCGGCGCTGCTCGGGGTCCCGGCGCAGGAGATGACCGGGCGCGGCGCGGGGCTCTCGAGCGATGGGCTGAGTCGAAAGGTGCGGGTGATTCAGGACGCGCTCGAACGCTGGGAGCTGTCCCGGAAAGATCCGTTGACAGTCCTTTCCTGTGTCGGCGGTTTCGACCTTGCGGGCATCGCGGGACTTTTCCTCGGCGGGGCGTACTGCCGCATCCCGGACCGGCTGGCGGCCCGCTGCTCGTCTGTGGCGGCGCTGCTTGCTGTCCGGCTCTGCCCGGCGTCAGTCGGCTATATGATCGCGACGCATGTGTCGCGGGAACCGGCGGCGCGCAGGGTACTTGACGCGCTCGGTCTCGTCCCGGCGCTGGACGCCGGCATGTGCCTCGGTGAGGGCAGCGGGGCGGTTGCGACCTTTCCGCTGATCGACATGGCGGCAGAGATCTACCACCGCATGAGCACCTTCGAGCAGATTCAGGTGGAGGCGTATCAGGAGCTGAAGTAGGTGAAAGTCTATCGGGAGCTGAAATAGGTGGAGGCGTATCGAGGGCTGCAGTAGGGGAAAGAATATCAATTGGCAGTTGAAAACAGGGCAATGTTATGTTAGAATGAGTCGAAATTCAGACTGTAATCCGGGAGTGTGCATATGTTATTCAATTCAATGCAGTTTTTGATCTTCTTCCCGCTCGTTGTGCTGGCTTATTTTGTCCTTCCGGGGAAGATAAAAAATTACTGGTTGCTGGCGGCGAGCTATTATTTCTATATGTGCTGGAACGCGAAGTATGCGTTTTTGCTTTTCTTCTCTACGCTGGTGACCTACGCGAGCGGTTTGCTGCTGGAACGCGCGAAACAACTGAACGGGGGGGGGGG
>CANQYP010000011.1 GCA_947628045.1 uncultured Lachnospiraceae bacterium | reverse complement strand
TTCGCCAGCTCGTCCATCTTCACGAACCACTGCGGCTTGATCATCGGCTCCACCGTCGTCTTGCAGCGGTCGTGCGTGCCGACGCTGTGGCTGTGCGGGACTACCTTCACGAGCAGTCCGAGATCCTCGAGATCCTTCACGATCGCCTTACGCGCCTCGTAGCGGTCCATGCCCGCGTACTTGCCGCCGAGCTCGTTGATCGTCGCGTCGTCGTTCAGGATGTTGATCTCCGCCAGGTTGTGACGCTTGCCGACCTCGAAATCGTTCGGGTCATGCGCCGGTGTGATCTTCACGCAGCCGGTCCCGAACTCCATGTCCACATATTCGTCCGCGATCACCGGGATCGTGCGCCCCGTGAGCGGCAGTTCGAGCATCTTGCCGACCAGGTGCTGATAGCGCTCGTCCTCCGGGTTCACGGCAACCGCCGTATCGCCGAGCAGTGTCTCCGGGCGCGTCGTCGCGATCTCGACAAACTGCCTCTCCTCGCCGACCACCGGGTAATTGATGTGCCAGAAGAACCCGTCCTGATCCTCGTGCTCCACCTCAGCGTCGGAGATCGACGTCTGGCAGACCGGACACCAGTTGATGATGCGCGAGCCCTTGTAGATATAACCTTTCTCATACAGGCGAATAAAGACTTCTTCGACCGCCTTCGAGCAGCCCTCGTCCATCGTAAAACGCTCTCTGTCCCAGTCCGCGGACGCGCCAAGTTTCTTGAGCTGGTTGATGATCTTTCCGCCGTACTCCTCCTTCCACGCCCAGGCGTGTTTCAGGAATTCCTCGCGTCCGATCTCATCCTTCTCGATGCCCTGCTCCTTCAGTTTCTCAATGACCTTGACCTCGGTCGCGATCGCGGCATGGTCCGTGCCCGGCTGCCAGAGGGTCTCGTAGCCCTGCATCCGTTTGAAACGGATCAAAATGTCCTGCATCGTCTCGTCGAGCGCGTGCCCCATGTGGAGCTGTCCCGTCACGTTTGGCGGTGGGATCACGATCGTAAACGGTTTCTTGTTCGGGTTCGGCTCCGCATGGAAATATTTCCTGTCGAGCCATTTCTGGTACAGTCTGTCCTCGAGCCCCTTCGGGTCGTAGGTCTTGGCAAGTTCTTTGCTCATGGTGTGCCTCCTCTGTGAATTCTTTGACTGGAGCCGTGCCAACCTCCCCCACAGCCGATTGTGCTCCGTATGGCATGGCTCATCGTTTTCGCGAAAAAAGCCCTTTGCACATATGTACAAAGGGCGAATGTCTCGCGGTACCACCTTTTCTTGCGGATTCCTGCAGCAGTCCATGGAGCCTTCCGCTCCATTCTTCTGAGCCCGATCCGCATCTCTTTCTTCTATAACGGGAAGTCCCGGAATCGCTTACGCGCCTGGCTGCACATCTGCTCCGCATATCCCGGAAAAGGTCAGGGGTTCGAGTCCCCCTATCTCCGGTATCTGTCTCTGATGTTCATCTCAGGTTTCAGCCATTCGGTTCGAAAGCTACCTTCCGCGCCCGCTCTCCCGGATCGCCTTTCAGCCGACGAGCGACCCTCTCTTTTGGCACGCAGCGCGTACTCCTCTTTCTCATCACCTTTTTCTGATGTTTCTTATCTTAACGAACCGCTGCTGGTTTGTCAAGACGAATCTTTGAAACCGTTTGGAAATCCGGTCAGGAAACGTTTCGCCGGAACAGTTTTCCGTAAGCCGCTTTCTTTTTCTTCGGGACGCGGATCACTGCCTTCGCCGGAATCCCCTTGACCGCCCCGGCTTTCACTTTCTTTAAGACCTGGCTCCTGACGATGATCTTCTTCAGGTTCCGGCATCCACCAAACGCCCTCGCGCCGATCGTCTGTACAGACTTGCCGATCACTACTTTCCTGAGCGAGGTGCAGCCGGAGAACGCCTGATTCCCGATCGAGACGACATTGCCGCCGATCGTCACCTGTTTCAGGGAGCGATTGTTCCTGAACGCCTTAGCCGCAATCGCCGTCACTTTGTAGGTGCGTCCATCGATCTGAACCGTCTCCGCGACCTTGAGCGACGAGCGCTTTTCCGTCCCCATGCTGTACAGCTCTACCGTACCTGTCTCCGCGCCGCACGACGTGACGCGGTAAGACGCTCCGCTCTGTTCCACCAGCGCGCCAAGCGTCACATCGCCCGCAACGCCGTTTTCCACGTTTGCGCCGGTCTCTTCCTGCACAAGCCCGCCTTCAGACGCCGGGACGCCTCCTGCATCGGCGCTGCCCTGCGCGCCCGTATTGCCTTGCGCGTCTGTATTGTTTTGCGTGCCTGTATTACCTTGCGTGCTGCCGTTACTCTGCGCGCCTGTATTACTGCTCGTCGTCCCCACGCTGCCGCTCTGCGCATTGCCACTATTCTGCACGCCTGTGCTGCCTTGCCCGCCGCCACTGCTCTGCGCGCCTGTGTTGCCTTGCGTGCCGCCGCTACCCGTGCTATCGCCCGAATTGCCGCTGCTTGAACCGCCGCTCTGCGTGCCCGTATTGCCTTGCGTGCCACCGCTACCCGTGCCGCCGCTGCTTTGCGTACCGGGTTTGCTGCCCGTCGTTCCCGTGCTGCCGTTTTGCGTGCTGCCACTCTGCGCGCCTGTATTGCCTTGCCCGCTGCCACTACTTTGCGTACCAGGTTTGCTGCCCGTCGTCCCCGCGCTGCTGTTTTGCGTGCCGCCACCCTGCGCGCCTGTATTGCCTTGCGTGCTGCCGCTATTCGTGCCACCGCTGCCTGTACTGCCGCCGTTTTGCGTACCTGTATTACTTTGCGTGCTGCCGCCTGAATTACCGCTACCCGTGCCGCCACCTGTACTGCCGCTGCCCGAATTGCCGCTGCCCGTGCCGCCGCTTTCCTCCTTCGGCGGATTCGCCGGGTCATAGAATTCCACCATGACCGTGTACGATTTCTTTGTGATCCCGTCCGGCGCAGTCACTGTGAAAACAACCGGAGAGGAAAAGTCATGCGTCGAACCACTCCAGCAGCTGCTCGGCAGCGTTGAACCCATCGATGCGCCAAAATCGATCTCAATCTGCATCGCCGAGACGTCCGTACCGTAAGGAACGCGAAGGGTCACCGTGTTCTCTCCGATAATGCCCACTACGTCTTTGGCAAGTCCCGGATTCATTTGTTCCAGTAAATTGAACTTGTATATACTCGCCTCATCAGTACGATGCACATGGATAGTAATTTCCACGCGGATGGTTTCGAGCGTCCCGGTATCTTTGAGGTCATACCAAAGAGCGTAAGTGCCAACAGCTGTCGGCGTTCCACGATAACTAAAACAGCTCTGCCAGCTGCCAGGGAGCACATCGTTTGTAACACCGTCGGGAAGTCTTCCGCTCACAAGCACGGCAGAATAGCTCCCGCTGCCTCCGCTTACCGGAATTGTCTCCCACTGGTTCTTTCTTCCCTGCACCATATGCACTTCCGTCTCCAGCAGCTGAATCTTTGACTGAATCGTCAGCTTGCCGAGCCCTGCCGACACCGCCGCGGGATTATTCGGCATTGCATTTGTCGCACAGACAAATATATTCGCTCCATTATCCGCGGAAGTCAGCACCTGATCAGGCTTTATCTCCGTATAAGTTGAACTTCCGGCTTTCTTTATCACCACACGAATCCCGTAGGTACCGAGCTGGTCCGCGCCGAATACGGGCGTCGCCTCGCCGTTGTTGTAGACCAGGCTCATCCGCAAGCCGGACAGGTCGAGTTTCTGCCCCTCGGCAAACAGAGTCCTCGATGGATTGCTCGCCACCGTCAGTTTGTCGGGCGCTTTGCCCGTCACCGTGATCGGGATCACAACGCTCTGCCCGTAATACGTGACCGTCACGCTTTTGTCCGCCGCGGTCAGCGGTCTCTTCTCGTATGTGAAACCGCTGTACAGCATGTGGTTTGAAGTTCCGTCGATCGTCGCGATGAAATACAGTCCGGACGGATTGAAGTACTGCCCGACGCTGTAGGTCGTTTTCACTGCTTTCTGCGCGGAATCCGCGAGCACAAAGCTTGTGATCATGCCGGGCGCCTTTACCGTGACAGAAAATGTCGCCGTCTGCCCGAGGTAACGCACGGTCACCGTCTTCACTCCGGGCGTGGAGCTGTCAAAGCCGCTGACCATGTCGTCCGTGATCACCGCGCCCCGCTTTTCGTTTATCACCAGATAGCCCCAGCTATAGATCTGTTCGCCGACATAGCAGGACACCGGCGTGTTCATTGTACCCAAGGTATCAATATCATTCGCCGTAAGCCGTTCCGGTCCCTGATCCCCCATCTTCCAGTCGCTGCCGAATTCCCAGCCGCTGTAGGAATTCTCCTGCTTAAGCTGTTCCTCGGTCAGCAGGACATTGGCGTCGGTATCAGCGGGAATCTGCGTATTCGCTGCATTCGTGGATCCGACCGCCGCGCCGTTCCCCTTCTTCGCGCGGCACTGGACGAGATGCGTGCTCAAGCCGGAATTTACGACCGACCTGTCCGCCAGCCCGCAAAGCTGCCCGACGGACAAAGATCCGCCGTTTACCGTTATGCTCCCGGTGTGGATGCAGCAGCTCAGCAGACCGCCCATACCCATGCTCTCCAGCTTTCCGGCAAGTCCGCCCACGTACACCGTGCCGCCGTCGCTTGGCTGACTCACGTTCACCGTGATGCTGCCTCCGCTGAGAGAATTTTTCACCGTACCAATCTGTATGCCGGCGATACCGCCGATCCAGCAATCCGACGCCGGAGCGCTCAGCGTGACCACCGCCCTGGTCTCGCACCTGACGATCCTGCCCGCCACCTCATTCTCCCCGACAAACACGCCGAAGGTCGAGTAGGCGTACTTGCTCTGCGCGCGCGCCATCTCCGCGTCGATCGTCCCGGTCGCCATACAGTCCTTGATCAGTCCGGTATTGACCTGCGCAAACACTCCCTGTGTGCCCGTGAGTGTTCCACCAAACGCCGCCTCGATCGTCAGGTTCTGGATCGTTCCGGCGTTCCGCCCGATCAGCGGCATCTTCAGCCCGCTGATGCTATGTCCGTCGCCGTCCAGCACCCCGGAGAAATAGGTGACCGTCAGATTCTGTCCCGTTGCCTTAATATCCTCTGTCAGTATATAATGCGCGCCCGGCTTGTTCCCGATCAGCGCCAGATCCGAGAAATCGTCTATCTGATACGGATTCCCGCTGCTGCCGTCGCCTCCAGCCGGAACCGAAACGCTCCTGCCGCCGCTCACGATCCTATAGCGGATCCCGCTGCCGCCGTCGGTCGGAACCTTGAACGAGCCGTTCGCCAGATGGATCATGATCGCGGCGGTCGGCTCCAGAGAATGCGCCTGCCCGCTCGCCCCCATGTACAGGGGATAATTATTGACCTTCTGCCTCACGGTCGCGTCACCCGCAAAGCCGTATTGCCCGCTCGACTCCTGCGCAATGATCGCCGTGTAAAAGCCGGTCAGCAGATCCCCGAACTCCTTCCCGGTCACCTTCTTCAGATAAACGTCCGGGCTGCAGTCCGCGGTCGCCGTGTAAAACTTCGGAAACAGCTGCATCGGCTCATAGCCATTCGCCGTCTGCGCAACCAGATAGCGCACGAACAGATACGGCATCCCGTAATCCTGCGCCGTGCTGTTTCGGTAATTTTTGTAAATGAGCGGAGAACCGTTGCGGATATTCGTGTTTCCCGCAATGCTGTCCATCCAGCCGTTGCTGTCCGTGCCGCCCCAGAGATAGTCCATTGCCGCCACGGAAATACCCTCGTTCAGCCAGGTATAAGGCTGGTATACGTCGCTCTTCGCCATCAGGCGGAACAGCGCATGCTGCCCCTCGTGCACCAGCAGCCCGTTGCGCGACCCCATCGTGCCCGGCTCGTAATCGGACGCCGCCGGTGTATTGATATGGATCGCCGTGATCTCGGGATTGTATTTGTAGACGCCGCTTGCGCTCGAAATCGTCTCCAACATGATCGACAGCTTGCCCCAGGGAATCTGTCCCCCAGCCATCTCGTTCAGCATCTCGTACGGCTGCCCGTCGTATGTCTTCGCCATATCCTGCGCGATGAGCTCTGTCTTCTTCGCCGCGTCGTAAGCGGATTTCAGTCCTTCCTCCATCCAGACACAGCAGTGCTCCCCCACCCCGATGCAGACATACGTCCGCGTCCCGTTGTAGGGCGACGCGATGCTCTTCCTTGTGCCAGGCGCATAGTCGCCTCCGCCCGCGATCGACGCCGCCGCATAGGTCGTACCGGTCTGCACGACGTCCTGTCCCACCGGATCCGATGCGGACGACGCGCGGACGGTATCTGTGCCGCTGCCGGACGCGTCAAAAACCAGCGTGCCTGTGCTCTGCGTGGCGGTCATACTCGTATTGACGATGATCGCGTAGTCGCCGGACACGGTCTGCCCCGGCGTCCCCTCTATCACATCTGCGGACACCGAAAGCATGCCTGCCCCAAGCAGAGACAGACTCAGAATTCCCAGTTTCGCAATGCGTCCCAACCATTTTCTCATATTGTGTAAACCCCTCAGCAAGCATATGATCTCAGAACACAAATCTCCATTTTTATTCTATCGGAAACCGGCACCCTTGTCAATCTGAATTAACGGAAAGAAAGTGTCCCTCAAGCCGTGAATGACTTGAGGGGCACCCTCTATTTTTTCTGAGAAGAAACATTATTTATTCTGTTGTCAATTTATCCTACGTTCACCGTGCAGACCGCTTTCTTGCTGCCCGAAGTGATGGTGATCTTCGCGGTTCCTTTCTTCCTGCCTGTGACAACGCCTTTCTTGCTGACCTTCGCCACCTTCGGGTTGGAAGACTTGTAGGCTATGCCCTCCAAAGATGTAACCGGCGTGATCTTCGCGTTCAGCGCCGCCGTCTCGCCCACCTGGAGATTCAGTTTCGCCGGAGCCGTGATCTTCGTCGTCTTGACCGGGTTCTTCTGGACTTTGACCTTGAATTTCACCGTCTTGCCGCTTGCCAGCTTGACTTTGATCTTGACCGTGCCGGTCTTCTGCTTTGCCTTGACTTTGATCTTGCCGTTCTTCAGAACCTTGACCTTCGCAATCTTCTTGTTGCCGGATTTCACGGACACGATCTTGTCGCCCTGCGCCACCGGAATCTGAATTTTCGTCGTGGACTGACCGGTCTTCATCGCAACCTTCTTCGGAGTCGTCACAGCAGGCGTGACGACCGCGGTCTCCGTAGCCGGAGTCTCGATAGACGGCGTTACCGTCGCGGTCGGAGCCTCTGTTGCCGGAGTCTGCGCAGGCGCCTCGGTAGCCGGAGTTTCCGTCGCAGGGGTCTCCGTGGCAGGAGTCTCCGTCGCAGGAGTCTCGTCAGCCGGAGTTTCCGGCTCATCCGATTTTATCTCGTCCACACCGCAGGTTTTGCAGATCCTTATCATATAACCGGTTTTCTTGACCCATTCGTCCCATCTGTGACCGGTCGCCTTGAGGACAGTGTCATGCGCAATCTTTATCTGCGCGTCTTCGTCCTCAAACTTCTCCTTGCAGATACTGCACTCATAATACGCAACGTTTCCGTCCTCCGTGCAGGTCGCGTCCTTCGCGTCGTATTTGCTCAGCTCGTGTCCCGTCGCATTTACGACGATATCGGTGAGGACTTCTCTCGCGTTCTCATCGGCGAACTTTTTGCCGCAGACCGAACATTCATAATACTCCTTCGTCCCTGCCTCTGTACAGGTCGGCGCCACTGCCTTGTGATACGTAAGTTTCTCCTCGTGGGGAACAAACGTCACATTGTAGGTCGCGTAGAGCGCTGTCTCCTCGTCGCCCTCTCCATACGCCCGGAAGATCAAGGTCTTCCCCGCCAGATCGCCGAGTCTGTCCTTATAATAAACATACATCCCTCTGATAAACGATGCAAATTCATAATAAGATTTAATCAGCACTCCCGCGTCCGTCGTCTTCCCGCTGAACTCGACTTTGCTGCTCGACGTGCTGAACGCGATATTGTTTCCCCTCTCCGCCTTGACTCTTACGATTTTTTGTTCACCCTTTACATAGCCGACATCATAGAGCACATTCACCAGCGTCCCGAAAATATCAGCATAAGCGCCCGTGCCCCTGGCAATGCCATATGCATTCTCGTAATCGCCGACAAGCGGGTAATCATTGTCAATGATCGTTACGGTTATCCCGCCTCCCTCGTCCGTCTCCTCGAACTGGGAAAGCACGGCATATCCGCCCTTCTCCCCAATCTTATCGTTGATCTGAGCAACCGCGCCTTGAATCACGGGGTTGGCGTACGCCTTGACGCCAGCCTCCTGCTCAGCCGCAAACGCCGTCCCCGGCAGCAACGCCAGAGCCATCGCGGCGGACAGCATGACGGACAATAACTTCGTTTTCATTCTATTCACAGCCTTTCCTGCCTTTGCATTTCTCCCTTACCTTGTTCCGCCTGGCGCTTATTTCACCTTCACCTTGCAGAACGCCTCCTTGCTGCCCGAGGTAACGGTAATGATCGCCGTTCCTTTCTTCAGCGCCCGGACAACGCCGGTCTTGCTCACCTTCGCTACCCTCGGATCGGACGACCGATAGCTCACGTCCTCCAACGATGTGACCGGCTTGATCACGACGTTCAATGCAGCCGTCTCACCCGGGTGGAGTTTCACTTTCTCCGGGAGAAGGATCTTTTTGGTCCTGACCTCATTCTTCTGGACCTTGACCCTGAACTTGACAGTCTTGCCGCTCGCCAGTTTGACTTTTACCTTGACGGTACCGGTCTTCTTCTTTGCCTTGACTTTGATCTTGCCGTTCGGCAGCACCTTCACCTTCGCGATGTTCTTATTGCTGGATTTTACCGACACGACCTTGTCGCCCTGTGCCAGCGGAACCTGAATCTTCGTCGTGGACTGACCGGTCGTCATCGCAACCTGTTTCGGAACACTCACCGCCGGGGTCACCGTCTGGGTCGCCGTGACCGAAGTTTCCTCAACCGGTTCCTCTGCAATTGGCGTCTCTGCTGCCGCCGTTCCTGTGGTCGGCGTTTCTTCCGCCGGAGTATCCGCGACCGTGGGCTCCGTAGACGGCGTCCCCTCCGCGGGCGCGTCCGCACCCGGAGCATCCACAGACGGCGTTCCCTCGACAGGCGCGTCCGTCGCAGGAGTTTCCGCACCCGGAGTCTGCTCCTGCGGAACTTCCTCACCCTGCTCCGTCTCCCCGCAGACGCTGCACGTTCTCACCAGATAACCGCCTTCTTCTCTCCAGTCGCCCCAGTGATGCGCCGCTTTGACCGCGGTATCCGTGATCTCCTCCGCCGCATCCTTATCCGCAAACGTTTTTTTGCAGACGGTGCACTCATAGTACGCAACGTTCCCGTCCTCCGTGCAGGTCGCACCCTTCGCGGCATGCTCTTTCAGCGCGTGCCCCGTCGCCTTCTGCATCGTGTCCGCGATCGTCTCCGACATGGTCTCGTCGGTGAACTTCGTCTTGCATACGGTGCACTCATAATACTCAATATTTCCATCCTCTGTACAGGTCGCGTCCTTTGCGTCGCATTTGCTCAGCTTATGTCCCGTCGCCTTTTCAGTGATGTCCGTAAGAACCTCTTTCGCCATCTCGTCTGCGAACTTTTTGCCGCAAACAGAGCATTCATAATACTCTTTCGTCCCCACCTCCGTGCAGGTTGGCGCCTTCGCGCTGTGGTGCGTAAGATTCTCTTTATGAGGAACAAAAGCTACTTCATAAACTGCCCTGTCATCGTCGGAATAGCTTTCTTGATTCAGCCGTGTTTCAAAGGTCAGGGTTCTCCCTTTCAGTTCGCTGACCTTGGACGTCCACAAATAAGTCATTCCAAGAACAAAATTCTCGATCCCGCCATAACTATCGGCGGGCAGCCGGCAGTCGTGAAAATCAATGTGATAACCTTCCTTTGTAGCACAAGCATCCGGTCTTGGCACAACACATTGAACTCGTTTTTCACTAAAACGTTTTCCGTCCATTTTCTGCTTATAGTCCGCATAAAATGTGTTCAGTATCGTTCCGAAAATGTCAAGACAGGCGCCCTGTGCCGAATACTCATCCCGAATGATCGTGACGGTGATCATTCCTCCCATGTCCGTCTCTTCGAGCGAAGAGACCTCGGCATAACCACCCTTCCCCTTGATCGTTTTATTGATCTCCCCAATAATTTCTTCCATGATGGGATTCGTAAAATTCTTGGCTGGATCTTCGGGGATATCAGTCGGAGGGTCCGGAAGTTCTTCCGTACCCGGTCCCGTATACCCAATATTCGCAAATGCTCCCACCGGCAGCAGAGTCAGCGCCAATACAACAGACAGCATGATCGACAACAGTTTTGTTCTTACTCTCTTCATATCCTTTCCTTTCCTTACAAATCCCCCCTGGCAGACGGTCACACCAACCGCCCGCGCTGTGCCATCTTTTCCAGGTCTGTCTTCTGGCAAACCATGTGGAAAACTAAGGGCGTCCCCCAAAGCCATGAACGACTTGAGGGACACCCTTCATTGACTCTATAGGGAGAAGTATTGCTTATTTTGCTGTCGGAACTACTCGACCTTCACCGTGCAGACCGCTTTCTTGCTGCCCGAGGTAATGGTGATCTTCGCGGTTCCTTTCTTCCTGCCCTTGACAACACCCTTCTTGCTGACCTTCGCCACCTTCGGGTTGGACGACTTATAGGTTACATGATCCAGAGAGGTAACCGGCGTGATCTTCGCGTTCAATGCAGCCGTTCCGCCTGCCTGGAGGTTCAGATTCGCCGGAGCCGTGATCTTCGAAGTCTTGACCTTGTTCTTCTGAACCTTGACTTTGAACTTCACCGTCTTGCCGCTTGCCAGCTTGACTTTGATCTTGACTGTACCGGTCTTCTTCTTTGCCTTAACTTTGATCTTGCCGTTCTTCAGAACCTTGACCTTCGCAATCTTCTTGTTGGTGGACTTCACGGATACGATCTTGTCGCCCTCTGCCACCGGAACCTCGATCTTCGTTGTGGACTGACCGGTCTTCATCGCGACCTTCTTCGGAGTCGTCACAACAGGCGTGACAACCGCGGTCTCTGACGGAGTCTCGGTAGACGGCGTTACTGTCGCGGTCGGAGCCTCTGTTGCCGGAGTCTGCGCAGGAGCTTCGGTAGGAACCTCTGTAGGCGCTTCTGTCGGAGCTTCGGTAGGAGCCTCTGTTTCTGTCTGTTTCTCCGGAACTTTATCGCCCTGCAGTTTTTCTCCGCATTCCTCACAGATTCTCACTTTGTAATTGCCATCTATTTTCCAGTCACTCCACTTGTGATCAGTCGCCTTTACAACGGTGTCCGTGATTTCAGTACTCTTGTCTTCTGCGAACTTTTTCTTGCAAACACTGCACTCATAATATGCGACTGAACCGTCCTTTGTACAGGTTGGTGCCTTTGCCGCTACCAGAGCGCCAAAGCTATGTCCCGTCGCCGGTGCAACTAAACTCGTAATCTCTTTGGTTGCCTCTTTGTCTGAAAATGTTTTATGGCAAACAGGGCATTCATAATATTCAACTGTTCCGTCCTCAGTACATGTTGCGGGCACTTTCTCATGTGAGTCAAGTGTGCCAGCGTGAGAAAAACTTGTAAAGTTTACGCCATATTGGCAGAAAACGCTATTTCCAACCTTCACCGTAAATACAAGATTTTTGCCAATAAGTGACGTAATCTGAGCGGTTAAATCTCGTTCTTGTGTTTCAAGCATTCCCTGAATAAAACTGGTAATCTGCGCACTATTATTCAGACCTTTCCGGAAATCATCGTCAAACTTATTAAAATCAATATCGTAGGATTCACCTATACATGTCTTAGTGTTTTCACATGTATCTGGATTCATTGTTCGCGGCGAAACGAGAATATTTTCACTTCCCACACTTGTGCGTCCATCATAAAGAGCATTCATTAATGTTACAAAGATATCGCAATAAGCTCCCTCTCCAGCCTCAACCCCATAAGTATTCTTGTTGTTGGGATCGCCTGCATCTGTCGGATAATCTCCTCTGTGAATCACTACGGTTATACCCCCACCATTTCCAGCCTTCTTCATAGAAAGCTGAGCATAGCCCTTTTTACTATCTTTAATTGTTTTGTTGATGTTGTTAATGGCAGTATCGATAATAGAGTAAACTTTATCTGGTACCGACTCCTCGGCAAACACCGTCCCCGGCAGCAGTGTCATTACCATCACAACGGACAGAATGACTGACAATAGTTTCGTTTTTACACTCTTCATAACGTTTCCTCCCTTTCTTAGTGCAATATATTTTTTTACATTTTACCCCCCCCCGGTATGCTGTCAAGTAGAATTTCTATTATTCTGTAAAATTAAGATTTCAGTCAAAAATCTTGTAAAAATATGGAAAAGTCAAAGATGTTCGATTTGCCTCCCCGAATTCCCGAAAATCCACAACTACTTTTAGTTGCATTTTTGAGTGTTATCGCGATATACTATGAAATAACCTGTCAGATCAAGTAACTAATCGAGCGATTGGAACAGGAGGATCTCATATGAATAACACAATCCAATACAAGGGCTATCTCGGCAGCGTTGAATTTTCTGAGGAAGATGGTATTTTTTACGGCAAAGTCATGGGAATCCGTTCCCTGATCTCCTACGAAGGAGAAAACGCAAAAGAACTGCTCGCTGACTTTCACGGGGCTGTCGACGATTACCTCGCCGCCTGCAAAGCCGCGGGCAAAAAGCTGAATGTCGCTGAACCGATATATTGAAGAGACTCTGGAAAAGTCTCCGGCAGCGATGATGCAATGACAAAATAAAAGAAAGGACCTTCCAACCATGAGAGCTTACGAGAGATTTCTGAACTACGCAAAGATCTACACCACGAGCGATGAGGAAAGCACTTCCTCCCCCACGACCCGCCGACAGTTCGACCTGGCGGAGCTCCTCGTCCGCGAGCTGAAGGAGCTCGGCGTCGCGGATGCGCGTGTCGCGGAGAATTGCTATGTCTACGGGACGATTCCGGCGACGCCCGGCTGTGAGGACAAGCCCGCGCTCGGCTTTCTCGCGCACATGGACACCGCGCCGGATTTCTGCGGCGAGAATGTCCGCCCGCAGGTCTATGAGAATTACGACGGGGAGGCGGTCGTGCTCGGAGAGAGCGGACGCGTCCTGTCCCCGGAGACGTTCCCGCACCTCGCGCTGCTGAAGGGGCGCACCCTGATCACCACGGACGGCTCGACGCTGCTCGGGGCGGACGACAAGGCGGGCGTCGCGGAGATCATGACGCTCGCGCAGCGCCTGATCGAGGAGAACCTTCCGCACGGGAAGATCTGCATCGGTTTCACCCCGGACGAGGAAGTCGGCAGCGGCGCCGACGGGCTCGACCTCCCCGCGTTCGGAGCCGAATACGCCTACACGGTGGACGGCGGTCCGGAGAATGAGATCGTCTATGAAAATTTCAACGCTGCGGCGGCGGATTTCGACGTGAACGGTTTCAATATCCACCCAGGCGACGCGAAGGACAAGATGGTCAACGCGTCCCTGGTCGCCATGGAGATCAACGCCATGCTCCCCGCCGCCGAGCGCCCGGAACACACGGAGCGCTATGAGGGTTTTTATCACCTGACGTCCATGACGGGCACGGTCGAGCACGCGCATCTCTCCTACATCGTCCGCGACCACAGCAGCGCCCGCTTTGACAGCCGTCTGGAGACGCTGCGTCTCATCGAAAAGACGCTCAACAAGAAGTACGGCTCCGGCACGGTCACACTTGCCCTGCGGGAACAGTACCGCAACATGGAAGAGAAGGTCCGCCCCTGCATGCACCTGATCGACAACGCAAAGGACTCCATCCGATCGCTCGGAATGGAGCCTGACGTCTCGCCGATCCGCGGCGGCACGGACGGCGCGCGGCTTTCGTTCCGCGGGCTGCCCTGCCCGAACCTCGGCACCGGCGGCTACGCGTTCCACGGACCCTACGAGCACATCACCGCCGAGGGCATGGACACCGTTGTGGAGGTGCTGCTCGGGATCATCGCGCGCTACGCCAGGTAATACACAGCAAATACAATACCATTGCCAGATGAAATCCCAAGATAACAGAAAAAGCAAGAACTTCTCCGGGAAGGACCTATAGGGGCGTCCACCCGGAGAAGTTCTTGTTTTTCATTTATTATTCATACCTCAGCGCGTTGATCGGCTTGAGTTTCGCCGCCTTGTTCGCCGGGTAGATGCCGAACACGAGTCCGACCATGATCGAGAATCCGAGCGCCATCGCCGCGACGCCCGCCGTGATCCCGAAATGGTAGTCCGGGTACAGCGTGTTGAGCGTCGTCAGGACGCCCTGGCTGAGCAGCATACCGATCAGTCCCCCGATCAGGGAGATGATCACGGACTCGATCATGAACTGCACGACGATGTCGGACTTCAGCGCGCCGATCGCCTTGCGGATGCCGATCTCGCGCGTGCGCTCCGTCACCGACACGAGCATGATATTCATGATCCCGATGCCGCCGACGAGCAAGGAGATCCCCGCGATCGCGCCGAGCAGCAGCTCGAGCGCCGCCATCACGTCATTCACCGCGTCCATCACATCGGTCAGGTTGACGATGCTGTAGCTGTCTTCGTCCCCGTATTTCTCCATCAGCGCCCGGTCCAGTACAGCCTCGGCGTCCTGCGTCGTCGCGCCTTCCTCGGTCGCCACATAGAAACTGCTGACGCTGACGTTCGAGAGCAGCCGCTGCGCGTTCGTGAACGGCAGGTACACCGCCGAGTTCGCGCTGCCGAACATTGTCTCCTGCGCCTCGTTGAGCACGCCCACGATCCGGTAGTCGCGCCCGGAGAGCCGGATCGTCTCGTCTAATATGTCTGTGTTCCCGAACAGATCCCGTGCCACGGAATGCCCGACGATGCACACGGCAAGCCGCTGCTCGTTATCCAGCTCCGTGATGACGCGCCCGGACTCCAGGTCGAGTCCCTGCACCGCGTCGTAGGACTCCGTGATCCCGCTGATCGTCACGTCCGTCGACTTCCCTGCCGCCTTCGCCGTCCCGCTGCCGGACAGAGTCGGGGACACATAGGCGATCCCTTCCTCCCCGGCAAGCGCCTCCACCTCGCCGAGGGTCAGCCGCTTGGAACGATCCGTGATCGACACGACGAGCTGGTCGCCGCCGAGCTCGTCGAGCGATTCCGTCACTGTGTTCGTCGCGCCCTGCACGAGCGAGATCAGCAGCGTCACCGCCATCACGCCGATGATGATGCCGAGCATCGTCAGGAAGGAGCGCAGCTTGTTCGAGAGCACCGCCGAGAACGCCATCTTTCCCGCCTGTGAAAGTTTCACGCCCGACCGCCTCCCTTCCCGTCCTTGTCCGAAACGCCCTTTCCGTCAGGCACAAATCCGTTGTCCTGATTCTTCCTGATCTCCTCTTTTGCATTGTATACTAAGACGTTTCCGCTGTCGGAGACGATCTTCCCGTCCAGCAGGCGCACGCGCCGGGGAGCCGCCGCCGCGATCTCGTTGTCATGCGTGATCAGCACAAGCGTGTTGCCCTGCCTGTGCAGCTCCTGCAAAAGCTGCATGATATCGCCCGTCGAATGCGAGTCCAGGTTCCCGGTCGGCTCATCGGCGAGGATCAGCGACGGTCGTGTCACGAGCGCACGCGCCACCGCGACGCGCTGCTGCTGCCCGCCTGAGAGCTGGTTCGGTCTGTGGTGCACGCGGTTTCCCAGCGACACCTTTTCCAGCGCCTCGAGCACGCGCGTCCTCCGCTCCGAGCCCGGCACGCCCTGATAGATCAGCGGCAGCTCCACGTTCTCATACGCGGTCAGTTTCGGCAGCAGGTTGAACTGCTGGAAGATAAAGCCGATCTTCCGGTTGCGCAGAATGCTCTGCTGTTTCTCGGTCAGATCCGACACCTCCTGCCCGTCGATCCGGTACGTCCCCTCGTCCGCCGTGTCGAGGCAGCCGATGATGTTCATCAGCGTAGACTTCCCGCTCCCGGACGCCCCGATGATCGCGACAAATTCCCGGTCCTGTATCGTGAGGCTCACCCCGTCCAGCGCGTGGACTTCCTCCTCGCCGAGCTGATAAATCTTCCGGATGTCGCGAAGTTCAATCATCCTGTCCCTCACCTCCCGCGAACTGGGCTCTGCTCTGCCGCATCATATCCATCATGATCTCCAGGTCGGATTTGCCGAGCACCGCGACCTGATCGCCCTCGGAAAGCCCCTCGACGATCTCCGCCTGCGTGTTGTTGACGAGCCCGAGCGTCACCGGCACACTCTCCTGCCCGTCCTCGCGTACCACCGTCACGCACCGCTGCCCGTCGACCGTCTGGATCGCGTCGACCGGCGCCAGCAGCACGTCCGCCTTCTCGTCGATCACGATCGTCGCCGTCGCGCTCATCGCCGTGCGCACCTTCTCGATCCCCGGCACCGAGATCGTGACTGTGTACTTCGTCACGCCGCCGACGTTCTCGCCGAGCGCCGAGATCTTTTCGACCTTTCCCTCATACTCCTCGTCGTCAAACGCGTCGAACACGATCTTCGCGGTCTGCCCCTCGCGGACGCCCGGAATGTCCAGCTCGTCGATCTGCGTCTTCAGCCAGAACCGCTCCGTGGAGATCAGCCGGTACATCGGCGCGTCCTCCGCGATCACGGCGCCGTCCTGCAGGGCGAGCTCCGAGACGATCCCGTCCCGCCCGGCGCACAGCGCCGCGGACTCCTCGAGCTCCCGCAGCTCCTGTAGTTTCCGCATCAGCTCGTCCCGATCCTCCAGAAGGGACAGATAGTCCCCGTTGTAGCTGGAATTTCTCCGCGTCAAAAGCGTCGAGCCGGGATCCACCCAGTCGCCTGGCTCCACATTGATCTCATCGACGATCCCGTAAGCGCCCTCCACGAGATACGGGTGGTTGGACTCCAGATATCCCGTCCCGAGCGTCTTTCCGTCCCCGTCCGTCACCGTGACCTCGGTATCCGCCATATACTCCGAATCGTCCGGGATCGTCACCGTGCAGACGCCGTCCTGCTCCGACAGGACCGTCCCCTCCTCCTCATAATCCAGGAAGGAGACCGTCACACGCGCGCCCGGCCTGAGCGCCTCCGCCGGGGTGAACTCCACCTTCATCTTCTCGTCCGCGGAGAGCTCCATGACGCCGCCGTACTCCGCGACCACGTCGGTCAGCAGGTCGTCCTCCTTCGCGAAGATCCGTTTCACCCGCCCGGAGACCGGGGAGGTCAGCGACGAGGAACCGGAGTGATCCGCCATGTTGATCGCCGTGTCCAACTCCGACAGACTGCTCTCCAGCTGAGTGATCTGCGCCTTCACGGAATCCGCGTCGACCGTCGCCAGGACGTCGCCCGCCTGCACCACGTCCCCGTTCTCCACCTCGACATGATCGATCTTCAGCGTGTAGTCCGCGGACACCGGAAATTCCTCCGCCGCCTCGATCGACCCGCTGCCCTCGGTCGTGATGCGGATCGTGCCGCGCGTCACTTCCTCTGTGCGCATGTTCGCGGAAAACGGGTCCTCCCGCTCCTCCTTATGCGTATACAGATAAATGCCGGCTCCGGCTGCCGCGAGCAGCAGAACGAGAACCAGCACTTTTCCTTTCCATTTTTTCTTTTTCTTCTTCATAGCATACCTCCGAAACAGATTTTGGTCTGTTTTTTAGTATACTACACAATTTCTAAAAAGAGTATAAAAAATATCATTCGTCGATGTTCAGCTCCTCGACCGGGCGCCACGCCTGACCAAAGTTGATGTCCTTGAACAATGCCGCAAGCCCTGTGATCTGTTTCAGCCGCAGGATCTCGTCGCGGTCCATGCCCAGATGCTTGGAGATCCACGCGTCCGAGCGCCCGAACTCGTGCAGCTCCTTGACGATGTTGCTCATCAGGTCCACGTCGTGGCTGCCGCGGGCGCGGTTGTGGCGAATCGTGCTCGCCATCCGCTGGTCGATCGGCTTGTCGATCACGGAGACCGGCAGCATACCGCCCTCCCGGTCGTAGATATCCTTGTGCTCGAGCATGACGCGATAGCGGTGGAACCCGTCCACGATGATGTATTCGTCCTCCTGTTTGTCGTAATAGCACACGATCGGCATCGTGTAGCCGTCCGCCCGTATGCTGTCGTACAGCAGTTTCATCTCCGGCGGCGCAACCGCGTTCGGATTGTAGCTGTTCGGCTTGATCTTGTCGATCGGCACCGCGATGACTCTGTATGCGGGGCTTTTACTCTCCATAATCCATCTCCTCCAGACTCTTGTACTTATCACGGATCAGGTTGATGCGTTTCTGCTGCTCCCGTGTCATGCCGAATCCCATGAAACGGCAGATGTGGTCGTTCTTCAGAATGCAGTAGCACATCCGTTTCCAGCTCGGAATGTCCTTCGTCGACTTGATGTCGTCGGTGTCGTCGGGAATCTTCTCGAGGAAGATCACGCGTGACTTCTTGTTCAGCGTATAGTTCGACACGCCGTTGCGCTGGATCTTGTAGCCGTGCTCCTCCAGCTCCCGGATCGCCTCCTCGTCCAGCCCGCCGCCGGTCTTGTGCCAGAACTCGATCGAGGCGTTGAATTTTTTGACGTAATTGTTGCGCAGCCGCACCGGGAGCGTGTCGAGCAGGAACTGGGTGTAGGACTTCCAGGTATGCCCCTCGGGCAGAGTGATGTTGCGGTAGCCCATCGCCTTTGTCCTGGCGTAGATACAGGCGAAATTTGCGCCCTGCACGCGCCCCACCAGTTTCACCCAGATCTGCGGGTCGATCACGCGGTACAGGTTCAACGCGTCCTTCGAGTAATCGTTGAACGGCGACGCCACGCGCATCTGCGAGACCTTCAGCCCCGCCATGTAGTAGAGATCGTAAAGGCGGTTGTAATCGTAGTTGAACAGGTAATTCGCGTGCCACACGTCCTCGGAAGTCCAGTCGTAGAGCGGCGAGGCGCACCAGACGTCCTTGAACTGTTTGCTGATCCAGCACTCTCCCCGGTAGCCGTATTTTTTGTTGATGAACCCGCTGTACCTCTGCAGCGATTCGTCCGCGCGCATGCCCAGCATGCAGACGGTCTTTTTGTTCCCGTGGATCATCCGGTACCAGCGCCCGAACTGTTTCGCCAGATCCTCCTGGTGCATGCGGTAGCGGTAGGTCGTCATCGGATTGTTGTCCAAATTGATCACGTAATCGTGCTGCGGCATCTCGCGCACCCAGAGCTCCTGTTTCTTGTCGTCCCAGGGGTACCAGTACATCTCGTAATTGCCGACCGCCGTGCGCGTCGCCATCGGCAGGCAGACCCAGTAGAGCTCCGCCTCCTTCTGAATGCGCTCGAACGTCCGCTCCACGTACTCTGTCGTCACCGTATACTGCGCCTCGAAATCCTGATGGAACACGCCGATCACCTTCTCCGGGTAATACTTTCTCCGGTAATCGAGCGCCATGTTCAGGAGGAGTCCGCTGTCCTTTCCCCCGGAAAAGGAGATGTAGATGTTGTCGAACTCCTCGAAGATCAGTTTCATTCGTTCCTGGAATGCCTCCAGCACATTTTTCTCCAGATATTCCCTCTTCACGGACTTTCCTTTCATAATTTCCAAAATTTGGTAATTCCTGGAATTTAATTTAACACAGAACACGGAGAAATTCAACAAATTGTGACACAGCAGGAATGCGCGCACAAAAAAACCGTCCGCACAGACCCCGATGATCCGTGCAAACGGCTTGTTTGCAATGGTATGTAATTTTATGACTTATTTCTCTGCGGCAAGGATGCGCTCGATCTCCTCCCGGGTCGGCATCACGCGCAGCGCGCCTTTTCGCGTCGTGATGATCGACGCCGCCGTGTTCGCGAATGTGAGCATCTCCCTGAGCTCCTGCACGCTCAGCCCGTCGAGTCCGTGTCCGCAGATATAGTGCAGCACGCAGCCGCAGAACGTATCCCCGGCTCCCGTGGTCTCGATCGTGTCCGGGCACAGGCGCGCCGACACCTCAACGATCGTGTCGCCGTAGTACGCGCGGCTCCCGTCCTTCCCCATCGAGACGAGGATCAGTCGGATCTGCGGAAAACGCTCCCGGATCCATGCCACGCCCCGCGTGAAGTCCTCCTCGCCGGTCAGCCACTGGATCTCGTTGTCCGAGATCTTCAGCACATCGCAGAATCCCAGACCGCAGAGCACCTGCTCCTTCGCGTCGTCCAGCGACTTCCACAGCGGCGGGCGCAGGTTCGGGTCAAACGAGATCGTCGTCCCGGCGTCCTTCGCGATCGCCAGCGCTTTCTTTGTCGCCCTGCGGACTCCCTCATGCGTCATCGACAGCGTGCCGAAGTGGAAGATCTTTGAATCGCGGATCAGCTCTTCCGGCACCTCGTCCTCTGTCAGCATCATATCGGCTCCCGGATCCCGGTAGAAGGAAAAGTCCCGATCGCCGTCCGGGAAGGTGTGGACCAGCGCAAGCGTTGTGTGCACATTTTCATCCATGTACAGGTACGAGGCGTCGATCCCGACTTCCTCCACCGCCTCCCGCAGCTGCGTCCCGAAAAAGTCTTTTCCGACCTTCCCGATGAAAGCGGTCCTGCAGCCCAGCCTCCCGAGCATCGCGAGGACGTTGCACGGGGCTCCGCCCGGATTCGCCTCGAACAGAGGGTTCCCCTGCCCGCTCGTGCCGTTCTCCGTAAAATCGATCAAAAGCTCTCCCAGAGCCGTCACATCATATCTCTTCATGCTCTCCCGACCTTTCTCAGTCCAGCCACTCTCTTCTGCGTATCTTGTCCTCGACCGCGGCAAACGCGCTCAAAAGCTTTTCATTGAAGGTGCCGCACTCGCCGCCCCGGATCATCCTCACCGCGGTGTCGTGGTCGAACGCCTTTTTGTAGACACGCTCCGAGGTCAGGGCGTCGTATACGTCCGCCACTGCCACGACCTGCGCGCCGATCGACGTCTCGTCGCCCTTCAGCCCGTCCGGATAGCCCCTTCCGTCCCAGCGCTCGTGATGGTGCCTGGCGATGTCATAGCTGTATTCGTAGATCTCCGCGTCCATGATCTCCGGGATCGTCTGCAGGATCTCCCCGCCCTTGACGGTGTGCTGTTTCATGATCTCGAATTCCTCCGGCGTCAGGCGTCCCGGTTTGTTCAGGATCCCGTCCGGGATCGCGATCTTGCCCACGTCATGCAGCACGGACGCCAGCGCGATCTTCTCGATCTCCGCCTTCGGCAGATGGTACTCCGGGTATGTATTGCTCACCTGCGTCAGCAGGAGGTTCGTAAGCCCGGAAATGCGCTTGACGTGCTCGCCCGACTCGCAGTCGCGGAACTCGATGACCGTCGCCAGCGTCTCGATCACGGACTGGTTCATGCGGTTCAGCTTTTCCACCTGCTCGGCGACAATACTCTCCAGCTCGTTCCTGTGGCGATAAAGCTCGATCACACGGTTGATCCGGCTGCGCAGGAAATGCGGCGTAAACGGCTTGGAAATGATATCGACCGCGCCGAGGTTGTACCCTTCCATCAGCATCTCGTTGCTGTTCGCCGCCGTGATCAAAAAGACCGGGATCGACTTGATCATGCCGTTCCTGTTCATCTCGCGCAGCACGCCCAGCCCGTCCAACTCCGGCATCATCAGGTCAAGCAGCATCGCCGAGATCCTGGCGCCACTGTTTAAGACCTCGACCGCCTCCACGCCGTTCGACGCCTCGATGATATTGTACTCGTCCTTAAAAATCTCCGTGAGGAGTCCGCGATTGATCTCGACATCATCCACGATCAGTATTGTCATCTTCTCCAAATCGTCCGCACCCCTCTCTCACTCGCCGCGCTCAATGCACGCGATCACCTGCTCCTGAACGGAGGTCATTCCGTCGTAAACTGCCTTCGCCTCGTCCGGCTGCCCCGCGCGCAGCAGATCCACGACCTTCGTATATCCCTCATAGAGCGGCGTAACGGAAAGATTGCCGGTCGCGCCCTTCAGCGCGTGCGCGCGCTCCTCCGCCTCCTTCAGCTCTCCGTCCGCGAACGCCCCCGCGACGTCCGTCTTCTTTATCATGTCCGGCAGCTTGCGCAGCATCCTCTCGTAGAGTGCCGCGTTCCCCATGAAACGCTCCAGACCTTCGTCCACATTCGAGCCGAGCCCTTTCAATTCCTCTAATAATGCCATCTCTTCTCCATTCTGCCGTCATGTCACGGCTGTCTGCCATCGCAGAACATATTTGTAATTAGAATATCATTTTCGGAGTTTTCTGTCAACGGATTTTCGGTCGGCAAAGAACCCTGCACCGCCATCGCCCGAGCTGACGGCGGTCCGCGGACGTTTCGTCGATCCCCTGCAAAAAAGAAAACCCCGGAAATATCCGCATTTACGGCATTTTCGAGGTTTTGTCAGTAGCGGAAGGGAGACTTGAACTCTCGACACCACGGGTATGAACCGTGTGCTCTAGCCAGCTGAGCTATTCCGCCATATGCTCTTCCATGGAACCTGCCGGGCGCAAACCTGTGATTCCACAGAAAACGGGCTGACGCGGCTGTCGCGCAACCCGCTTTGCTATTATAAGCCTAAGAAGAACGAAAAGTCAAGCCCTAATTTAGGATATTCTGCGCACTTCTGTCTTTGCCTTGCTGCGCGCGAGCTCTTCCCTCCACTCGACCTTGTAGACCAGCCCGTGGAGCACGACGCTCATCATCACGCCGCAGATCACGTCGATCACCGAATGCTGGTCGAGCATGACCGTGGACGCGCAGATCAGAACCATGATCACGAAATGTACCGCGATCGTGAGTTTCCTGTGTTTTAAGTTCTCCAGACTGCAGATCGCCTGAAACACCATGACCGTGTTCATCACATGGATCGACGGGCAGACATTCGTCGGCGTGTCGATCGCGCGCAGCATCACGACCATGTTGTAGAGGAACCCGGTCTCATGCGGATTGGCAGCGAGCCGGAGATTCAGCCCGGTCGGGAAAATATAGTAGATCATCAGGCAGATCGTCAGACCGGAGAAAACCAGCCTGCACAGCCTGGAATAATCCTGCCAGCCGCGGCGCTTGAACCAGATGAACGCGCCCGCCATATACGGGAACCAGAAAATATACGGAATGATAAACGCCTCGCAGAACGGGATCATCTCGTCAAGCTTGCAGTGGATAATGTACTTCGGCACCACCGTGTTTTCCAGATAATGGAACACGGTCAGGTAGAACGCCATATATACCAGCGCAACCATGTACGGATATTTTTTGAACCAGTTTTTGATCGTTTCCAGTTTCATAACTTTCTCCCCATTCCATCACTCTATTGCTTTCTCACATAAATGCCGTTCAGCGGCGAGCCCGAGGCGTCGTAGTCCTCTTCGCTCTGCACCGAGACATTCAGCACTCCCTCGTTCATCGTGAACACGACGACATGGTGGTCGTCCCCGTGGTACACGGCGGTGGCTCCGTCGATTTCCGCCGTCGACGCGATGCCGGCGTTCGCAAAGGCGAACGACAGGCTCTGTTCGTCTGTCCGCGTGAGCGTGACCGTCTCCTGCTCGCTTGCGTACGTGCCGGTCCAGATGTCCTCCGTCACCGGAGCGGTCTGTGTGTCTTCGGTCTGCGGCGGCTCCGTCTGGCTCTCCGTCGGCGCCTCTGTCGCCGCCGGAGCCTGCGTCTCCGATATCGGCTCTCCCGGCGCGTCCTCAGCCGCCGCGCTGTCTGCGCCGTCAGCCGCCTGTTCCTGCGTCCCTGCGCCGTCCGCATTCCCGGGAACCGGCGTCCCGGCGTCACCGGCTGCCTCGTTCCTGACGTTCTGCGCAATCTCCCCTTCCGAATCCGTGCACGCCGTCAGCAGAACCATTCCCAAGACCGCAAACGCAGCCAGAAACATTGCCCTACGTTTCATTTATATGCTCCTTCTGAATCAAAAAGCTCTTACCTCTCATCTGGCATCTCATTCTAGCACCATTCTTCCCATTTGTCATGAATTTTTGATTTTTTTAAGAAATTTATTTCATTTTCGTCACAATTGACCGTTGGAACCGTTTCTATTAACAGATTACTGGTGAAACTTCACGAGCCGCCTGCGCGCGGTCTCCGGGTTTGCCGAAAAACAGAGGGAAAACGTTCGGCAATCGACAAGCTCCCACTTGTACTCCCCTGCATATGTGATATAGCTGCTCCACCAGTAATCATCGAGTCGGCTGACATACCCTTTCTCCAAAGGGATCCTGTGGACCTGCCGACAGCAGGATGCGATCTCGCCCAGAGAGTCCAGCTCCTTCAGGGTGTCGGTCTTCAGCGCCGTCTCCCGGCTCTTTGGGTGCGACGGATCCCGGCGGTACAGGTCGAGAAATTCGCCCGCGACGCCGTGCGTCCCACGTTTCACGGAGCTGACGCCGTCCGCCTCCACAACAAAATATGCGCAGTGATCGGTAATACAGAACGCGTAGATCAGCCACTCCTCTTCCTTTTCTACCGCGAACAGGATATCCAGAAATTTTTTCTTGTCCCGCTCGTCGGCAAATAGGTACCGGCTGCCCTCCAGAACCTGATAGAAGATCCTTCTTGCTTTTTTACCGTATGACATGCCCTCGTCCCCCTTCTCTGCTGAACCCTGACCTCTGGGGAGCCGTCCGTTCCCCACAGCAGAAATGGTAGCACTGCGCCTTTCTTTTTTCAATATACGGCTGCAATTAGTGTCATTTTTTCAGAAATAAGCATGGCACACCTTATGTTGACTGAAATTTTTTCAAATTTTGTCGAAAAAAACAGAGGGTGCAACAGGCTGTTGCACCCTCCCGTATCCTTATATCATATCGATCCGCCTGTGTCCGCTGCGCCGTCGGCAGCGCCTGAATCGGCAGCGCCTGCGTCACCTGCGTCTGCATCGGCGGCGCCATTTGCCGCGCCCGAATCAGCAGCATCGTCTGCTGTGTCTGTATTCGCTGCACCTGTGTCAGCTGCGCCTATATCAGCTGCACCTGCATCAGCGACACCCGCGTCAGCAGCGTCATCTGCCGCGCCCGTGTCCACTGCGCCTGTGTCATCCACACCTGCATCGGCGGCACCCGAGCCAGTGGCACCATCTGCCGTGCCCGTATTCGCTGCACCCGTATCACCGGCATCGTCTGCCGCGCCCGGATTCTCAGCATCTCCGGAAGGCGTCACGCCGGACGCCGTGTAGCTCATTCCGAACGCGGCGCTGTACTCGTTGATGCGCCCGAGAATACGCTCCGCCTCCGCGTCCGCCGCCGGCGTCGGCTGATAATTGTTGTAATACGGATCCGACGAGATGCTGCACGGAATGATCTCGATCTGATCGTTGTCGAGCACCCCGTCCCGCGTGACCGTGAACGTCTGCCGGAAGATCATGCTGTCCATATCGGACGGCGTGCTGTTGCCGCCGAAACAGAAGTTGCCGAGGCTGTACACGATGTACGCGCCGTTGTACTTCTCGATCCCCTGCAGCACATGCGGATGGTGTCCGACCACGAGGTTCGCCCCGCAGTCCACGGCGATGTGCGCCAGCTCCTGCTGGGTCGCGTCCGGCTGCGTCTGTTTCTCGGCGCCCCAGTGGAACGCGACAATGATCAGCCGCGCCTCTCTCTCCTTCGCCGCCTCGATCGCCGCGCGCAGCTCCTTTTCGCTGTCCATCCCGTCGTCCAGCACATAGATGCCGATGAAGGCGGTCGCGATCCCGTTGACGTCCTTCACCGCGATCTCCGTGTCCTGACAGTAGTCGATGCCCGCCTCCGTCAGATACTGTTTCGTGTCGGTCAGGCTCTGCGGTCCGTAATCGCTGCTGTGATTGTTCGCAAGCGTCACCACATCGATCGAACCGTTTTTCAGGATCTGCGTGTAGGACGGGTCGCCCTTAAACGCGTATTCCTTGGTTTCGCGCTGCGTCTCCGTCGTGAGCGTGCCCTCCAGATTGGCAAAGGTCGCGTCGTCCTCGCTCAGGATATCCTTGACATTCTGGAAGAACCAGGAGTGCCCGTTTACAACATCAAACGCGTCAAAGCTGGTCTGCGAGTTGAAGTTCGCGTCCGTCCCGAGCGTGCAGTCCCCGATCGCACTGATCGTCACCGTCCGCTCCTCGCCGACCGTCACCTTGCATGACGCCTCCTTGACGTCGTCCGCGCTGACCGTCACCACCGTCGTCCCTGTGCCCACAGCCGTCACCTTGCCCGTGCTGTCCACGGCGAGCACCTCCGGGTTCGCGCTCGTGTACTTCAGGTTGTTCAAAAGCGCGCCCTCCGGCTCCGCCTGCGCGGTCAGGTAGATGACCTCCCCCGGGTACAGATCGGCGCTCTCGCGCTCCAGGCTCAGTTTCTGCGCGATCTCCATCGTCGTCTCAAGAGGGCTGCAGCGATTGCCCGCCGCGTCCTGCGCATAAAAGTAATAGGTACAATCCTCTTCAAATGTAAGCGGCTCGCTGTAGTCCATGTACTCCGGCACGTTGGACACCGCGTTGTCCGGCACGACCGCGTAGCGGATCTTCGCGATCTCCGAGCGCGCGTCCCCCGCCTTCACCGTGATCTGGTCCTTATCCCGCGTCACGTTTACGATCGGCGGCTGCGCGTCGATCAGCGGAATCTCCACGCTGGCTCTCAGCGTTCCCTGCTCCGTGTCGACCGAGACCTCCAGCGTCGGCTCGCTCACCTTCGCGGTGAGCCTGCCCGCCTCGTCCAGCATGTAGCTCGTGCCGTTCACCGTCGCCTTCTGAACATCCGCCCCTTTCGCGCGGACCGTCAGCTCCACCGGGTAAGACTGGCACCAACGCTCCGGTTTCTGCTCCACCAAAACCGTCAGTCCCTCATCAGCGGTGACGCCCTCCATCTTGCGTTTCTCGCTCCGCGAGAGCAGGACCGAATGGACGATCAGCGCAACCACGCACACGGCGAGCAGCAGCCCCGCCGCAGCCATGAGCAGCTCCTTGTGCCGGAATCCGCGCTGCGCAAGGTCCTCCCGCACAGGGGCGGTGCGCTCCCGCAGCCGGGAACCCAGAGCGGAAAACTTTTCGCGCAGCGGCTGCAGCCTTTGCGCCGCGCCCTTGCGCTGTTTCTCTGCCGTATTCCGCGCGGACGGGGTAGCGTCCTCCGGCGATCCCTCGCCCGGCTGCTCTGATTCTTCGTCCAGCTCCGGCGATTCCCCGCCCGTCTGCCCCAGCTCTTCGTCCGGCTCCGGCGCAGTTTTTTCCTTCCGGTTCTCCGGCAGCCACCTGCGCAGCAGCCGGCTGATCGCCCGCTCGTCCTCCTGCTGCTCCTCCGGAGTCCGCTCCTCCTCGGGAATCTCCTCCTCGCCCTCTTCCTGCGCCAGCAGCTCGCGGAGCTCCTGCTCCTCTTTCTCGCGCAGGGACTCTTCCGGGTCCTTGCCGCGCTGCACCGCCTTGACGATCTCGATCAATTGTTCAAAGTTATCCGCTCGTACCCTTTGTTTACTCATCTGAACTATGCGACTCCCGTTTCCGTTTCATCTGCTCATCTGAACTGTGCAGTTTCCATATCTGCTTTGTCTGTCTGAGCCCGTCAAATCACGTTTAAGATTGATTCACTTATCTGAAATACGCGACGCCCGACTCAAAAATCTTCAGATCCTGTTCTCCGTAAATGTTGACCGCCACCGAATCCCCGCGGCGCTCCGCGTGCGCCATCTTGCCGAGCACTCTGCCGTCCGGGCTCGTGATGCCCTCGATCGCAAAGTAGGAACCGTTGATGTTCCACATTTCATCGTCGATCCGGATCTCTCCATCCGGGTCACAGTACTGCGTCGCCACCTGCCCGTGCGCGAACAGGCGCATCAGCCACTCCTTGCTCGCCACGAAACGCCCTTCTCCGTGCGACGCCGGATTGGTATAGACGCCGCCCGGCTGCGCGAGGGAGAGCCACGGAGACTTGTTGCTGACAACCTTCGTGTAGACCATCTTGGAAATGTGCCGCCCGATCGTGTTGAACGTCAGCGTCGGCGAATCCTCCGTCTGTCCGACGATCTCGCCGTGCGGCACCAGCCCGAGCTTGATCAGCGCCTGGAAACCGTTGCAGATGCCGAGCGCCAGACCGTCGCGCTCATTCAGCAGCTTCATGACCTCCTCCTTCAGCTTCGC
>CANQYP010000010.1 GCA_947628045.1 uncultured Lachnospiraceae bacterium | reverse complement strand
ATGATAAAGATCGGCATCCGCATCATATAGGCGGACCCCGCCACAAAACCGCC
Organism: uncultured Lachnospiraceae bacterium; assembly: GCA_947628045.1. Taxonomy (GTDB): domain Bacteria; phylum Bacillota; class Clostridia; order Lachnospirales; family Lachnospiraceae; genus Choladousia. The sequence continues at coordinate 29,771 of CANQYP010000010.1, read as the reverse complement.
GAGCGCCAGCGAGCCGGTGTCCCCCATGAACACCTTCGCCGGGTAGACGTTAAACAACAGGAATCCCAAAAGCGCCCCGGTCACAGCCGCTGTCAACGGCTCGATCCCGCCCTGCACGAGCAGGGACGCGACCGTGTAGAACACCGCGACCATCGTCGTGACGCCGGTCGCCAGACCGTCCAGACCGTCCGTGAAATTCACACCGTTGACCGTGCCGATCACCGCAAAATAGGCGAGCGGGATCGCCACAATGCGCATGACGCTCCCGGAGATCACCTTCCCGCCTGAGAACGGGATCAGCAGATCCAGACAGGATTTGTCCATGAACCAGATGTAGGCGACAAAGATCGTCGTCACGATGATCTGCCCGAACATCTTCTGTTTCGGGTACAGACCGTCCGAGCGCCGCAGCACCACCTTCAGGTAATCGTCCAGAAACCCGATGATTCCAAAGCCGACCACCAGAAACAGCACCGGGACGATGCGCGGGAAACGCCCGATGTAAAAGAGGGACGTCACCGCAACGCTGATCAGTATGATCAGGCCGCCCATCGTGGGCGTGCCCGCCTTCTTCAGATGGGATTTCACGCCCTCCTCGCGCTCCGTCTGCCCCACCTTCAGCCTCTGAAGGAAGGGGATCACAAACGGGCTCAGCGCCACGCTGATCGCGAACGCCACAAACAATGGGATCAAAACATCCTGATTTAGCATCATCTCACACCTCGTCATTTCCGTCTTTCGTTTCACTGAACTTTTTTATTTCTCACTCTGTTCGCTTTCGACCGCCGCCTTCTCGATCCCGAGATACGGCAGGATATTTTCAAACATTCCGCGGATCACCGGCGCGGCGATCGTCCCGCCGTAGTAGACGCCCTGCGGATCGTTGATAATGCACAGACCGAGCACCTGCGGATCGTCCGCCGGTGCAAAGCCTATGAAGGAGGATATATATTTGTTCGCGCTCCTCGGCAATGTCTCCGAGGTCGCCGTCTTGCCGCCGATGCGGTAGCCTTCAATGTACGCGTTCTTGCCGGAGCCCCCGTCCACGACCTGCTCGAGCAGGCTGCGCATCTGCGCGGAGGTCTCCTCCGAGAGGATCCGCCGGTCCTCCCCGTAGCGGAACACATCGACCAGCGCCCCGTCGTTCGCCCGGACGCCCACCCCGAAGTGCGGCGTGACGCGGATCCCCCCGTTGACAAGGGAACTGACCGTCGCGGCGAGCTGCACCGGCGTGATCTGGAACGACTGCCCGAACGAGATCGTGGCAAGCTCCACCTCGCCGACGTTCTCTTTTTTGTGCATGATCGTCGCCGCCTCGCCCGGCAGGTCGATGCCAGTCTTCTCATTCAGCCCGAACTGATCGAAATAGGAAAAATAGCGGTCGACGCCGAGCCTCAGCCCCACCTCGATGAACACCGGGTTGCAGGAATTCTGGATGCCCTGCGCAAAGGTCTCCGCCCCGTGCCCGCCGACCTTGTGGCAGCGGATCCGGCGGTCCTCCACGATCTTGAACCCGGGGCAGGAAAAGCTGTCCTCCGGCGTGACGACGCCCGCCTCGAGCCCTGCCGACGCCGTGATGATCTTGAAGGTGGAGCCCGGCTCGTAGGTGTCGTTGATGCAGCCGTTGCGCCACATCCGGTTGAGGGCGTCCTGCAGCGCCCCGCCGTCCGCGCTCTGCCCCGTCCCGTCCTGTCCGGGAAGGGACTGCAGCGTGAACGGGTCGTTCAGGTCGAACTCCGGCACGTTCGTCATCGCGTAGATCTCGCCGTTTTTCGGGTTCATGACCAGGATCGACACGCTGTCCGCCTGTTTCTGCTCCATGACCTGGTACGCCGCCTGTTCCGCGTATTTCTGTATATTGTAATCCAGGCTTGTCACGAGGTCGTTCCCCGCGACCGGCTCCTGGCGGCTCTCCCCGCCCTCCGACAGCTCGATGCCCCGCGCGTCTGTCAATGTGAGGATCTTGCCGGGCGTCCCGGACAATTCCTCCTCATATTCGACCTCAAGCCCGATGATGCCCTGATTGTCTCCGCCCGTAAAGCCCAGCACCTTCGACGCCATGCTCCCGAACGGGTAATACCGCCGGTAATCTTCATCTACCTTCACGCCCGCCAGATCGTAGCCGCGGATCCGGTCGCCGGTCTCCTTGTCTACATTCTGCCGCACGCGCTCGATCGAGCTGACCTTCTCCACACGCGCCCGCACCGTGTCCTCGGAAAGCCCGAGCTCGCGGGAGAGCACCCGGATCACCTCCTCGGGATCCTCGATCTGGCTGTGGATCACCGACACCGTGCAGACCGTCCGGTTGTCCGCCAGAACAGTCCCGTTCCGGTCCAGGATCCGCCCGCGCGCCGCCTTGATCGAGCGTTCACGCTCGTGCAGCTCCTCCGCAAGCGTTGCGTAGTGCTCTGATTCCACGATCATCAGCCAGGCAAGCCGTCCGCCCAGAAGGACGAGCGTCAATGCGCAGCCCAGAAAGATCACCACCGTCTTCCGGCGGTGAAACGGTCTTGTTTTCTGCATGGGACAGCCTCGCAAACGTTTTAATACAGTATATTATCCTTTTCGCGAAGCTATGCGCCCGGGGAGACTTTACTCCTGCTGCTCCCCCGCGTCCTCTTCCTCGTCCGTCGCCGTCCCGTCCCAGAGGGTCGTCTGCTGCGCGCCGTCCCCGTCCCCGGAGGGCGGGAGCGCAAGCCCCGGGTTGTCCGTCTTCGGGTCGATCACCTCCTGTGACGTCGCAAGTTCCACCTTGGACACCGGGTTCATCACCGCGTCGTACACCGTACCGTCCTCGGCGATGTAGGCGCCGGCGATCTCGTTCCCCGCGCTGTCCACGATCCTGCCGTCCTCGACCCTGGCGTCCCTGTGGTAGGTGCCGTAGGAGTCGATGGCGTCAAAGACCTGCACGACGTCCTCCCCGACGTCCTCGCGGGTCAGCCCGAGCGAGGCGAGCATCTCATCGGTCACCTCTTCGGTCGGATAGATATTCAGATAAGGCAGCGCCTCCAGGGCAATCTTGCGGTACACCTCCTGCGCGAAGGTGCTGTTCGCCTGGTTCGCCACGTTCGGCTCATCGACGATGACGTAGATCACGACCTCCGGGTCGTTGATCGGCGCGGCGCCGATGAAGGAGACCAGATATTTGCCCTTCGCGCGCGTGCCGGTCTCCGGGTCGATCTTCTCCGCGGTACCGGTCTTGCCGCCGATCCGGTAGCCGGGCACCTGGGCATGGCGTCCGGTACCCTCCTGCACCGCGACCTCCAGGAATCCCCGCAAGGTATCCGACACGTCGTTTGAGACGGTCTGTTTCAGGAGCAGGCTCCCCGAATTTTTTACGACCTTGCCATTCTCGTCAAGGATCTTGTCCACCACATGCGGCTGATAATAATAGCCGCCGTTGATCACCGCGGAGAACGCGCTGATCTCCTGGATCATCGTGCAGGTGAGTCCCTGCCCGAACGTACAGGTCGCCAGCTCGACCTCGTTCATCGTGTCGCGCGTGTACACCGAGCCTGCGGACTCGTTCGGCAGGTCGATCCCGGTCGGCTTTCCGAAATTGAACAGGGGCTGGTACTGGATAAACCGGGGGACCGTCAGTTTCATGCCGATCTGCATCAGACCGTCGTTGCAGGAATTCTTCAGGACGTCGCCCAGCGTCTGGTCCCCGTGCGCGTTCGGATACGCGTCACAGTGGATCTCCGTGTCCGTGATAAATTCGCCGCCGTCGCAGTAGAAATGGTCGTCCGGCGTCACCGCCCCGCACTCGAGCGCGGAGGACACCGTGATCGGCTTGAACGTGGAACCCGGCTCGATGCCGTCCGAGACACAGAAGTTGCTCCACATCGCGTTCAGCGCCTCCACATACTCGTCCTCTGTCATCGACTTGACCTGGGACTCCGTGTACCACGCGCTTAAGTCCATCGGGTCGTTCAGGTTGAACCCGGAGTTTGTCGCCATCGCGAGAATGCTCCCGCTGTTCGGATCCATGATGACGACGCCGATGTTTTTCGCGCCGTGTTTCGCCGTGCCGTCGTCATGGTCTTCCCCGTAGGTCTCGTCAAATTCCGCGATGTATTTTTCCACGATCTGCTGGATATTGACGTCGAGCGTCGTCTGAAGGGTGCACCCGTTCTCCGGGGCAATCGTCTTTTTCTGATATTCCTGATTTTCGTTGAGATAGCCGAACACGCGGCCGTTCGTCCCCTTGAGCTGGGAATCATAGTAGGATTCGAGCCCCACGATGCCGTCGCCGATCGCATTGGAAAAGCCGACCACGTTGCTCGCGAGGCTGTCCAGCGGGTACCGGCGAATGAATTTCTCCTCGAACCAGACGCCCTGCACATTCCGCAGCTCCGCCGCTTTCTTGCTGCGCTCCTCCTTCGACAGGCTGTCGTCGTCGTACGACTCAAGGTACGCGGAGAACTCGTCCTTCTGATCCTCCGTCACCAGCTCCTGCACGATCTGGTACTGGCTGTCCCTCGTCTTCTCCGAGGTGATCCGCTCGCGCAGCTCGCCGCCGTCCAATCCGAACACCGTCGTCAGCGCCTTGACGGTGGGCTCCAGGTAATCCTCGTCCTCGTTGATCGCCCGGCAGTCCAGCACCAGGTTGTAGACCTTCTCGCTGTAGGCGAGCGTCCTGCCGTTTCGATCCAGGATCTCGCCCCTCCTGCTGTAGAGGACCTGGCTGTCATAATTTTCCTGTGAGAGCACCTGTTTCGCGTAGCGGTCCCCCTCCTTCACGTTGATGAACACGAGACGGATCAGGATCCCGATCAGCGCCAATAAAATCAATGCAAATATAGCCAGGAGCTTTATTTGCATCTTTCTTGTAAATCTTCGTTCTCTTTTTATCCGGCTTACCTTCGCCAATGAATTCACCTGCTCTGATCTTATCCTTGCGGCACCTCGGTATACTGCCTCACATAGTCGTTGTTCTCCACCTCGTAGGTGACGATCTGCGATTTCTTCGCGTACACCATACCGAGCTCATTCATCGCCACATCCTTGACTCGTTCCATGTCCACGCCAGCCATGATCCGGTTGTAATCGGAATCATTCTCCAGAATCGCGGCGTTCAGCTGCGTTTCCAGCGCGGTCACTTCCTTCTGGAGACTGGTCTCCATCGCCTGGAGCTGCAGGAAATTGACACAGACAAACATCGTGACCACCGCCGCCACGGTCAGAAACAGGACGTAGCCCAGATTCATCGCGAGCGCGCGTTCCCTGACCCTGCTTTTCTTCTGCCCGGCGGACGGATCCTCTCTTCTCTCCCGCGGCTCTGCGGCAGGCTCGAGCTTGCGCACAGCTGTCCCGTCCACGTATACGTAGGTCCTTCCGTTGTCTTTTCTCCCCTGGGAGCCGCGCGCCGCGCCGCCCCTTCTCAGCTCTCCTGCCATTTTTACACCCCTGTATCAATTCTCCACAGTCATTTTCCCCTTCTCCTGACCGTGGTTTTTCTCCCGCTCGAATACTCTCAGTTTCGCGCTTTTCGCCCGCTTGTTCTCTTCCAGCTCCTGCGCCGACGGAACGATCGGCTTTCGCGTGACGACTCTCCCCTTCGGTTTCCTCCCGCACACGCAGACCGGAAATTCTTTCGGGCAGGTGCACGGATGTTCGTTCTGTCTGAATTTATCCTTTACGATCCGATCCTCCAGCGAATGGAAGGTGATCACGCAAATGCGCCCCCCGTCGTTCAGAAGATCGATCATATCGTCGATTGATTGCTCGAGAACCTCCAGCTCCCGGTTCAGTTCGATCCGGATCGCCTGGAAGGTCCTTTTGGCGGGGTGTCCCCCCGTTGCCCGCGCTTTCATCGGTATCGCCGCTTTTATAACATGAATTAACTCCCCAGTTGTTTCTAATGTTTTCTGTTCCCGTGCAGTTACGATGCGCCTGGCGATATTCTTCGCGAACCGTTCTTCCCCGTAATCACGTATGATCCGGTACAATTCCGACTCGCTGTACCCGTTCACAATATCCCTCGCGCACAACGGCTGTCGCTGATCCATTCGCATGTCCAGCGGCGCGTCCTCCCTGTACGTAAAGCCGCGGCTCGCCTCGTCGAGCTGATAGGATGAGACCCCCAGATCCAAAATGACTCCATCTACAGATGTAATGCCTAGCTTGCCGAGCTCTGTTTTCATGTCGCGGTAATTCGCGCGAATGATCGTCGCCCGGTCTTTGAACTCCTTCAAGCGCCTTGTGGCTGCCTCGATCGCGGCCGCATCCTGATCTATGCCGATCAATCTGCCCTTTTCAGACAACCGGCTGCAGATCTCCCAGGAATGTCCCCCGCCGCCCAGCGTGCCGTCCACATAGATCCCGTCTGGCCGTACGCGTAACTCTTCAATGCTCTCCTCCAGCAGTACAGATGTATGTCTGAATTCCATACAATCCTCCCCAGGTTATATGCTCAAGCCCAACTCTGTCATGCTGTCCGCGATATCGTCCATATCGTCATATGCATTGCTTTCCGTCCAGTTCGCCTTGCTCCAGATCTCGATACGGTTCAGGTTGCCCGCCAGCACCACATCCTTCTCCAGCTGCGCAAAGTCCCTCAGAACCTGCGGCAGAAGGATCCTCCCCTGCTTGTCCAGCTCGCATGTGGTTGCCCCGGCCACCAGAAAACGCGTAAATTTCCTGGCGCTCTTGTTGTTCAGTGGCAGCGTGCGCAGCTTTTCCTCGATGATCTGCCATTCGTTTTTGGGAAACACAAACAGGCATCCATCCAATCCCTTCGTGACAATGAACTCGTCCCCTAACAAGTCCCTGAACTTCGACGGGATAATCAGTCTGCCCTTGGTGTCGATCGTGTGATTGTACTCACCCATAAACATCATGACGCACCTCGATCTTCCGCGCGGCAGTGTCCCCGTGTCGCCGTATCTGGGCTAACCCTTCCATTTCACCACCACATGACGCCACAGCACACCACTTTCTACCACTTGCCACCTATATTAACGTATATTTGCACAAAATACAAGTGGATTTTCAAATATTTTTTTTACAATTTCGTTAATATTTTTTCGGCACAAGATATTGTATTTATGCAAAAAGGCTGGCGCAATATTTAGCGTCAGCCTTTTCCCTATCGCTTATGTGACCGGCTCATTTGCAGTCCAGATACTGTTCGATCAGCCTGTCTACCGCCCTGCTCTGCTCGTAGGCGTCCTCCACCCGGTCTCCACTTGCGAGCAGTTCGTTGAGCTTTTTGCGCTCTCCCTCAATTCGTTCTTTTAACTGTTCCTTCTGATTCATGTTCTTTCGTTCCTTTCTCATAGAGTTTTCCGATAAGCAGCAGCGCCCCCGACAGCGCGACAAGGACGCCGGACAGAACCTGCGAGACCGCAAGCTTTGTCCCGGGCAGGAGCAGCTGGTCGGTGCGCAGCCCTTCGATCCAGAGCCTCCCCAGCCCGTATAGAAAAAGATAATTCAGAAAAACCATACCCTCAAATCGTTTCCGGACGCGGACGGTCAGGCACAAAAGGATCAGAAACACCCCGAGGTTCCACAGCGATTCATAGAGGAAGGTCGGATGCACCTGAATGTACGTCGTCCCGTCGATCGTCTGCAGATGCGCCCGCATCAGTTTCGTGATCTCGCTTTGACGGACTTCGTTCACCGGCAGCTGCATCGCCAGCAGCCCGTCCGTATAGCCGCCAAACGCCTCCCGGTTGAAGAAATTCCCCCACCTGCCGACCATCTGCCCCCACACAAGTCCCAGAGCCGCGGTGTCCAGCGCGCGCAGACAGCCCATTTTGCGAATCTTTGCGAACACGAGCACCGTAGCCACGCCGCCGATCACGCCCCCGTAGATCGCCAGCCCGCCCCGCCGGAGATTGAAGATCTCAGACAGGTGCTCCCGGTAGTAATCCCACGAGAAGACGACGTAGTAGATCCGCGCGCATACCACGGAGATCACGATCGCCGTCAGTCCCAGGTCAAAATAGGCATCCGGGTCCTGCCCGGTCGCCTTCGCCGCGCGCATCGCGATGAGAAGTCCCGTCACCATTGCAAACGCGAGTACGATCCCGTAACAGGCGATCTCAAATCCGCCGATGGAGACGGACTTGATGACATGCGGGAGCGTAATGCCCAGATGCGGAAAACGGATCGAACCCATAGACGGTCTCCTTTCTTAATTGTATATCGTGCAAGCACGGCTTGGTGCTGCCGCAGCGTGTGAACACGGCTCTGCGCACTTGGCTCACTTCGTTCACACATTAAACCGAAAAAGAATCACATCTCCATCCTGCACGACATAGTCTTTTCCCTCGAGGCGCACGAGCCCCTTTTCCTTCGCGGCGGCATAGGAGCCGCAGTCCAGGAGATCCCGGTAGTTCACGACCTCCGCGCGGATAAAGCCGCGCTCGAAATCCGTGTGGATCTTGCCCGCCGCCTGGGGCGCCTTCGTGCCCTTCTTAATCGTCCAGGCGCGCGTCTCCGTCTCGCCCGCGGTCAGATAGCTCAAAAGCCCCAGAAGGGAATAGCTTGCCCTGATCAGTTTCTCCAGACCGGACTCATTCAATCCGAGATCCTCGAGAAACATTTGCTTTTCATCGTCTTCCAGCTCCGCGATCTCCTGCTCGATCTGCGCGCAGATCACGAACACCTCGCTGCCGGACGCCACCGCGCGCTCCCGCACCGCGCGGACATGGGGGTTGGACGCTCCGTCGTCCGCAAGGTCGTCCTCCGCTACGTTCGCGGCGAAGATCACCGGCTTGGCGGTCAGCAGGTTGTACTGGGCAAGCCAGAGCTCCTCTTCCTCGTCCGTCGGCTCGTAGGTGATCGCCAGCTCTCCCGCCTCCAGGTGCGCTTTCAGCTTTTCGAGCAGCTGCAGCTCCTTCGCCTGCACCTTGTCGTTCCTCGCCGCGCGCGCCGTCTTCGCGATGCGGCGCTCCAGGATCTCCAGGTCCGAGAAGATCAGCTCCAGGTCGATCGTCTCAATGTCGCGGACCGGGTCGACCGAACCGTCCACGTGGACCACGTTGGAATCCTCAAAGCAGCGGACGACGTGCACGATCGCGTCGACCTCCCGGATATTCGCGAGAAACTGGTTGCCCAGCCCTTCGCCCTTCGACGCGCCCTTCACCAGCCCGGCGATATCGACAAACTCGATCACCGCCGGCGTCGTCTTCGCCGAGTGGTACAGATCCGTCAATAATTTCAGGCGCTCGTCCGGCACCGCGACCACCCCCACATTGGGATCGATCGTACAAAACGGATAATTCGCCGACTCCGCGCCCGCCTTCGTCAATGAATTGAACAGCGTACTCTTACCTACATTCGGCAAGCCTACAATTCCAAGTTTCATAGCCTTCTCTCCATTCCGTTTTTTTCCTCATTTTCCCCAAACAAGTCACAGTTTAACACATAAAGCGACAAGAAACAATAGTCTGCGCCCAGAAACCGCTCGACATAATTCCCCATTTCCGCGCCCCGAAGACAAGGCAAGGCCGCCGCGTTTCGCGCGGCAGCCTCCGTTTTTCCATGACGATTCGGTCTTTTCCGCGCGGCGTCCTCGCCGCGAGGCGTTCCAAAATATGTCGAAAAGATCTCAGTATTTTTTCCGCGCCCCGAGCTCCCGCGCCAGCAGGACGTAGCTCTCATAGCGCGCCCTGGCAATCTGTCCCTTTGCAAGAGCCGCCTTCACGGCACAGTCCGGCTCGCTTATGTGCATGCAGCCCTGGAAACGGCAGTCCTTCTCATACGGCGCAAACTCAGGGAAACAGCCGCGCAGCTCCTCCGGCTCCATCTCAGGGAGATACAAAGAGCTGAATCCCGGCGTGTCCAGAAAGTAAGTGTCCTGACGCAGGACGATCAGCTCGGTGTGCCTGGTCGTGTGTTTTCCGCGGTCGATCTTGCGGCTGACCTCCCCGACCTCCATCTGCGCCAGCGGCTGCAGCGCGTTCGTCAGGGACGATTTCCCGACGCCGGACGGTCCCGCGACCACTGTCGTCTTTCCCTCCAGGAGCCGCTGCAGCTCCCCGACGCCTTCCCCGCGCGCCACGCTCAGGAAACGCAGCTCGCAGCCGCAGTCCCGGTAGAGCTTTGAGAGCTCCCTGCACGCTCCGGGCGGCTCCAGGTCCGTCTTGTTGAAACAGATCACGGTCGGAATGCCCTGCCGCCGCATCATGATCAGAAAACGGTCCAGAAGTCCGAGGTTCGGTTTCGGGCTCGCGACCGCAAAGATCACCAGCGCCTGATCCACATTTGCCGCGGCAGGGCGGATCAGGACGTTCGCCCTCGGGAGAAGGACGTCGACGTTTCCCGTCCGCTCCTTCTCATCTATGACGGAGATCTCCACATTGTCCCCGACCAGCGGTTTCACCTTTTCCTTGCGGAAAATGCCCTTCGCCCTGCACTCGTACAGCGCCCCGTCCTGCGCGTGGACGTAATAGAACCCGCCGATCCCCTTTACGATCTTGCCCCTCATCCGTTCACCTGATAGAACGCGATGCCGGAGTACTCGATCTTGCTCGTGGACGCTCCCGTCGCCGGATCCAGCAGATACACGTACGCCGTGCCGGAAGAGACGCCCGCCGCCCCGTCCGTCTGCAGATGGTACGGGAAGGTCGTTGCTCCCTCAAACACCGTCTTCTCCTCCGCGCCGTCCTGCAGCAGCGTGATCCTCACATTCTGCCCGGTATAGCCCGCCGGAGTCTCCAGGGACGCGTCACAGCGCCATGTCCCGGCGGCGCTCGTCACGGGCGCGTCCGTCTCCGCACTGCCCGTCGTCGCGCTGTCATCCAGGATCTGAATGTTGTCCTCGTCCTCCGGCGACGCTGGTCCCGTGCTGATATAGAGCGTCACGGTCGAGCCGCGCGCGACCTGCTCGTTCGCCGGGGGATCCATGCGGATCACAAAGCCCTCGCCGATCTCATTGCTCGGCTCATACTGGTAGTCCGCGATCAGCTCCTGCATCTCGAGCGCCTCGTTTGCACGCTCCACCGTATAGCCGGTCAGATCCCAGGGCGTCACATAGCTGACGTCCCCGGCGTCCTCCTCTTCGCCCTGGCTGACAAAGATCGTCACCTTGTCGCCCGGCTTTAATTTTGTCCCTGCCATCGGCTCCGTCGTGATGACGCGCCCGTCCTCGATCGTGTCGCTGTGGCGCGACGTGTCGACCTCGCAGGTCAGCCCCTGCGCCACCAAAAACGCCTGCGCCTGGCTCTGCTCCACGTTCGTCAGATCCGCAAGCTCGATCTCCTGCGCCTCCTTCACGACCTGGTATGTGACGGTCGTACCTTTCTCGACCATCTGCCCGGACTCCGGCGACTGGCTGCAGACCTCGCCTGCCTTGTAGGTATCTGATTCGACCTCCCCGGTCTTCTTCCCGGTCAGCCCGTAATTGCCCAAAAGCGCGAGCGCGTCCTCCTCCGACCGCCCGTAGAGCTCCGGCACGGACACCTTCTGCACGCCCTCCGTCTCCGTGGGCGCCTCTGTCATTTTCTCCGTCTCCTTGCGGTTCCTTCCGAAATGGAACAGCCCGACCGCGTTCGCCAGCAGCACCAGGAACACGCAGCCGATGATCACAGCGACGATGATGCCGCCGATCGTCACGGCGCGCTCCAGTTTCGGGTTCAGCCCGACCTCGTCGTCCTCCTCCCGGGGACGCGGCGGTCTCGGCACAAAGCTCTCGTCCAGCCGGTAATTCCCGTCGTGGATCGCGTAATCGTCCGGGTTGTCGTATGCGTCAAAATAGGGGTCATACTGCTGGTTCTCGTCCGTCGCCTCGCTCTCGACCAGGGAGTCCCACTGCCCCTCCCTGCCCTGTCCGGGGCGAACCTCCTGATAGGCGCTCTTCTGATAATAGCTCCCGGGCTGATACGCGCGGTTCGGCGAGGGACCGGTCTCCTGCAGGTGCAGACCTGCCGCCGCCCCGACGTCCATCGACTCGTCATACGCCGGCATCGTCCTGGGCTCCGCGTTGATCTGTCCGAGCTCATCCTTCGACATGATGCGCGTCTTCGCCATATTGTCCACAGACACCCGCGTCACGAAATCTCCGTCCGGATTCACAAGCGACTCTCTCAGGTCGCGGATCAGCTCCGTCATATTTGCGTAGCGCCGGTCCGGGCTCTTCTGTGTGCACTTCAGCACGATCTCATTCGTGCTGTACGGAATCTCCGGCACCAGCTCCTTCGGCCCGTGCACTTCCTCCTGGAGATGGCGGATCGCCACCGCCACCGCCGTATCGCCGTCAAAGGGAACCTGCCCTGTCAGCATCTCATAGATCGTGATGCCCAGCGAATAGATGTCGCTCTTCTCATCGCTGTAGCCGCCCCGCGACTGCTCCGGAGAGCTGTAGTGCACCGATCCCATCACGCTGGAGTTGACCGTGTTGGTCGTCGCCGCGCGCGCGATGCCGAAATCCGCCACCTTGACCTTTCCGTCCGTGGAGATGATGATGTTCTGCGGCTTTACGTCACGGTGGATAATGCCGTTGTTGTGCGCAGCCTCAAGCCCCGCGGCGATCTGCAGCGCGATGCTGGTCGCCTCGCGCACGGAGAGCCGCCCTTTGTTCTTGATGTACTCCTTCAGCGTGATGCCCTCGACGAGCTCCATCACAATGTAGTTGATGCCCGCCTCCTCGCCCACATCGTACACATTCACGATATTCGCGTGCGCGAGCCCTGCCGCGGACTGCGCCTCCACGCGGAACTTCGAGATGAACACCTTGTCCTCCCGAAACTCCTGCTTGAGCACCTTGACGGCGACGAAACGGTTCAGCTTATGGTCCTTCGCCTTATACACGTCCGCCATCCCGCCGGAGCCGATCCTTGATATGATCTCATATCTGTTTTGTATAAACATTCCAACCTTTAGCATATCTCTTCCCCTGTCAGCTAAAATTCAGCCAGAACCACTGAAATGTTGTCTTTTCCCCCGTTTTTGTTTGCCTCGTTCACCAGACGCTGCGCCGCCTCCTTGAGCGAGCCGCTCTTCTTCACGATGTGCAGGATCTCGTCGTCCTCCACCATATTCGTGAGTCCGTCGGAGCAGAGCAGCACCTTGTCCCCCTTCTCCAGCTTTACGTCAAAGAAATCGATCTTGACCGGCGTGCGCACGCCCACCGCCCGCGTGATGATGTTGCGGTCCGGATGGCTCCGCGCGTCCTTGCGCTGCAGCTCTCCCAGCCGGATCATCTCCTCCACGAGGGAATGGTCCGTGGTGATCTGCTCGATCTCCCGGTCGATCAGGTACAGTCTGCTGTCCCCGACGTTCGCGACATACAGGTATCCGTCCTTCATCGTCGCCGCCACCACCGTCGTCCCCATGCCTTCCATCGACCGGTCCGCCTTCGCCTTCTCGATCACGAGATCGTTCGCCTGGTGGATCGCGCTGCCGAGCAGCGGGATCGGGCGGTTCTCCTCCGCCTTCTCGATATAGTCGACCATCGTCTCAACCGTATAGCGCGACGCGAAATCCCCCGCATTGTGACCGCCCATGCCGTCCGCCACCACAAGCAGGTTCGGCAGGCTGCCGACAGGCTGATCCGAGGCGTAGATAAAGTCCTGATTTGTCGTCCGCCTCCTCCCGATGTCCGTGATGCTATACGTCTTCATACCTGTTCTTCCCTTTCTTTTCTTCGTCTCCTGAGCTGACCGCACGCTCCCGCGATGTCGCGGCCCATTTCTCTTCTTATTGTAACGTTTATTCGATATTTTTCAAGTTTATTTTTGAAATCCTGCACTACAGCCGGATCCGGCTGCACAAAATCCCGCTCCTGAATCGGGTTGACCGGGATCAGGTTGACGTGGCAGTTGAGCCCCATAAGCAGCCCCGCAAGCTCCCTCGCGTCCTGATCCGTGTCGTTCACGCCGCCCACCAGGCTGTACTCAAAAGTGACCCTCCGCCCGGTGCATGCAAAGTAATAGCGGCAGGCGTCGAGCACGTCGGAAAGCTCATACCGGTTCGCCACCGGCATCAGCCGCCTGCGTTTCTCCTGGCTGGACGCGTGCAGGGAGAGCGCCAGTGTGATCTGCAGTTTTTCCTCCGCCAGCGCGCGGATCTTCTCAACGATCCCGCAGGTCGAGACCGTGACGTTCCGCTGGCTGATGTGCAGCCCGTGTTCGTCGGTCAGCAGCCGCAAAAACCGCAGCAGGTTCTCGTAGTTGTCCAGCGGCTCTCCGGTCCCCATGACGACGACGTTCGACACGCGCTCCCCGGAGATCTTCTGGATCTGATAGACCTGGTCGAGCATCTCCGACGGCAGAAGGTTCCGCGTCAGCCCTCCGATCGTGGAGGCGCAGAACCGGCAGCCCATCCGGCAGCCCGCCTGTGAGGAAATGCAGACGGAATTCCCGTGATGGTAGCGCATCAGCACGCTCTCGATCACATCTCCGTCCGGAAGGCGGAACAGGTATTTCTCCGTCTGATCCACCGCGGAGATCCTCCGATCCTCCGGCTCGAGATGCGTATATGTGAAATTCTCCTTCAGCCTCGCGCGCAGCTCCTTCGGCAGATTCGTCATCTCGTCAAAGCCGTCCGCCAGCTTTTCGTGCATCCACTGATAGAGCTGCCGCGCCCGGAACGCCTTCTCTCCCAGCGCGGTCATCTGATCCGTCAGTTCCTCGATCGTGAGCGACCTGATATCCATTTCACTCTTCCTCATCCAGATAATAGTCCTCGTCCGGTCCCTCCTCCGGGTCCAGGAAATAGTCCATGTCCTCCTGTTTGCTGACCCGGCGCAGCCTGGCGATGAAAAAGCCGTCCGACCGGTGCACGCCCGGCAGGAGCTGTATGTACCCGCCTTCCGTCGTCTTGCCCCGCAGCTTGTCGCAGAGGAACGGGTCGATGTTCTCCAGGCGGAAGGGATAATTCTCGAGGAACCATTTGATGTTGTACTGATTCTCGTCCGCGCCGATCGTGCAGGTGCTGAAGATCAGGATCCCGTCCGGTTTCACATACTCCTGCACCACGGAGAGGATCTGCCGCTGCAGACGGATAATGTCCTGCTGCTGTTTCTCCGACATCTTGTACTTGATGTCCTGTTTTTTCCCGATCACGCCCAGACCGGAGCACGGAAGATCCGCCAGCACGATATCCGCCTTCTGCACGGAATCCGGATCCCGCACCGTGGCGTCCTTTAACACCGCGCGGATATTGATCGCGCCGATGCGGTCGATATTCTCCTGCATCAGGGCGACCTTGTACTCCGACACGTCCCGCGCCTCCACGTACCCGCTCCCCATCAGCTTGTCCGCGATGTGCAGGCTCTTGCCGCCCGGGGACGCGCACACATCATAGCAGATGTCTCCCCAGTTCGGGGCGGCGACCTCCGCCACCAGCATGGAGCTGATGTCCTGCACCTGGATCCAGCCCTTTTTGAACGCGGAGACCGCCTTGATATAATTGTAATCCGAGATCTCAAGGGCGTAGTCCAGATACGGGTGCTGCCGCACCGTGATCCCCTGGTCCTCCAGCTCCGCGATGATCTCCTCCTTCGACGCGCGCGCCAGGTTGCAGCGCACGACCGTCGGTTTCTCCATATGCGTATCCCGGCAGATCTTCTCGGTCGTCTCGTAGCCGAACTGCGCCACCCATTTGCTCAGCATCCAGATCGGGAACGAGTATTTCACCGACAGATAGTGCAGCGGCTCCGCCTTCGGATCCGGGTATTTGACCTGGTTCAGCCTGCGCGCCGCGTTGCGCAGGACCCCGTTGACGAAACCCTTGAGGTTGTAAAAGCCCTTGCGCGACGCCAGCGTGACCGCCTCGTTGCACGCGGCGGCGTCCGGCACGCTGTCCATGTATTTCATCTGGTAGACCGACATCCGCAGCAGATTGCGGATCAGAGGTTTCATATTGTAGACCGGGACATTGGAGAACTGCTCGATGATATAGTCCATCTGCATCATATGCTCCAGCGTCCCCTCCACGGTCCGCGAGATAAAGGCGCGGTCCCTCTTTTCGAGGTACTGGTACTTCTCCAGCGCCTCCCGCAGCACCACGTGGCTGTATGCCTCCTCCTCCGTGATCTCCATCAGAATGTCAAGCGCGATCTCGCGCAGATTTACCTGTCTCGCCATACGTTTCTCCCCCTCGGCTGCCGCGTTCCCCTCTCTTCCTCAATCGCGATCCCTTCCGCGCGCCAAAAGCAGCAAACGCAGCAGCTGCAGGATCGACGCAGCAAGGCTCGCCACATAGGTCAGCGCCGCAGCCCCGAGCACCTTCCGCCCTGCCGCGAGCTCACTGTCGCCCAGAACATGCCCGCTCTCCAGGATCTTCAGCGCGCGCGACGACGCGTTGAACTCCACCGGGAGCGTCACCAGCTGAAACAGCACGGCAAGCGAAAACAGGACGATGCCGACGGTCAGCAGCGGGCGCATGGAAAAGATCAGCCCCGCAAGGAAGACCGGCCAGGCAAGCGTCGAGCCGAAGTTCGCGGCGGGCACCAGCGTGCTGCGCAGCACCAGCGGTCCGTACCCGACCTGATGCTGCACCGCGTGCCCGCACTCGTGCGCCGCCACGCAGACCGCCGCGACGGAATTGGACGCATAGGTGCTGTCCGAGAGCCGCAGCGTCTTCGTCCTCGGATCGTAATGATCGGTCAGGTTCCCGGAAATGTGCTCGATCCGCACATCGGTGATCCCGGACAGCTGCAGCACCCTCTGCGCCGCCATCGCCCCGGACATCCCGCACATCGCGCGCATCCGGGAATATTTCCGAAACGTGCTGTTGACCTGCGCGGACGCGAGCAGCGAAAGCCCAAGCCCCGCAAGGACCAGAAGATAGGTCCAGTCAAACCCAAAACGATAACCTCCATACCCGTACATAAGATCAACTCCTTACCATATATGCTTATCCATACTCTGTTTTCGTCCCGCCAGGCAGCGGTCCCCGGCTGTTCTTTCTTCACAGGATCCTTCACATTTCGCCGAACCGCTCGCCCGGCTCCACCGGATACCCGCGCAGAAACGCGTCGACCGGCATCCGTTTCTTGCCCTCCGGCTGCAGCTCCAGCACGCAGAGCAGCCCGTCCCCGGTCCCGATCTTCAGCGTATTCTTCGTGACCTCCGCCGCCCTGCCCGGCGCTCCCGCTCCCGGCACGACCTGCGCCGCCCACAGTTTCAGCGTCCGCCCGCGGTAAGTCGTGTAAGCGCTCGGCCAGGGATTCAGCCCGCGGATCAGCCGCTCGATCTCCTGCGCGTTCCTCGCCCAGTCGATCCGCCCGTCCTTCTTCGTCAGCATGGACGCATAGGCGGTCGGGCTCTCCTTCGGCTGCCGCTCATACCGCGCCGTGCCGTCGCGGATCGCGTCCAGCGTCCGAATCAGCAGCGACGCGCCTACCGCGCTCAGCTTGTCAAACAGGCTGCCCCCGGTCTCGTCCGGCGCGAGCGCGACCGTCTCCTTCAGGATCATATCGCCGGTATCCAGCCCCGCGTCCATCCGCATCGTTGTGACGCCGGACTCACGGTCCCCGTTGATCACCGCCCACTGGATCGGCGCCGCGCCCCGATACATCGGCAGCAGGGATGCGTGGACGTTGATGCAGCCGCCCGGAGGAAGTTCCAGGATCTCCCGTGGTATGATCTGCCCGAACGCGACCACGACGATCACGTCCGGCTGCAGCGCGCGCAGCTTTTCCAGCCACTGTCCCTCGCGGATCCGCTCCGGCTGATACACCGGGATCCCCGCCGCGCACGCGGTCTCCTTCACCGGAGGCATCTGCATCGCCTTGCCGCGCCCCTTTGCCTTGTCCGGCTGGGTAAACACCGCCAGCACCCGATAGTCCGGGGAGTCGATCAGCGCCTGCAGCGTTCCCACCGCGAAATCCGGCGTTCCCATAAATACTACGTCCTGTATCATGCCTCTTCCTCTTCCGGGGTGACCTCGAAGAGCTCGCCCTCCACATGCCTCACATACATGATGCCTTCCAGATGATCCATCTCATGGCAGATCGCGCGCGCCAAAAGCTCCTCCGCCTCCATCTCAAACTCCTGCATATTCTCGTCGTACGCCTTTATCTTCACATGGTTCGGGCGCGTCACGATACCCGCCTGTCCCGGAAGGCTCAGGCAGCCCTCCTGTCCGGTCTGCTCGCCCGAGCTCTCGAGCAGCACCGGGTTCACCAGAACATGCGGATCCTTTCCTTCCGTGCTTGTGTCGATCACCACGATCCGTTTCAGGATACCGACCTGCGGCGCGGCAAGCCCCACGCCTCCCGCGTCATACATGGTATCCAGCATGTCCTGTACCAGCTGCCTCAGTTTCGGCGTCATCTCCTTCACCGGTCTGCATACCTTTTCCAGTTTCTCATCACCCATGATTCTGATCTGTCTCAGTGCCATCTCGCACCTCCGTATAATATTTTTAAGAGCCCGGTCTATTTCCGTTCAAACTGCACCCGGATCTCCTGAAATCCCGTGTTCGCCTCAATGTACTGCTCGATCCGGTTCTTCATCGCCGTGAGCGCGCCCGGACTGGAATGTTTCACATACAGGACTTTGCGGTAGACGTCGTTGACCTTCGCCACCGTTTCATCCGCGGGTCCTATGACATCCGCCTCGTACCGCTGCGCGGTCCTCCGCGCGAATTTGGCGAGATAGTCCGCCGCCACGGCAAGCCGCCCCGGATCCCGCCCGAAACAGTGCAGCGCCATCATGCCCCCTGCCGGCGGATACCCGGACAACATGCGGTATTCCAGCTCCTGCCGGTAGAACGACTCATAATCCTGCCGCGCCGCGCAGCGGATCGCGTAATTCTCCGGGACAAAGGTCTGGATCACGACCTCCCCTGCCTCCATGCCCCTGCCGGCTCTTCCCGCCGCCTGCGTCAAAAGCGCAAACGTCCGCTCCGCCGCCTGATAGTCCGAGACATTCAGCGACAAGTCCGCGACCAGGATCCCCACCAGCGTCACATGCGGGAAATCGTGTCCCTTGACGATCATCTGCGTCCCGATCAGGATATCCGCCTCCCGGCTGCCGAACGCGCGCAGGATCTCGGCATGTCCGTCCTTCCCCCTCGTCGTGTCCGCGTCCATGCGCAGCACGCGCGCGCAGGGAAAGCTCTGCGCGACAAGCTCCTCGATCTGCTCGGTCCCCACCTTGAACCCGCCGATATACGGGGAATCGCACTCCGGGCAGCGGTGTACCGCCGGCTGCTCATACCCGCAGTAGTGGCAGACAAGTCTTCCGTTCCGATGCAGCGACAGGGAGACGTCGCAGTGCGGGCACTTGACGACATGTCCGCAGGAGCGGCAGGACACAAAGCCCGAATAACCTCTCCGATTCAGGAACAGCATCGTCTGCTGTCCCCGCTCCAGGCGGTCTTTGATCTTGTCGAACAGCCGACGGCTGAAGACGGAACGGTTCCCCGCCCGGAGCTCCTCGCACATATCGACAATGGCGACTTCCGGGAGCTGCCCTCCGGTCGCCCGCTGCCGCAGCGTGAACAGTCGGCTGCGCCCGCTCTCCGCCTCGAAATACGCCTCCAGCGAGGGCGTCGCCGAGCCGAGCACAAGCTTTGCCCCTTCCAGAGCGGCGCGTTTCTGCGCGGTCTCCCTCGCATGGTAGCGGGGGACTGCCTCGCTCTTGTAGGAAGACTCATGTTCTTCGTCTATAATAATGATGCCCAGTTTCTGAAACGGCGTAAACAGCGCGGACCGCGGACCGATCATCACATTGATGTCCCCCGTGCGCGCGCGCTCGAACTGGTCATAGCGCTCCGCCTGGGAGAGCCTGGAATGCAGGATCGAGATGCGGTCGCCGAACCTGTGGTAGAAACGGATCACGTTCTGGTAGGTCAGCGAGATCTCCGGGATCAGCAGGATCGCCTGCCGTCCCCTTTGCAGTACAGCGTCGATCAGCTCCATGTAGACCGCGGTCTTGCCGCTGCCCGTCACCCCGTGGATCAGGTACTCGCGGCGGTTCGGGTCGTCCCACTCTTCCAGGAACGCATCCACGATGTCCTGCTGCTCCCGGTTGAGATGAAAGCCCGGCGGCTCATGCGTCTCCCCGGCTCCCGGAACCGGATCCTCGGCGGATTCGTGTCCCGTTTCCCGGGACCCCTCGCTCTCCTCGCGCAGCTGCCGCAGCACCGCGGGCGTCCGGTAGACCTGCTCCGACTCGCAGGCGATCACGCCCTGCTCCTCCAGCGCGCGCAGCACGGACGCCGTGATCTTCAGGCTCCCCGTCACGACCTCGCGCGGCAGGACCGTCTCCCCGATCAGCGCCTCCAAAAGCCGCGCCCGCGCTTTCTGGTTCTTCTGCCGGAAACCGTCCAGTTTCGCAAGCGCCTCCTCGCGCGAGAGCCGCAGCGCGACCGTTTTCTTTTTCCGCTGCGCCGCCTTCTGCCGAAACGGCAGAACCGTGCGCAGCGCCTGCAGCGTGGTACAGCCGTAGTAATCGCGCATCCAGAGCGCCAGCGCCGTGAGCTTTGACTCCGCGCCGACCAGGTCGGTCTCCACCCGCGTGATCTCCTTGAGTTTCTCCGGCGGGCAGGAGCTGTAATCCGTGATCCGCATCACATATCCCCTGGTCTGCCGGTCGCCGCGCCCAAACGGCACCTCGACGACGTTGCCCGGCTCCAGCACGCCCTGCAGCGCCTCCGGGACCCGGTACTGAAACGTCTGGTCCAGTTTGCTGTGTGAGATATCAATGATGATATCCGCGAACAATTCCATAGAGTTCTCTATCTTCCTTCTATTATCAAGATTGCCCGATTATCCTGCAATTACGC
The DNA here is from genome assembly GCA_947628045.1 of uncultured Lachnospiraceae bacterium. Taxonomy (GTDB): domain Bacteria; phylum Bacillota; class Clostridia; order Lachnospirales; family Lachnospiraceae; genus Choladousia. The sequence goes on along the minus strand of CANQYP010000010.1, from coordinate 9,083 downwards.
AAAACATTTCGTCCTATACCAGACTTTCGCTTAAGATCTCCCGGATCAGCACGCGCTCATCCATCGGATAATGCTTTCCTTCTATTTCCTGATAGTCCTCGTGCCCCTTGCCCGCCAGCACGATGATGTCGCCCGGCTCGCCGTGATGGATCGCGTAGGCGATCGCCTCCTTGCGGTCCGTGATCTTCACGTATTTCCCGTCGGTCTTCTCCATGCCGGTGATGATGTCCGCGATGATGTCCTCCGGTTTCTCGTAGCGCGGGTTGTCGGAAGTGATGATCGTCAGATCCGCCAGACGCCCGGACACCTCGCCCATCTCATAGCGGCGCAGCTTGGAGCGGTTCCCGCCGCAGCCGAACAGGCAGACCAGCCGGTGCGGATGGTATTCCCGCAGCGTCGTCAGCAAGCTTTCCAGCGCCATCGCGTTGTGCGCGTAGTCGATCATCAGCGTAAACTCATCGGACACCTTGACCATCTCCACGCGCCCCTTGACCTTCGCGGTCTTGAGCGCTTTCTGGATATCGTCGACCGCGACCTTGAAATGCCGGCAGATCGCGATCGCCGTCAGGGAATTGTAAACGCTGAATTTGCCCGGAATGTCGATCTCGACATCGAACTGCGCTGGCTCCCTGCACAGCGCACCGGTCTTGCCCACCTCGACCTGTTTCGCGCTGATCTGCTCTTTCGCGTTGCCGCCAGGCGCAGTCCCCGCAAAGGCGGTCTCATTCTCGTCGATCTTCTCCTTCACATCGCCGCCGAACGGTGTCCCCGCGCAGACCGCGTGGTACGCGATCCCGAGGTAGCCCGGCTTTGAGACCAGCTGCAGATTCTCCGCGCGGATATCCGCGTCCTCCGTAAGTCCGAAACGCTCGATCTCGCAGGTATGCCCCCGCAGGATCGCGTCCAGGTGCGCGTCATCCGCATTCACGATGCCGAGCCTGCACTGCCGGAACAGCCGGCTCTTGCACTCGATATAGTCCTCAAAGCTCGCATGCTCTGCCGGTCCGATGTGATCCGGCTCGATGTTCGTGAATATCCCGATCTCAAACGGGATCCCCGCCGTCCGGTGCAGCATCAGTCCCTGTGAGGACACCTCCATCACGACGATCTGGCAGCCCGCGTCCGCCATGCGCCGGAAATACTCCTGTATCGTGTAGGACTCCGGCGTCGTGTGCTCCGCCGGGATCGCTTCCTCTCCAATGATCGTCTCAATCGTCCCGATCAGGCCAACCTTGTAGCCCGCGGACTCCAGGATCGACTTCACCATGTAGGTCGTCGTCGTCTTGCCCTTCGTACCTGTGATGCCGATGATCTTCATCTCTTCCGCCGGATATCCGAAATATGCCGCCGAGATCAGCGCCATCGCGTAGCGCGTATCCTCCACCTGCACGACCGTCACGTCCTGCGGCGCCTCCACCGGCTCCTCAACGATGAGCACCCTCGCGCCCTTCGCCACGACGTCCGGCACGTACTTATGCCCGTCCGTGACCGCGCCCCGAATGCAGAAGAACAGCGATCCGTCCTCCGCCTTCCGGGAATCGTTGATCACATTCTTCACTTCCACGTCCGCCGTCCCCTGCAGGAACCGGCAGTCTACCCGCTCCAAAAGCTTTGTCAGTTTCATCTGAAATCTTCCTCCGCCCCTCTGAAATAATCCTGTTATCTGCATATTGCAGAAACGGCTGAATCATTCCTGCAATCCGAAATTTCATCATAATAGTGTATCATGTTTGCGCGGATACGACAAGAAAATTTATCTTAAAAATAGGCATTGCCTTTACCCGCCGAATTTGTTAAGGTAGTAAGAGATGATCCGCAAAACCGATGCAAAAGGAAACAGCGTATGCAGAATTATTATAACATACTCGGCGTCAGCCGCCGCGCCACCCAGGAGGAGATCAAAAACGCCTACCGCAAGCTGGCGAAAAAATATCACCCCGACTCCTCCGGCAGCCGCGAGGACAAGGAACGGTTTCAGGCGATCCAGGAGGCGTACGCCGTCCTCTCGAACGAGAAGAAACGCAAGACCTACGACTACTATGGGCATGACGCCTACCGGAAAAGCTATTACGCGCAGCACGCGGACGACGCGCCGGAGCACGGATACGGGCACAGCGGGCATGAGCACTGCGGCGCCTGCGGCGGGCATAATGGCGGACATGGTCACGGCGGAGACGGCGGACACGAGCACTGTGGCGCCTGCGGCGAGCACGGTCACGGCGGCGAACATGGGCACGGCGAAGGGGACTGCGACGGAAACTGTGAGAACTGCGGAAACCACAGCGAACCGGCTCCGTTTACCGAGACCTTCAAGCATGTGGTCCGCGTCGCCGTATGGCTGGAGATGGAGGAGACCTTCCGGGAAGTCGTCAAGGACGCTGTCCTGACGGAGCGCGCGTATGACTCCTTCGCCGTTTTTCAAAAGCTTGAGACAGACAAGACCTGGCATTTCCAGGTGAAGATCCCGGCGAACACCTACGAAAGGCAGAATTTCCCGCTCGAGGACGTCATCATCGGGAACGAAGAGCTGATCGAGTATCTGCACATGAATTACCCGGACAACTGCTATGTCGCGATCATTCTTCTGCGGGACAAGCCGGGCTATACCAGGCAGGCGTACCATCTCTACCTGGATTACCCGATCGATTTCCATACGCTGGCGCTGGGCGGGACGATCCACGTCTCCTCCGTCACGGGGGACTTTACCTTTGAGGTTCCCGCGGGCACCTCGCTGGAGCGGAAACTGCGCATCCCGAACATGGGGTTGAATTACCCGCCGGAGATCGGCGTGCGCGGCGACCTGTACCTGAACCTGCATCTGAAGATCCCGAGAGACCTGACCGAGGCGCAGCGACAGGCGCTTGAGATGCTGCGCAGCGCGTTCCAGGACCATCCGGATCAGGCGGAGGCATCCGCTGTCCGGACATAAAAAAAGCGGATTTCACCGGGCAATATCGTAGACAAAGCCAAAAAGCCTGGTCTTTGTCGGACAATAGTATAGGTAAAACCAAAAAGTCCGGGCTTTGCCGGACAATAGTAGACAGTGTTCCAAAATGTATTCATCTGCGCCGCCTGATACCGGCGGCAGAAGGGAGACACCTGTGAAATTTTCATTGAAAGAAGACGGAAAACGAATCCTCGTAATCTGTATCGCCGCGGTGATCATGGCGGCAAACATCGCGACCTTCGTGCGCATCGGCGGTCTGTTCCCGGGCGGGGCGACCGGTCTGACGATCCTGATCCAGCGGGGCGCAAGGCTGTTTTTCCATATTGAGATCCCCTACACGCCGATCAACCTGCTGCTCAACGCGATTCCGATCTACATCGGTTTCCGCTATATCGGGAAAAAGTTCACGCTGTACTCCTGTCTTGTGATCGTGCTGACCGGCGTGCTGACCGACCTGATCCCGAATTTCGTGCTCACCTACGACACCCTGCTGATCAGCGTGTTCGGCGGCATCATCAGCGGCACCGCCACCAGCCTCTGTCTGCTGATGGACGCGACGACCGGCGGGACAGACTTTATCGCCATCTTCCTCTCCGAGAAAAAGGGCATGGATTCCTGGAACGTCATCCTCGGCATCAACGTCGTCATCCTCTCCGCCGCCGGGCTGCTCTTCGGCTGGGACAAGGCGTTATACTCGATCATTTTCCAGTACACCTCCACACAGGTGCTGCACATCCTGTACCAGAAATACCAGCGGAAGACCCTGTTCATCGTCACGGATCACCCGTCAGAGGTCTGCGACGCCATCTGGAAACTCAGCGGACACGGCGCGACGATCCTCGACGGGAAGGGCTCCTACGAGCACGCCGCGCGCAGCATCGTCTACTCGGTCGTCTCCAGCGCGGAATCCAAGAAGGTGATCCGCACCGTCAAGGAGACCGACCCGCAGGCGTTCATCAACGCGATCCGCACCGAACAGCTCACCGGGCGGTTCTATAATAAGCCGACAGATTAATTTTTTACTTTCCTGTTGATTTTCTTTGCGTCTCTATGTATAATACCGTAGTGGAACTACAAAATACAATATAAGGAAAAGAGGTTACATGATGGCAGAGATCAATTTAAGCAAGTACGGCATTTCCGGAACTACTGAGATCGTGCGCAATCCTTCCTTTGAGACACTGTTCGAGGAAGAGATGAAACCGGGTCTTGAGGGCTATGAGAAGGGTCAGGTGAGTGAGCTTGGCGCTGTGAACGTGATGACGGGTATCTATACCGGACGTTCCCCGAAAGACAAATTTATCGTGATGGACGAGAATTCCAAGGACACTGTATGGTGGACGACTCCCGAGTATCCGAACGACAACCATCCGGCATCCAAGGAGACCTGGGCGGCTGTCAAGGAGCTTGCGCTCAAAGAGCTCTCCAACAAGAGACTTTTCGTGATGGATACGTTCTGCGGCACCAACAAGGATACCCGCATGGCGATCCGCTTTATCGTTGAGGTGGCATGGCAGGCGCACTTCATCAAGAACATGTTCATCCAGCCGTCCGAGGAAGAGCTTGCCAACTTCGAGCCGGATTTCGTTGTGTACAACGCGTCCAAGGCGAAGGTCGAGAACTACAAGGAGCTGGGACTGAATTCTGAGACGGCGGTCGTGTTCAACATCACGAGCCGTGAGCAGGTCATCCTGAACACATGGTACGGCGGCGAGATGAAGAAGGGTATGTTCTCCATGATGAACTACTACCTGCCGCTGAAGGGCATCGCCTCCATGCACTGCTCCGCGAACACCGATATGGACGGCAAGAACACCGCGATCTTCTTCGGTCTGTCCGGAACCGGCAAGACCACCCTTTCCACAGACCCGAAGCGTCTGCTGATCGGCGACGACGAGCACGGCTGGGACGACAACGGCGTGTTCAACTTCGAGGGCGGCTGCTACGCGAAGGTCATCAACCTCGACAAAGAGTCCGAGCCGGACATCTACAACGCGATCAAGCGCAACGCGCTGCTTGAGAACGTTACCCTGGACGAGAACGGCAAGATCGATTTCGCCGACAAGAGCGTGACCGAGAACACCCGTGTCTCCTACCCGATCAACCACATCGAGAAGATCGTTCGTCCGGTATCCGCAGCTCCGGCAGCGAAGAATGTCATCTTCCTGTCCGCAGACGCGTTCGGCGTACTTCCGCCGGTATCCGTCCTGACTCCGGAGCAGACGCAGTACTACTTCCTGTCCGGTTTCACCGCAAAGCTCGCAGGTACCGAGCGCGGCATCACCGAGCCGACTCCGACCTTCTCCGCATGCTTTGGTCAGGCGTTCCTCGAGCTGCATCCGACGAAGTACGCGGAAGAGCTTGTCAAGAGAATGCAGGCGAGCGGCGCGAAGGCTTACCTCGTGAACACCGGCTGGAACGGCACAGGCAAGCGTATCTCCATCAAGGATACCCGCGGCATCATCGACGCGATCCTCAACGGCGATATCCTGAACGCTGAGACGAAGAAGATCCCGTACTTCAACTTCGAGGTACCGACCGCTCTTCCGGGCGTGGACACGAACATCCTTGATCCGCGCAACACCTACGCGGATGCCTCCGAATGGGAGACGAAGGCGAAGGATCTGGCGCAGCGTTTCATTAAGAACTTCGCGAAGTACGAGAGCAACGAGCACGGCAAGGCTCTGGTAGCTGCCGGCCCGCAGCTGTAAAAAGCGTTTCCGATCAACATATAAGCACAAAAAAGCCCGGTTGCCTGTTTTCAGGTGACCGGGTCTTTTCAGCTTTTCATTTTCCTGCACGCCAGCAGCCCGCGCAAAATCTCCCAGAACTGTCTGCGCCTCTCTTTCTCCATTTTGCGAAACCGCGCGATCATCGTCCGCGCCAGGACGAACGGTTGCTGAAACAGTTCATATACATCCTGAGCCTTGGTCGAACGGATGAGCTCATACAGCGTATCGACGAACAACGCAGCCTGTTCCGCAGAGAGGGCGCGAAACCTCTCATCAAGCTTTCTGTTTCGCCTGCTGCTCTTCTTTCGGAGCTGTCTTTTATAGCAGAAACGCGGACCGCGGATCTTCCACTGCATCAGGTCGTGCTGGACAAATCCACCCTTATAGCCCGCCACCACACGGTAATCCCGATAACTTGAAAACATCATGCCAAACACCGACTGCTCCGGCACGATCTTGCAGTACCGATCCCGGATCCGCAGAAAACCAGGCGTCTCATAAAAATGCCGCCACAAGCCGGGCCCGTCAAAGCTGTAGACGCGGCGGATCCGTTCCTGCGCCGCCTGCGGGACAAACGACGCGGCGTAGATCGCCAGATTGCCGCCCTTGGAATGTCCGCCTACGATCATTCGCCCGTCTGTATAGCGCGCGACGCCTTTCACATAGTCCAGCGCCCGTTTCTGCGACGGCACCAGACGCATGTAACTCATATTGAAGTCTTCCTTCCAGCCCACCAGATGCTCGTCCGTCCCACGGAACGCCACAAATACACTGCTCTTTCCCAGAAAAAATGTGATCGCCGCAAACTGCGCCTCCTGCTCCTCGTCGATCCACTCGACAAAGTAGTTGACCCGGACCCGCCCGAAACGCCGGCTCTCCGAGATCAGCGCAAACGCCTCGCGGTACGACGCGCCGTAGACCGGATCGGAAAACAGATGCTCCCAGCCCGGTCTCCTCTTGATATCCTCCCAGCTCATCGCAGCGCCGCGGTTGAACCCAGGCACCACGCCGTCGAACTTCATGTATACCAACAGTGCCAGCACCAGCGCGTCCACCTCAGAAAACGGCATCTCGCGAAAGCTGCGGTCCCCGAATTCCCTGAGATATTTCATCAGATTATTTTTCAAGAAGAACCCTCCCGGTCATTTCTTCTCCCGGCGCTTTGCCGCGTCCTGCCCGATGAGACAGCCCGGGTTCGACAGGAGGCAGTTGTGCCCGCAGCCGCCGCAGTGCATCTCCGGACGCGTGATCAAAATACGGTCCATAGGCGCGATCACAAAATTCCCCGACCCGGCGGCAAGGCAGCCGTGTCTGCGAAAGCGTTTCCGCAGAACCTTGATAAAGCTTGGGTGACTGATCAGAATACAGTCCTGCCCCTGTTCCTCCAGCCGCGCGATCAGCTTTTCGGCGCGGGCGATACTCTGCTGTCTGCTCTCCGGCTGGCGCCCATCTCCGCGTCGCCACTGCTGTTTCGCCATAAAGCGCCATCGTCCAAGCGACAGCTCTTTTTCCTTGGGCGTGTCCTTGTAGGAGCGCATCGGGATCTCGTCCAGAAGCGGCTCCGTCAGGATCTCCGCCTCGGAAAAAAGTCTTTCGGCGGTCTGCTGCGCGCTCTTGTGCGTGCTCACATAGACCGGGCGTCCGCCCGTCCCGCCCCGCTTGCAGTGAATTTTCTCAATGCCGCAGGAGCGCTCCTGCCGGAGCGCCCTGTCAAAGCCTGCGGAATGATATCGTTTTTCCCAGCGCGCCGTCGTCTTTGCGCTGCAAATGATCAGGATCTTCATCTTCTCTGCGTCCTTATCTCTTCTCAAACACCGGCATGTACTCGATCGGCGCGTCCACCGTCACCGTCGTGCCGCCCTGGAAGACCTCACCCGTGGAAGTCAGTTTCCACTCGCCCGCCGGCAGGTAGACCTCGCGGCAAAACTCGTTCAGGTGAAGGATCGGCGCCACCAGATATTTATCGCCAAACATGTACTGATCCTGCAGCTCCCAGCACCTTGCGTCGTCCGGGAACTCATAGAACATCGTGCGGATCAGCGGCGAGCCGTCTGTGTGCGCCTCCTCATAGAGCTTTTTGATATAGTCGTGCATGGAAATGCGCAGCTCGTAGTACTTCCGCATGATGGCGTAGTTCTCCTCACCGTAGCTCCACAGCTCGTTCGGCTGACCGGTGTGCAGGTAGCCGCCGCCCCAGTCGCGCTCGTCAAGCGGCGGAATGTTGTACGGACCACGGTCGCCGTGCATGCGCAGCACCGCGGAGTACACTGCGAACTGGTACCAGCGGATCAACAGCTGACGGAAATCCGGATCGTTCACATCGTCTGTCATGAATCCGCCGATGTCGGTCGTCCACCACGGGATCCCCGCGAGTCCCATGTTCAGCCCGCACTGGAGCTGGTCCGCGAGCGCCTCGAAGGTGCTGGGCACATCGCCCGACCACACCACGTTGCCGTACTTCTGCGAACCCGCCCACGCGCAGCGCAGCAGGTTCACCACCGGCTTGCCAAGCCCTTTCATCTCGTCGTAGAACACGCGGCTGTACATCTGCGGGTACAGGTTGCTGATGGAAAGCGCCGGTCCGTCGCAGTAGCGGTAATTCTCGAAATCGTACACGCCGTAATCCGGCTCGGAGTTGTCGAGCCAGAACGCGTCGATGCCGTAATCATAGTAATTCTTTTTGCAGACCTCCCAGACATACTTGCGCGTCTCGGGATTGAACGGGTCGATCTCCACGCAGTCGCCCTGATAGTCGTAGGTCTGCGCCGCGCCGCGCTCCGTCCGGATCAGCAGACCGCGCTCCATCATCGGTCCGAAGTTTTCACTCTTGCGGTCCACCGACGGCCAGATGGAGACGATCACGCGGATCCCCATGGAATGCAGCTCGTCCACCATCGCCTTGGGATCCGGCCAGTATTTCCGGTCAAATTTCCAGTCGCCCTGCACGGTCCAGTGGAAGAAGTCGATGACGATCTGGTCGATCTTGATGCCTTCCTTCTGGTACTGGCGCGCGACGCTGAGCACCTCGTCCTGCGTGCGGTAGCGCAGCTTGCACTGCCAGAGCCCCATCAGCTCCTCCGGGAACATGTCCGCGCGCCCGGTGACGTCCGTGTAATTCTTCAGGATCTGTTTCGGCGCGTCCGCCACGGTGATCCAGTAGTCCATCTCCCGCGTGGAGCGCGCGATCCACTCTGTATAGTTCTTGCCGAAGGTCACGCTGCCCACAGCCGGATTGTTCCAGAGGAACCCATAGCCGAGAGACGACACGGCGAACGGCACCGAGATCTGCGAGTTGCGCTGCGCAAGCTCCAGGGTGCAGCCCTTCAGATCCAGATACGGCTGCTGGTACTGCCCCATGCCGAACAGTTTCTCGCCGTCGTTGCTCTCAAACTTCAGGTTCAGGG
>CANQYP010000009.1 GCA_947628045.1 uncultured Lachnospiraceae bacterium | reverse complement strand
GTTGCCGAGGATCCTGAGATGGTATGCCGCTGGCTCGATCTGATGTACGATCCGTTCCAGTCCCCGCAGAATAACTGGGGCACCTACGACGAGGACGACGAGTTCGATATCTTCGAGCTTGGCGAGAACGAGAACGGCGAGCCGATGCTGCAGCACGCTCCGCTGGGCGACGCCTCCCCGGTAGAGGTTCGTGAGGCTGAGAACGTAGCAGGACCTCTCGCAGTGCTCGACGAGTACTACGGCGTATATGTGACCTGCCCGGACGACGCGCAGTACCGCCTCGACTGGATCAAGGACATCTACACGCCGGAGATGCACAACGACAATGTATTCCCGAACGTGTTCATGAGCCAGGAAGACACCGAGGAGCTCTCCAACCTGGAGGCAGATCTGAACAAGACGATCAACGCGACCAGATCCGACTGGATCATGAACGGTTTCGACGACGCTGCATGGGATCAGTTCCAGTCCGACCTTGAGGCTTACGGTCTGAGCAGGTACCTTGAAATCGAGCAGAAATACTACGACGCGTATGTAGCGGCAGCGGCAGAGTAAAGAGATAACCGAAACAGCTTTTTCCATATCTATTTTTAAGAGGGACCGCCCGGAATGCTTTCCGGGTGGTCTTTTTTCGCAGGAGATTACTCTGTGTTTTACGGCTTTTTATGCGCGGACCCGCGCAAGGAATTAAATTAACAGAAAGGGACTTGCAAATTTCCACGCATGTAGTAAAATAAACTACGTAATAAAAAAGTGAAAACCAAATTACACGGTTTATTTCACGAGAAAATGCGAGGGAAATTTATGTATCAGATTATCAGCGACGGTTCCTGCGACCTGCCGGAACAACTGGCGAAGGACAAGGGCGTGGAGGTAGTCCCCTTCTACGTCTCCTTTGACGAGAAGACTTATTACAAAGAGATTTCGGAGATGCCCATACGGAGGTTTTACGACCTGATGGTGGAGCAGGAAAACGTCGTCTTCCCGAAATCGTCCCTGCCGTCGATCGAAGACTATATTGATTCCTTTGAAAAATATGTGAAACAGGGGATCCCGATCATCTGCATCTGCATCACCGAGAAGTTCAGCGGTTCTTATCAGTCGGCGACGAACGCGAAAAATATTCTGCTGGAGACCTACCCGGACGCGAAGATCGAGGTCATCAATTCTACGATCAACACGGTGCTGCAGGGCATGTACGTGCTGGAGGCGGTAAAGCTGAGGGATCAGGGCGTGTCCTATGAGGACGCGGTAAAACGCCTTCTGGACATCCGGGAGACGGGCAGGATCTTCTTTACGGTCGGAAACGTGGAATACTTAAAGCACGGGGGACGGATCGGAAAGCTCGCCGGCGTCGCGGCCTCCATACTGGGGATCCGCCCGCTGATCACGCTGAAGGAGGGCGAGATCTTCCCGTCCGGGCTGTCAAGGAGCCGCCGGAGATCCCTGGAGGCGGTGTTGAACCTGCTGGACAGCCATATGAAAACCCTGACCGCCGCCGGGGAGAACATGGCGGACTACGTGGTGGACGTGGGATACGGCTACGATATCCCGGAGGCGGAGGCATTCCTCGAACGGCTCAAAGAGCGGTTCCGCGGCGTCCTGGACGTGGACCAGATCAAGCTGTATCAGATCGGCGCCGGGATCGCCGTGCACACCGGTCCATATCCGCTGGGGATCGGATTTCTCAAGAAGGCATAGACAAAAATGACGATGAAAGAATACCCTTATCTATATGAGACCCATATGCACACTCGGCCGGGGAGCGCCTGTGCGCACAACTCCGGCGCGCAGATGGCGGAGGCGGCACATCGCATGGGCTACGCGGGCATCATTATCACAGACCACAACTGGGGCGGCAACACCGGCGTCGACCGGGCGCTGCCCTGGGAGCAGTGGGTGGACCGCTTTGCGGAGGGCTACAGAGATGCCCTGGAATACGGGCGCAGACACGACCTGGACGTATTCTGGGGCTATGAGGCGGGATACCGGGGAACGGAATTTCTGATCTACGGGATTACGCCGGACTGGCTGAAGGCGCACCCGGAGATCCGCGGCGCCGACGTCAAAGAGCAGTACCGGCTGATCCACGAAGGCGGCGGCATGGTCATTCACGCCCACCCATTCCGGGAGGCAGCGTACATCCCGGAGATACGTCTGTACCCGGAGTACGTGGACGGCGTGGAGGGAATCAACGCGGCACATTCTTCCGGCAAGAAAGGCAGCCACTACAACCCGGAATACGATCGCCGGGCGATCCGCTATGCCAATGAGCACGGACTCCCGATCACCGCCGGTTCGGACATTCACACGACAGACCTTCCGGGCGGCGGAGTCGCTTTCCGGCGGCGGCTCACGTCGGTACAGGACTACTGCAGGGCGATCCTCGGCGGGGAAGACTATGTGCTGACCAACGGTGACGACGTATTTGATAAGAAAGGCAGTCTATATAAAAGATCGGAATAAGGAAATTGCGGAACAGACTATTGGCATATATTTTGCAGGAAATTATTGAAGTTTTTTTGATAAGAAGACCTCACAGACCATATAGAAGGTAAAACATCAGAGATCGCAGAATATATTGGATTAAACACCCTCAACTCCTTCCACTTTTTTCCTGTACCCTATTCTCAAACTGCTCAATTGTAGGGTTTCGCGTTATGTACCGTTTGTATTGAGAAAATCAGAAACGCTGAGGAAAGCCTGTGCAGCTCTGCCATCTGGGAAAAGTATTGCTGAAATAATGACATTGGTGTCAATCATGATTTTCATTCAGCATTCTCCTCCCGGCGTGAGGCAGTGATCCAGTCTGCAATTTCTTCTTCAGAAGTAAACCCGGCTAAAGCAGCTTGCCCTTTCATCTGTTCCTGAAATTTCTGCAAGGCATAGATCGCGGAGTTGATTATGCGGACGGAACCGTTTTCCACGATAAAAGTTACTCGATCACCTGCAGAAACACCAAGAGCTGCGCGGATATTTTTCGGAATGGTTACCTGCCCTTTTGACATTACTCTTGCATCATTTACCAATACATTTTCAGACATAATAAAAACCTCCTTGCACAAAAAGTAGGGAAATAGGAAATTCCTACTTTTATTATATGTCTGTAATCCTGATTTGACAACAGGGAAATTATGTGATTACCACAATCTATTTCTGTTATTTCTCGTTATGTCGTTCGTGTACCTCATCTTCAAACTTCTCATTGTAGGATTTTGCGTTATGTGCTAAAATCATTATACAAGAACATCTGATAAGTATTTCATTGCGAAGCATTGTAGTAGCAGGAGGTATATGATTATGATGTATCCGTATATCACGCTCGATGATGAAACTGAAATCGTTCATTCCGAGATGAAACCGGATGGCAGGGTAAAAGTTTACATTGAAAAGCCGGTTCCCGGAGGATTCCATGACGCAACCTGCTATCTTCCTGATTATACGTGGGAGAGCAACCACGGTTTTTCTGAGGAAGAGATGGCGTATTTCCAGAAACTGGTAGAGGCAAACGCTCATTTGATCATAGAATTTTCACAAGAAGGAGGCTTTTCCAATGCCTCGAATTTTTAGCATTGATTCCTACGTGGTGTATTTCTGGTCGAATGAGGGGGGGAACTAAAGGATTTGCGCAAGATCATTCGGATCATTGAGGCGAACGGCTTTTTGATCGCCCAGAAATGGTATGAGTACTTTGGGGAGATTCAGTATTATTGTTAATTTCTCCGAAACTTGAATTCTAAATTCGGGTGCAGAGTTAAATCTCATCCCCCTCTATTTTTTCATGAAAATCAGGCAACATTATGATGCTAAACCTATGGATATCCGTTATAATCGCCTTAATTTCTCAAAAAAGTCTGTTTTCAGGGCATGAAAAACGGACCGCTGGAAGACAATGTGCAGAACTGAATTCCACCGGTCTAAGCTGAAGTGCGTTCAGGGTTCTCTCGTCAAGGTTTTGAGCGCGGCATCGTGTGCGCCTGTCCCACACGCATTTCTGACCGCTGCGCAAGGATCACAGTAATAGATACTTGCGCGCTAGATCCCATTTGCGCAGGTCTCCAGGGCGACTGGGTCACCGAATTCCGTATCCCATCGATTAAAATGTGTCCAAAGGCAGAAACAAACGCGAAAGTCTCCATACGTTTCTCGATCCGGTAGAACACGAGGCGCGCCGCGCCTTTCGTGCAGTGGTTCATAGGGAAGGAAAGGAACAGCTTTTCCTCAATCCGGCTGACGGGGATATATCTGCTCATAGCGCCTCCTTCTACTGTAAAATTTCAATTTTGGGGAGTCCGCTCGATTGAAATGAAGGGTTGTTTTCTGAAAACGAAGATGATAAAATAAAAAAATATGAGGGAAAGAGGGCGCAGAATGGATTTCGTAAAGGAACTTCAGGATCTGAGATATCTGGACTGGACTGATAAAAAATTATCCCCGGGAACTCCCGGATGTTTTTTGAAGGCTTACGAAGAGAAAGACGGGAAGAAATACTATTACAAGCTGTCGAATTATGATAGCTACAGGGGTGTTTTCGGACATGAGTGTGTGAATGAACTCATTGTCTCACGGCTGTTGGATATTTTGAAAGCGGAGCATTTGCAGTACCAGTTGGTTCATGCGGTGATTTCTGTTGATGGTCAGGAGATCGAAACATATATTAACAGGTCGGTCAACTTCCGGAAGGAAAAAGAACGCAAGCAGCCGTTTGATGTTTATTATGAACTTCATCGGGGAAAAGACGAAAAGCCTCTTGATTTTGCCTGCCGTATGGGCTGGGGAGATTATTTTGAACGTATGATGGCGGTAGACTATTTGATCTGCAACCGAGATCGGCATGGGGCGAATATTGAGATTCTTGTAGACGAGAATGATACGGCAAGACCGGCTCCTCTTTTTGATCACGGAGTCTCGCTGCTGTTTTCCTGTTATCGGGATATGGAAGAAATTCAGAGATTTGATGTACTTGCGGACAGACCGGTGCAGAGTTTTATCGGCTCGAGGTCTCTGGAATATAATCTGCGGTTTCTCCCGAAAGATCGAAGGATATTTGGGGGCGCTCTGCAGGAGACTGACAGGGATAAGCTGCTTGAGGATTTGGGCGTGATTCTTCCGGAAAAGCATCTGGATAAGATATGGGAGATGATTTGGGGGAGATGGAAACGGTATGTACAAATTTGCAATCAAAAATAAAGTGTACAACGATAAAACCGTCGGCTATCTGTATTATGACGAGACGGCAAAAAACTATCGGATTGAGATCCCGGATGATGTAAAGAGCGCGGAGGCGCCGCTGATTCTTTCCGATTTTATCAGGAAGGGTAAACGGGAGCTTGATCATAAGTGGAGCTTGCGCTGGGTGCAGGGGCGGGTGACGCCGCCGGAACGCCAGAACATTGGGCAGGTGCTGAAGAACAATGGAATGGAGTTTTACAGTGAGTTTCCGCTTTTGCTGAAGAATCAGGGGTGGAGCTGTCAGGACGAGTGTTATATTGTGCAAATAAAATAATGGCGTAAAATATGTCAAAGCCGGGAGGAGGGCGCAGGAATGTATTGGGAGAACAAGATTTTGGTAGGAAAAGCGGGGGACGAGCCGGTGTGCATTTCCCCGAAGATGGCGAACCGCCACGGGATGATCGCCGGGGCGACGGGCACGGGCAAGACGGTCACTCTGAAGGTGCTTGCCGAGTCGTTCAGCGATTGCGGCGTGCCGGTGTTTCTGGCGGACGTGAAGGGTGACTTGGCTGGCATGTGCAGTCCGGGCGCGTCGAATGAAAATGTGGACAAGCGCGTGGCGGACCTGGGGCTTGCGCAGCTCGGCTTTGATTTCAAGGCGTACCCGACCTGTTTCTGGGATGTGTACGGCAAGGGCGGGCTCCCGCTGCGCACGACGATCTCCGAGATGGGACCGCTGCTGCTGGGACGCATTCTGGGGCTGAATGACACACAGTCGGACGTCCTCACGGTGGTCTTCCGGATCGCGGACGACGAAGGGCTGCTGCTGATCGATTCCAAGGACTTGCGCTCCATGCTGCAGTATGTGGGTGAGAACGCGAAGGAATACACGCTGAAATACGGCAACATCTCGAAACAGAGCCTCGGCGCGGTGCTCCGCTCCGTGATGGCGCTCGAGGCGGAGGGCGGCGATCTGTTCTTCGGCGAGCCTGCGCTGAACATCGGCGACTGGCTCTGCACGGACAACACGGGTCGCGGGACGATCCAGGTGCTCGACTGCCGCGAGCTGATCCAGTACCCGACGATGTACGCGACGTTCCTGCTCTGGATGATGTCCGAGCTGTTCGAGTCGCTGCCGGAGGTGGGCGACCCGGAGAAACCGAAGATGGTCTTTTTCTTTGACGAGGCGCATCTGTTGTTCGACGACGCCTCCAAGGTGCTGCTCGGCAAGATCGAGCAGGTCGTGAAACTGATCCGCTCGAAGGGCGTCGGCATTTACTTTATCACGCAGAGTCCGTCCGACATTCCGGACGGCGTGCTGGGGCAGCTCGGCAACAAGGTGCAGCACGCGCTGCACGCCTATACGCCGGCGGAGCAGAAGGGCGCGAAGGCTGCCGCGCAGTCGTTCCGCGAGAACCCGGAGTTTGACACCTACGAGACCCTGCTGGCGCTCGGCACGGGCGAGGCGCTGGTCTCCGTGCTCGATGAGGACGGCGTCCCGACGGTCGTGAAACGCTGCACGATCCTTCCGCCGCAGAGCCTGATGGGCGCGCTCGACGATGCGGTGCGCGACACGCAGATCAAGGGAAGTCTGCTGTACACGCGCTATGTGGAGGCGCAGGATCGCGATTCCGCATACGAATTCCTGCAGAGGAAGGCGCTGGCGGACGCCGAGGCGGCGCAGCAGGCTGAGGAAGAGGCGCAGCGCCAGAAGGAAGAGGCGGCGGCTGAGAAACAGCGCCAGAAGGAAGAAGAGGCAGCTGAGAAACAGCGTCTGAAGGAAGAGGCAGCTGAGGAGAAGAAACGGCAGAAGGAGCTGGAGGCGCAGCAGAAGGCGCTCGAGAAAGAGGCGGAAAAGCGCGAGAGGACGATGAAGTCCGAGGTAAAGAAGGTGGCGAGCAGCGCGATCGGCACGCTTGGGCGTGAGCTCGGCAACCAGGTCGGCAAGTCGGTCGGCGGCACGTTCGGCAAGCGCCTGGGCGGAAATGTGGGCGCGTCGCTCGGCAGGGGAATCCTCAGCACCCTGTTTAAGCTGTGATGGGATAAGATAATGGGATAAAATCGCCCGACCAAAAATCCAGATCACTGCTTGTTGCGGTGACTGTGATGGGATAAGGTAATGGGATAAAATCGCCTGACGCCCGGACGAACGCCGGTATGGCGGATTCGGGGCACAGGCGCGGCAGTGGAGGAAACAATGACCAGAAAGAAAAAGTTATGTCGGGCGCTTTGTGTTTTGCTCGCGGGAGGCTGCCTGGCTGGAGGCGCGGCACAGGCGGGAGAGCTCTCCCTTGAGGACATGGAGATCGTCCAGGGCTCGCGGTCGGTCGTCGTGGAGGACATCACGGCAGACGCGACTGTGAGCGGGATCGAGACGGTGGAGAGCCCGCAGAGCGAAGAGGCGGGCGGGACTGAGACAGCGGAGAGTGCGCAGACCGCAGACATAGAAAACGGCGCAGAGGGGGAGTCCGGGGCTGAGGGCGAGACCAAGCCGGAGGAAAGTGCGCAGAGCGCAGAGACAGAAGACGGCGCAGAGGGGGAGTCCGGGGCTGCGGGCGAGACCGGGCAGGAGGAAAGCGCGCAGAACGCAGAGACAGAAGACGGCGCAGAGGAAGAGACCGAGACGGAAACGGAGACGGAATCTCCGATCGATTTTGCCTCTCTCTGGGAGACGAACACGGATATCTACGCGTGGATTCGGATGCCGGGCACGGTGATTGACTACCCGGTGCTGCAGAGTCTGGGCGAGGAGGATTTCTACCTGACGCACGACGTCGAGGGCAACGAGGATATCTACGGCTCGATCTACACGCAGAGATACAACAAAAAAGATTTTTCTGATTTCCACACGATCATCTATGGGCACAACATGAGGGATGACACGATGTTCGGCTGGCTGTCGGAGCTCGCGAATCTGGAGACGCTGTGGAACCACAACGTAATCTACATCTACCTGCCCGACCGGACGCTGGAATATTGGGTGTTCGCCGCGTACGTGTCGGACAACAAGCACCAGCTCGGCGGCGTGAATACGCGTTCCCGCGAGAGTCGGCAGGAGTATCTGGACAAGGTGGAGGCGCGCTGCGCGGACGTGCAGACCTTCGACCGCAGACTTTTCGACAAGGTGACGGCGGACAGCCATATCCTGACCCTGTCGACCTGCTATCAGAACGACCCGGAGCATCGGTTCCTCGTGCAGGCGGTGTTGGTGGAGCAGCCGGATCCGGGCGCGCTGCCCGCGATGGAGAAACCGGAGACCCTGCCGGAGCCGGAGTTTGAGGTGGGACCGGAGGGCGAGTCGGAGACCGAAACCGGAGCAGCAGAAACCGAAGGCTGAACAGCGGACTCCGAAATCAGAACAGCGGACTCCGAAATCAGAGCAGCGGATTCCGAAGTCAGAACAGCGGACTCCGAAATTGGAGCAGTAGACTCCGAAACCGGCGCGGCGGAATAAAAACACGAAAATTGCATATACTTTGTCCGAATATGATTTGTCCGAATATTTACGAAAAAGGAGAATGTATATGTGGGGAATTTTGATCGCGCTTTTGTCCGGCGCGCTGATGAGCGTGCAGGGCGTGTTTAATACCGAAGTAACAAAGCAGACAAGCCTCTGGGTCTCGTCTGCTTTTGTGCAGTTTACGGCGCTGCTGGTCTGCCTGGCGGCATGGCTGTTCACGGATCGGACGAACCTGCTGTCGCTCGCGCAGGTGGAGCACAAATATATGCTCTTCTCCGGCGTGCTCGGCGCGTTTATCACGGTCACGGTCGTGAAGGCGATGGGCTCCCTGGGGCCGGCGCGCGCGGCGATGCTGATCGTGATCTCCCAGTTGATCGTCGCGTACCTGATCGAGCTGTTCGGAATCTTCCAGGTCGAGAAACAGCCGTTTGAATGGCGCAAGCTGATCGGGATGCTGGTCGCGATCGCGGGAATCGTGATCTTTAAGTGGGAGAAGTGAAATAATAAAAAATCGTTGCAAAAATTTTACTTTTTGGTTAAAATAAAATGATGTAAGGGAATCCCGCGGCAGAGGCTGCAGGGAATATATGAAAAGAAAAGATCAGGGACGGAAATGTGCCCTGCTGTTTGCGTTGATTTTGTGCCTGAACGGTTGCGCCGGGCGGGAGGAAGTTTACGTCGCGGGCATGCAGCCGCAGGAGCAGCCGGACGCGCAAGAGACGTCGGCGGAGCAGGAGCGCGTGAATACAGGAGAGGTATCGACCGCGCAGGAGCGCTCGAATGCGGAAGAGGTGCTGTCTGGACAGGAGCAGTAAGGCGCGGAAGAGATGGCGGCGGAGCAGGAGCAGTTGGACGCAGGACAGACAGCGGCAGAGGCAGAGCAGTCGGACGCGGAACCGGAATCCGAGGGTTATCTGTATGTTTGCGGCGCGGTGAACGCGCCCGGCGTCTATCCGGTCTATGCGGGGATGCGCGTCTTTGAGGCGCTTGCGCTTGCCGGAGGGTTCGCGCCGGACGCCGACCGTGAGTGGCTGAATCAGGCGGAGCCTGTGCAGGACGGGCAGCGGCTTTATGTGTACACACTGGAGGAGACCCGCCTGATCCGCGAGGGCGATCAGGAGAGCCAGACCCAGTGGCAGGAGGACGTCGTCGCTTTCGGCGTAGGAAATGCCGGGAACGGCGGAACAGCAAGCGCTGAAACGGCAGACAACGGAGCAAAAGTCAACCTGAATACGGCGGACCGGGAGCAGCTGAAGACGCTGCCGGGGATCGGGGACGCGAAGGCGGACGCGATCTTACGGTATCGCGAGGAGCATGGGGCGTTTGGCGCCATTGAAGAGATTCAGAATATTTCCGGTATCAAGAGCGGCGTTTTCGCGAAGATCCGGGATCTCATTACGGTGTGAGGCGCGGCGGGAGAGATACGGGAAAGTAAGAGCAATAAAGGAGATAGAGCATGGCTAAGAAAGTTTTGGTAGTGGATGACGAGAAACTGATCGTAAAGGGGATTCGTTTCAGCCTGGAGCAGGACGACATGGAGGTGGACTGTGCGTACGACGGCGAGGAGGCGGTGCGCATGGCGAGGGATAAGGAGTATGACATCATTCTCCTTGACCTGATGCTGCCGAAACTGGACGGTCTGGAGGTCTGCCAGCAGATCAGGGAGTTTTCGGACGTGCCGATCGTCATGCTCACCGCCAAGGGCGACGATATGGATAAGATTCTCGGGCTGGAGTACGGCGCGGACGATTATATCACGAAACCGTTCAATATCCTCGAGGTGAAAGCGCGCCTGAAGGCGATCATTCGCCGGACTTCCCAGAAGGCGGCGACGGAGCCGAAGGGCAAGATCGTCGAGGTGGGCGATCTCGCGATCGATTGCGAGGGGCGCAGAGTCAGCATTGCCGGCAAGGAGGTCAACCTGACGGCGAAGGAGTTCGACGTGCTCGAGCTGCTGGTCTTCAATCCCAACAAGGTCTACAGCAGGGAGAATCTGCTGAACATCGTGTGGGGCTATGAATACCCGGGCGACGTGAGAACCGTAGACGTACATATCCGAAGACTGCGCGAGAAGATCGAGGCAAATCCGAGCGAGCCGAAGTATGTGCATACGAAGTGGGGAGTGGGTTATTATTTCCAACATTAAGGATATCGTCCTCAAATACGCCAAGAGTCTGCGCGCCCGCATTTTCGTGATCGTGCTGCTGGTCGGGCTGGTCCCGATCTTTCTGATGAAACACCTGATCCTTGAGAACTATGAGGAGCTGGCGGCGCAGCAGAAGAGCACGCTGATCCAGAACCAGTGCCAGCAGATCGTCGACCAGGTGGGCAGCTCCGGCTATATCCGGGATGTGGGGAACACGCAGGTGGACCGGCAGCTCACCCAGCTCGCGAACATCTACAACGGGCGTGTGATCATTGTCAACAGCAATTTCCGCATTGTCCGGGACACGTATGAGATCGACGAGGACAAAGTCATTATTTCAGAGGAAGTGCTGCAGTGTTTTCTCGGCACGGATTCCACCAACTACAATCCCGACGATGAATTCCTTGAGCTTACGCTCCCGGTGAGCAATCCGGGGACGGGGCAGATCGAGGGGATCATGATCGTCAGCGTGACGACGCAGGACGTCAAGGACGGAAAGGACGCGCTGGGCAGCACGGTTCTGATCCTTCAGGTCGTGCTTACCCTGCTTATTTTTGTTGCCGCTTACTATGTGGCGCGCGTGCTGACGAAACCGTTCGGCAAGATCACGCGTTCCCTGGCGGGTGTGCAGGGAGGCGTCTCGGAAGAGATCTCCATCCCGGATTACACTGAGACAAAGCTGCTCGCCGAGGCGTACAACGAGATGCTGCACCGCCTGAAGAAACAGGAGGATTCCCGGCAGGAGTTTGTGTCGAACGTCTCGCATGAGCTGAAGACGCCGATCACCTCGATGAAGGTGCTCGCGGACTCGCTGCTGGCGCAGGACGAGGTGCCGAACGAGCTGTACAAGGAGTTTATGGCGGATATCGCGGAGGAGATCGACCGCGAGAACAAGATCATCTCGGATCTGCTTTCTCTCGTCAAGATGGACAAGCGGTCGGCGGACATCAACATTCAGGAGACGAACATCAACGACCTGATCGAGCTGCTCCTGAAACGGCTGAAACCGATCGCCGCCACGAAGAACGTGGATCTTGTCCTGGAGAACTACAAGCCGGTCGTGGCGGAGGTGGACGAGACGAAACTGGCGCTCGCCCTGTCGAACCTGGTCGAGAACGGGATCAAATACAATCAGGACAACGGCTGGGTCCACATTTCGCTCAACGTAGACAGCAAGTATTTCTACGTCAAGGTGGAGGACTCCGGCATCGGGATCCCGCAGGAGGAGCAGGAGAGCATCTTCGAGCGTTTCTACCGGGTGGACAAATCGCATTCGCGCGAGATCGGCGGCACCGGGCTCGGGCTTGCCATTACGCGCAGCGCGGTGCTGATGCATCACGGGACGATCAAGGTGCAGAGCGAGGAGGGCGTGGGCACGACGTTCACGGTGAGTATCCCGCTGAAATATGTCCCGTAAATCAGCAGAGCAGGCTGTGACAGGAGGAATTTTGTGAACAGAAAGAGAGCGCTGTGCTGGCTTTTGCTTGCCGTGGCTGTCCTGCTGGGCGGATGCGGCGGCGGGAGGCAGGAAGAAGACAACAGCTATACCGTGTACTATATCAACGCGAGCGGGACACGGCTTTTGGAGCGCAGCTACAGCCCGAAGGCGCAGACGTTTGAAGAGATGATGGACGAGCTGTGGGAGCAGCTTTTGTCGCCCCCGGTCGGCTACATGAGCGTGGTTCCGCAGGACGTGGTCATGAACGGGTACGAGAGGGGAATCGACGCGCTGCGCATTGATTTCTCGCGGGAATATTATGATCTGGACAATACGCATGAGGTGCTGCTGCGGGCGGCGGTCATCAAGACCTTCTCCCAGGTGCCGGGCGTCGTGAAGGTGATGATCACGGTCGAGAAGGAGCAGCTGAGGGATCTCGAGGGAGAGCTTGTCCCGGCGATGGACGCGAACTCGTTCATCGACACGAAGGAGGGCGGCATCAACTCCTACCAGTACGCGACCCTGGAGCTCTATTTCGCGGACGAGGACGGCGGCAGTCTGGTGAAGGAGATGCGGAACCTGCACTATTCCAGCAACATGGTGCTCGAGCGTGTGGTGGTGGAGCAGCTGATCAAAGGACCGGAGGAGGAAGACGCCAACCCGATCTTTGCCGGGGATGTCAGGATCCAGAGCCTGTATATCCAGAACGGAGTATGCACGATTAATTTCAACGAGGCAGCCAACCAACAGCCGACGGAGAACCCGCCGGATCCGGAGACGGCGCTCTACGCGATCGTCGACTCGATCTGCGCGACCTGCGACGATATCACGGGCGTGCGTTTTGAGATCGAGGGCGCCTCGGACAAGACGTTCCGGGACGAAGTGGATCTTGGACAAGTCTTTGTGATGAACCGGGACTATATCGAGACAAGGGAGATGCAGGGCGAGGAAGACCCTGCGGGAGAGTAAAAAAGGAAAACGATTGAAACGACCATTTGCGGCGTTGTGCGCTGTGCTCGCCGTGCTTGCCGCCGTTGGTCTCGCGGCGGGCGGTTCCCGTGCGGACCGTCTGCTGCGGGAGACTGCGGGGTCTCTCGCGAGGGAGGGGGAAGGCGGCGCTGTCGCCTTTACCGGGACGGTGGCGGAATGCGGCGCGGCGGATACCGGCATACGCCTGTCTGTTGATCATCTTACCATTCAGAGAAAAGACAATTCGGAACAAACACTGTTTCCCAAATTGAATGTAATGATAACAACTGAATACGAGGAGCTCCTGCCGGGAGACCGGATCGCGGTTTCCGGGGAGGTCGTCTTCTGGGATCCCGCCTCGAACCCGGGGCAGTTTGACCTGCAGTCGTATTATGCCTGCCGGAATACGCTGTGCGTGCTCTCCCGCGCGCAGATACGCGTGGTGGAGAGGGGCGCAATGAGCCCGGCGCGGGCGCTGTGCCTGGCGCGGCGTCGGCTTGGGGCAATTTTCGAGCGGATCCTGGAAGAACGCCAGGCGAAGACGATGGAGGCGATCTGCCTGGGGGAGCGCGCGCTGCTTTCGCAGGAGTGGAAACAGCTTTACCAGGAGGGCGGCATCGCGCACATTCTGGCGATCTCGGGGCTGCATATCAGCCTGATCGGGATGTGCCTGTACCGTCTGCTGCGGAGGCTGGGAGCGCCGTTTGCGCTGTGCTGCGCAGTCTCCGGGGGAGCGGTCGCCCTCTATGTGGGGATGACCGGCGCGGCGGTCCCGGCGGTGCGCGCGCTGATCATGTTCGCGTTCTGGCTCGGCGCGCAGCTTTCGGGCAGAAAGTATGACATGACGACGGCGGCTGCTGCCGCCGCGGTGCTGCTGCTCTTCGCAGACGCGCGGAACCTGACGCAGTCGTCGTTCCTGCTCTCATTCGGGGCGGTGCTGACGATCGCGCTGCTGGTTCCCTGCGTCCAGAAGAGCGTCCGGAAAGCGGCGGAGCTGCGGGCGCGCGGCGTGTTCCTTTCGGGAGGCGCGAAGGGCAGGAGCGTCAGTGTGCTCCTTTCGGGGGCGAAGGGCAGGAGCGTCAGTGTGCTCTTTTCGGGCGGCGCGCTCTGGTTGGGGACGCTGCCGATCACCTTGTATTTCTTTTATCAGGCGGCGCCCTGGAGCATTCTCCTCAATCTGGCGGTGGTTCCGCTCATGCCGCTGTTGATGCTCTGCGGGTTTTCTGCCGCCGCGGCGGGGCTGGTCTCTCTCCCGCTCGGGACGTTTCTTGCCGCTCCCGCGCATTATCTTCTGGCTTTGTTTGAATTTCTCTGCCATCTTAAAGAGGGGCTGCCGCTGCCGCTGTGGGTCGCGGGGAGACCTGCATGGTGGAGGATCGCGCTGTACTATGGGCTCCTGCTGGCGGCGGGACTCGCAGCGCGCCGGAGGACAGAAAAACGCGGCGGGCGCGCGTGGGCGCGGCAAAAGGAACTGCCGCAGTCCGTGGATTCGCGGAGGACAGCAAAGCGGGGCGGGCACGCAGGAATGTGCAGCATATGTTTACTGTGGTTGGTCTGCGGGATTCTCTGTGTGAGGCTGATGTCTGCGCCGATTCCCGGGGAATTGACGGTCACCTGCCTTGACGTGGGACAGGGCGACGCGGCGTTGATCCGGCTGCCGGGCGGCGTCTCCTGTCTGGTGGACGGAGGGAGCAGTTCCGAGTCGAAACTGTGGCAGTACCGGATCGGTCGGACAGTGAAATATTACGGCGTGCGCACGTTGGACTATATCTTTCTATCACACGCGGACGAGGATCATATCAGCGGAATCGAAGAGTATCTGCAGGAGTACGAGCCGGGTTTCGCGGGGGAAAACATACATGGCGTCACTCTGAAAAACCTGGTGCTCCCGCCCGCTGCCGGAGCGGAGGATTTCGCGCGGCTGCGCGCGCTGGCGCGGGAGAAAGGGATCCGGGTGCTGCAGATGGAGGCGGGCGGAAACATAGCTGGAAAATCGAGCGGCGAGACGTGGAGCATTACCTGCCTTGCCCCGGACGCGGCTGCCCTGACCGGGGACAGAAACGAGGATTCGATGGTCCTGCTGCTGCAGTACGGAGCGTTTCGCATGCTGTTTACCGGTGATCTGGAAGGGGAGGCGGAGCGGCGGCTGGCGGAGTCCGGCACAGAGCTGTCGGCGGATGTGCTGAAGGTCGGGCACCACGGCTCAGGGAACGCGTCCTCGGAACGATTTCTGGAGCAGGTCCAGCCGAGGCTTGCCGTGATCTCCTGCGGGGAGGACAATCCCTATGGACACCCGGCGCCCGGGACGGTGGCACGTCTGCAAAACGTCGGCTGCCGGATCTTACAAACCTCGCTCGGCGGGGCGGTGACGATCGAATCGGACGGAGATACCTACAGGGTGGAGACTTATCGAAATTGATAGAATTCTATTGACGTTACGTATTTTACGTAATAAAATTAATAATAGGTTCCGTTTGAAAACAATGATGATCAGGAGGTATTTATTATGGCAGAGTATGTTTATCCGGCTATTTTTCACTCAAATGAGGACGGGACTTATACGATAACATACCCGGATCTTCCCGGATGCATCAGTGAAGGGAAGACATTGGCGAACGCTATGTATATGGCACAGTCTGCTCTGACGCAGTGGATGGAGTATTGTACCGATAAAAAACAGGAGGTTCCGCGGGCGAGCGCGATTCAGGACATTGAAACGAAAGAGAATGAGTTTGTCAATTTGATTCGCGCCGATGTGAGAGAAAATCGTGCCATAAAGCGGACTGTGAGCATTCCGAAGTGGATGGATGACAAGGTGGCGGAGACTGGACTCAGCCTTTCGCGCGTACTTCAGGATGCGCTGCTCCAGAAATTTCATGTCTGACAGACTGTAGTGCGGCGGCGCACGAACAAGAATATGACAAAAATAATGAATTTTTATGGAAAAATACCGTCCGGTTGGAATATAATAATAGAATAAGGAGGATGCCGGGGCGAGTGACCGCCTGGCGAGGGGGATATGACGATTCGGGAGCAGACGGAGGAGCAGGAATTCAAAATGTTCAGCCCGCATGCCGCGTTCAGCAGGAATTCGCGGGGGCGGGACAGGGAGGAGCCGCAGTGCGACATTCGGACGGTCTATCAGCGCGACCGGGACCGGATCCTGCACAGCAAGTCGTTCCGCAGATTGAAACAGAAGACGCAGGTGTTCCTGATCCCGGAGGGAGATCACTATCGGACCAGGCTGACGCACACGCTGGAGGTCTCTCAGCTCTCGCGGACGATCGCGCGGGCGCTGCGCCTGAATGAGGACCTTGTGGACGCGATCGCGCTGGGGCATGACCTGGGGCACACGCCGTTTGGACATGCCGGGGAGCGGGCGCTGGATATGGTCTGCCCGCAAGGGTTCGCGCACTATGAACAGAGCGTCCGCGTGGTGGAGCTGCTGGAGAAGAAGGGCAGGGGGCTGAACCTGACCTGGGAGGTGCGCGACGGGATCCGCAACCACCGCACCGCCGGGATGCCGTCGACGCTCGAGGGGCAGATCGTCCGCTACTGCGACAAGATCGCCTACATCAACCACGACATCGACGACGCGGAGCGGGCGGGGATCCTGAGCGAGTCCGATATCCCGGAGGAGAGCCGCCGGATCATGGGCGACACGACGCAGAAACGCCTGAACACGCTGATCCATGACGTGGTGCGCTGCAGCGAGGGGCAGGATCGGATCCTCATGTCGGAGCACATGGAGCGCGCGATGCGGGATCTGCGTGCGTTTATGTTCCGGCATGTGTACCGGAACAGCCGGGCGAAGAGCGAGGAGGATAAGGCGGTCCGCATGCTCCAGGAGCTGTATCAGTTTTACACGGGGCGACCGGAGCTGCTCCCGGACGAGTACCGTTACCTGATGAATGAGAAAGGGGAGGCGAAGGAGCGCGTCGTCTGCGACTACATTGCGGGGATGACCGATTCCTACGCGATCCATGTCTATAAAGAATTGTTTGTGCCGAAGGCGTGGGGGTTCCCGCCGATCGACGGATTGCCGCGGCAGGAATGAACCGGGCGGCTGTGAGGTGTTTTTATGTACTATCCGGATGAAGTGATTGAAGAGGTGCGCGCGCGAAACGACATCGTGGACGTGATCTCGGGCTATGTAAAGCTGCAGCGCAAGGGCGGGCGGTATTTTGGGCTCTGCCCGTTCCACAGCGAGAAGACCGGCTCGTTTTCCGTGAGCCAGGACAAGCAGATGTACTATTGTTTTGGCTGCGGAGCCGGAGGGAATGTGTTCAGCTTTGTCATGGAATATGAGAATTTCACCTTCCCCGAGGCGGTGAAGATGCTGGCGGACCGCGCCGGGATGGCGCTGCCGGAGCAGGAGTATTCCGCGGAGGCGAGGCGGCAGAAGGACTTAAAGGATCGTGTGCGCGAGCTCAACCGGATGGCGGCGGGCTACTATCACCGTATGCTGCGCACGCCGCAGGGGGAGCGCGGGCTTGCGTACCTGAAGGGGCGCGGTTTGAGCGACGAGACGATCCGGCATTTCGGGCTCGGGTTCGCCAGCCAGTACAGCAACAGCCTTTATCAATATCTGAGGGGGAAGGGCGTCTCGGAGGAGCTCCTCAAGGAATCCGGGCTGATGCAGGTCAGCGAGAAACAGGGAATGTACGACAAATTCTGGAACCGCGTGATGTTCCCGATCCTGGACGTCAACAACAAGGTGATCGGGTTCGGCGGGCGTGTGATGGGCGACGGCAAGCCCAAGTACCTGAATTCCCCGGAGACGGTGGTCTTTGACAAGAGCCGCAACCTCTACGGGCTGAATTTTGCGCGTACCTCGAAGAAACGGTATATGCTGGTCTGCGAGGGATATATGGATGTGATCTCCATGCACCAGGCGGGCTTTACGAACTCCGTGGCGTCGCTGGGCACGGCGCTCACGAGCCAGCACGCGATGCTTTTGAAACGCTACACGGATGAGGTGATTCTGACCTATGACAGCGACGACGCGGGCGTCCGGGCGGCGTTGCGGGCGATTCCGATGTTCCGGGAGGTGGGGATCGCCACGCGCGTGCTGCACATGGAGCCTTACAAGGACCCGGACGAGTTTATCAAGGCGCTCGGCACGGAGGCGTTCCAGGAGCGGATCGACCAGGCGGAGAACAGCTTTCTGTTTGAGGTCTCTGTGCTGCAGCGCTCCTACGACATGAAGGATCCCGACGGCAAAACGCGGTTTTTCCAGGCGGCTGCCGCGAAGATCGCGGAGTTTGAGCTTGAGATCGAGCGGGAGAATTATATTGAGGCGGTCGCCGAAAAATATCACACCTCGTTTGAGGGGCTGCGCAGGATGGTAGCCAATGTGCTGATGCAGGGCGTCCCGACGCGCAAGGCGCCGGTGCGGCAGCGACAGGCGCGCCCGGAGAAGGAGGACGGGATCCGTCAGTCCCAGCGGCTGCTTTTGACGTGGATCACGGAGTATCCGGGGCTGTTCGACACGATCGCGCGCTACATTCCCCCGGAGGATTTTTCGGACGAGCTGTACCGCGGGGTGGCGTCGATGGTCTATGAACAGAGAAGGAACGGGGCGGTGAACCCGGCGCAGATCATCAGCCATTTCACGGAGCCGGAGCAGCAGCGCGCCGTGGCGCAATTGTTCAACACGGAGGTCAGGGTGGAGAACCCGAGGGAGCTGGAGAAGGCGGTCCGGGAGACCATCTATAAGGTGGCGGACTATGCGATCGCGGCAAAGAGCCGGGCGCTCGATCCGACCGACATGAAGGGGCTGCAGGAGCTTGTCGACGCGAAAAGGCGGCTGCCGGAGATCCGCAGACTGCATATTTCTCTGTAACAAGGACAGACTAGAATAGAAAATACCCCGAAGGAGGGCAAAGGACCGCATGAATGCGCCGACCACAGACTTTCAGACGCGACTGGAGGAACTGCTGAAACTGGCAGAGAAAAAGAAAAATGTGCTGGAATACAAGGAGATCCAGGAGTTTTTTGACGGTCAGCCGGTCAGCGCGGAGGAGTATGAGCGGGCGCTTGATTATCTGGAGTCGAAGGGCGTTGACATGCTGCAGATCGCGGGGGAGCCGGAGGTGCTCCTGATGCCGGAGGACGAGCTGCTGGAGGAGGAGCTGCAGCCGGAGCTGGATATCACGGAGGGCGTCGGCACAGACGACCCGGTGCGCATGTATCTGAAGGAGATCGGCAAGATCCCGCTGCTCTCCCCGATCGAGGAACTTCACCTGGCGGAGCGCATGAACAACGGCGACGAGGCGGCGCGGGAGAAACTGGCGGAGGCGAACCTTCGGCTTGTCGTCAGCATCGCCAAGCGCTACGTCGGGCGGGGCATGCAGCTTTTGGACCTGATCCAGGAAGGGAATCTCGGGCTGATCAAGGCGGTCGAGAAATTTGATTACCGCAAGGGGTACAAGTTCAGCACCTACGCGACCTGGTGGATCCGTCAGGCGATCACGCGGGCGATCGCGGACCAGGCGCGGACGATCCGTATCCCGGTGCACATGGTCGAGACGATGAACCGCGTGATCCGAACGTCGCGGACACTTCTGCAGGAGCTTGGACGCGAGCCGGGCGCCGAGGAGATCGCGGCAAAGCTGGACATGCCCCCGCAGAAGGTGCAGGAGATCCTGAAGATCTCGCAGGAGCCGGTCTCCCTGGAGACGCCGATCGGGGAGGAGGACGACAGCCGTCTGAGCGATTTTATCCGGGACGAGCACGTTCCGATACCGGCGGAGGCTGCCACCTGTACGATCCTGCGGGAGCAGCTCGTGGAAGTGCTCTCCACGCTGACGGAACGGGAACAGCGGGTGCTCTGCCTGCGTTTTGGTTTGAACGACGGGCGTGCGCGGACACTCGAGGAGGTCGGGCGTGAGTTCAATGTGACGCGGGAGCGCATCCGCCAGATCGAGGCGAAGGCGCTGCGGAAACTGCGGCACCCGAGCAGGAGCCGGAAACTGAGAGACTATCTTGACTGATACCCTGTCCTGCCGCGAGCGGCAAGGCGGTCGGACAGGGGCGGGAGGATGCCGGAAGGGCAGCGGGTACATAGGATCGGCGCGACGTCGGCGCGGACTGGGAAGGGGAACAGGATATGCAGCTTTCAAAACGTCTGGGCGCGGTAGCCGCCCTGGTCACGGCGGGCGGCACGGTCGCCGACGTCGGGACTGACCACGCGTACCTGCCGATCTGGCTGATTCGGACAGGCGCCGCGTCGCGCGCGATCGCGATGGATGTGAATCCGGGACCGCTGGCGCGGGCGCAGGAGCACATCGCGCAGTACGGCATGGAGGCGGCGATCGAGACGCGCCGGTCGGACGGGCTTGCGGCGCTGCGTCAGGGGGAGGCGGACAGCATTGTGATCGCCGGCATGGGAGGAGCGCTCATGGCGCGGATCCTGGAGACCGGGCTGGGGAACCTGCGCAGCTGCCGGGAGCGGGTTCAGCCGACGCAGAACCGAGAGTCCGCGCGTGGCTCGAACCGTCTGGAGAGCTGCCGGGAGCTGATCCTGCAGCCGCAGTCGGAGATCTGGCTGGTGCGGGCGTGGCTGGATCGAAACGGCTGGGAGATCGCGCGCGAGGACATGGTCTGCGAGGACGGGAAATTTTATCCGATGATGCGGGCGGAAAGGGCGGATGCGGCTGCTTTGGGAATGGACGAGATGGACCTGCGGTTCGGACCGCTGCTTTTGCGGGAACGGCACCCGGTGCTGCGGGAGTTCCTGATCCATGAGAGGGAGCTGAACCGGCGCATTCTCGCGTCCCTGGAGGGGCAGAGCGGGGAGACGGCGCGCACGCGCGCGGAAGAGGTGCAGAGGGCGCAGAGCCTTGTGGAGGCGGCGCTTGCGAAGTATGAAGTCCGCAAATAAAAATCTAACAAAAAGTTACGAAATCCGTATATTAAAAAGACAGACAGAAATATATGAGTTTTGAAAGACATATACAGATGGAAAAAAGCAGGAGGGCAATATGACAGTAAGAGAGATCGTACATAAGCTTGCGGCGAAGTATCCGCCCGAGCTGGCGCTTGACTGGGACAATCCCGGACTGCAGGTGGGCGATATGGACCGGCAGGTGCAGAAGGTCTACGTGGCGCTGGAGGCGACGGAGGCGGTGATCCGGGAGTGCATCGCGTGGGGCGCGGATCTTCTGGTGACGCACCACCCGCTGCTGATGTCCGGGATCCGGAAGGTGAACAGCGAGGAATTTCTCGGGCGCAAGGTACTCCTTCTGGCGGAGAACCGGATCGCGCACTACGCGATGCACACGAACTACGACGTGACGGAGATGAGCGCGCTCGCAATCCGGGCGCTGGGACTTTTGCAGACGCGGGTGCTCGAGCCGACCGGCGCTTTTGCGGACGGAACAGAGTACGGCATCGGGTTCGTGGGGCTCTTGCCGGAGGCGATGACGGCGCGGGCGTGCTGCGATTACGTGAAACAGGCGTTTGCGCTCCCTGCCGTGCGGCTGTTCGGCGACGCGGACAGGATGGTGCAAAAGATCGCGGTCTGCCCGGGCTCCGGGAAGGGCATGGCGGCTCCTGCGCTCGCGGCGGGGGCGGAGCTGCTTGTGACCGGGGATATCGGACACCACGACGGGCTGGACGCGGTGGATCAGGGGCTGCTGATGATGGACGCCGGGCACTACGGGATCGAGCACATCTTTATCGCGCAGATGGGGGATGAGCTGCAGGGAGAGTTCCCGGAGCTGGCGGTGCGCCGTGCGGAGATCGCGCACCCCTTTACCGTGTTGTGAGCGATCGTATCCGCAAAGGCAGCCAGCCGGATAAAAGGAAACGTGAGCACGGAGCCGCGCGCGTCTGATCAACATATGTCGGCGGCTGATTGGAGACGAGAGCACGGCAGGCAAATTGTATAGGAATACATGACAAATGAGGCATGAAGGAATAAGGGCATAACATAAGAATAGGACAGGGGAGGCGGGACAAATGGCAAATGAAATAAGCGTAAAGATCCATGGGACGCAGGAGCGCTATCCGACGGGGACGACCTACGCGGAGATCGCGAAATGCCATCAGGACAAAGCGGACAGCGCGATCGTGCTGGCGCGGGCGGACGGGCGGCTGCGCGAGCTCGGCAAGAAGGCGGAGGACGGCTGCGAGCTGGAGTTCCTGACGCTGCGCAGCAATGCAGGACACAATACATATGTGCGCAGCCTGGTTCTTCTGATGCTCAAGGCGATGTACCATGTCGTGGGCGACAACGGCAATATCGACCGGGTCGGCGTGCATTTTGTCGTGAGCGACGGCTATTACTGCACGCTGCAGGGGAAGACGGAGCTCACGCAGCAGTTCCTCGACGAGGTGAAGAAGAGCATGAGGGAGATGGCAGAGCAGGGGCTGCCGATCCGGAAAAACAATATGGCGACCTACAAGGCGCGCCGGAAATTCCGGGAGTACCGGATGTACGACAAGGAGGAGCTGTTCCGCTACCGCAGGGCGTCGCGGGTCAACCTCTACGACCTGGAGGGATTCGAGGATTATTTCTACGGGTACATGCTCCCGGACACGTCCTATCTGAAATACTTTGATCTTCGGCTGTTCGACGACGGGTTCGTGCTGATGTTCCCGACGAAGGAGGAGCCGGAGAAACTGCCGGAGTTCGCGCCGGAGCAGAAGATCTTCCATGTGCAGAAGGATTCGATGGAGTGGGGCGCGATGCTCGGCATTCCAACGGTCGGCGCGCTGAACAGCTATATCGTCAGCCACCGGCTCAAGGATCTGATCATGATCCAGGAGGCGTACCACGAGAAGAAGATCGCGGAGATGGCGGCGCAGATCGCGGCGGCGCCCGAGAAGAAGATCATTCTGATCGCGGGGCCTTCCTCGTCGGGCAAGACGACCTTCTCGCACCGCCTGTCCACGCAGCTCGCCGTCTACGGGCTGAGGCCGCATCCGATCGCGGCGGACGACTATTTTGTGGATCGGGAGTTTACGCCGCTCGACGAGGACGGCAAGCTGGATTTCGAGCACATCGACGCGATCGACACGCTCCAGCTGAACAAGGATATGCGCGCGCTCTTGGCGGGCGAGACGGTGGAGCTGCCGACCTTCAACTTCAAGACCGGAAAGCGCGAGTACAAGGGGAATTTTAAGACGCTCGGCAAGGACGATATCCTGATCATCGAGGGGATCCACTGCCTGAACGACCGGCTGACGCACGACCTTCCGGCGGAGAGTAAGTTCAAGATCTACATCAGCGCGCTCACGCAGCTCAACGTCGACGAGCACAACCGCATTCCGACGACGGACGGGCGGCTGCTGCGCAGGCTGGTGCGCGACGCCAGGACGCGCGGGGCGGACGCGAAACGCACGATCGGCATGTGGGCGTCGGTGCGCCGGGGCGAGGAGAACAACATCTTCCCGTATCAGGAGCAGGCGGACATCATGTTCAACTCGGCGCTGATCTATGAGCTCGCCGTGCTGAAACAGTACGCGGAGCCGCTGCTGTTCTCGGTGGAGCCGGGCGAGCCGGAGTACGACGAGGCGAAACGGCTGCTGAAATTCCTCTATTATTTCCTGCCGATCCCCGCCGACGACATCCCGAACAGCTCGCTGATCCGCGAGTTTATCGGCGGCGGCTGTTTCGA
The DNA here is from genome assembly GCA_947628045.1 of uncultured Lachnospiraceae bacterium. Lineage (GTDB taxonomy): Bacteria > Bacillota > Clostridia > Lachnospirales > Lachnospiraceae > Choladousia. The sequence continues at coordinate 8,557 of CANQYP010000009.1, read as the reverse complement.
CGTATAGCGCTGCAGGAAATCGAAGATTGGGTTGTTTTTTTTGACGCCGTATTATATAATAAACAATCGGATTATGCACAATTATATTTTTACTTTACTGGAATGGGGTGAACTTTTCTTAGTATGGATACGAAAAAGATGTCTCCGGCGGATGCCGGAAGGGCGGCGCTTGCCGTACTGAAGGAAAACTGTGCGCACGCGGGTGAATTTTCGGACAATCTTCTGATGCAGATCGTCCGTGACAATGAAAATACCGAATACGGAATCGCGCATGATTTTTCAAAAATACACAGTGTGGAAGACTACAAAGCGCAAATGCCGTTTACCGAGTATGACCATTATGCCGAGGGGATCGAGAGGATGACGCGCGGGGAAAAGAACATATTCACCGTCTATCCGATCGTCCACTATGCCCTGACGTCCGGCAGCGTGGGGAACCCGAAGAGGATTCCCGTGTCCGAACAGACGATGAACCTGTACGCGCAGTATACGTCCAACGTCGCCACCGCGCTGATTTCGGACTATATCCGCGCGCGTGAACACAGGGAGATGAGAAACGGAAAACGTGTGATCACGGCGGTGGTCTCGCAGACAAAGGTGGAAGACGGCACTCCCTGCGGTTCGATTTCCGGCGCTATGTACATGAAATCAAAAGATATCATGACCAGGCTCGTCGCGTCGCCGGAAGAGGTGCTTTATACCACGGAGAAGATGGATTTTAAGTACCTGAAGAGCTTTTACGCCCTGAAAGAGCCGAACATCATATGTCTGGTAGGACCTTTCACGACGGCTCTTTACGACCTTATGCATTACATAGAGCTTAACTGGGAAAATCTGGTCAGGGACATCCGCAATGGGCGGCTGGACGAGAATGTGAGTATCCCGGACGATCTTCGGAAAAAATATAATTCTGCTCTCAGCCCTGACCCGGAGCGCGCGGACGAGCTTTGCGCCATATTTGAGCAGGGCTTTGACGAGCCGTTTGTGCCGAAGGTATGGAAAAACATGGAATATATCAACGCGATCGGTGCCGGCGGATTCGTGGTATACACAAACAAGCTCCGCCACTACACCGGCAGCATACCTATGACCTTTGGCAATTACGCGGCGTCGGAGGCGATGATGGGCGTTGTCACCGAGGTGGAGACGATGGATTACACGCTGATCCCGCAGGGCGGCTATTATGAGTTCCTGCCCGTGGACGCCGAGGGCGACGAGAAGACTCTGAGGACGCAGACCTTGAAACTCAATGAGCTTGAGGTCGGACAGGACTATGAGATCATCATTACGAACTTCTCGGGCTTTTACCGATATCGGATCGGCGATGTGATCACCGTGAACGGATATGAAGGGGAGTCTCCGAAGATCTGCTTTAAGTACCGGAAAAAGCAGATGATAAGCATCGCGGGCGAGAAGACCAACGACTCGGCGGTGCAGTACGCGGTGGAAGAGTTCTCAAAAGCCGTGCATATGCCGGTGAACGATTACAGTATCTATGCTGACACGGATTCAAATCCGGGGCGGTATGTGATGTTTATCGAGCCGCACAGACATCTTCCGAAGGAGCGGCATGACGAGTACCGGAATATCATAGAGGAAAAGCTTTCGATCGCGAACCCGTCCTTCGGGGCGAAGGTCAAGGAAGGAATCCTCGCGCCGACGGCGCTGAAATTTGTGCAGCAGGAGACCTACGCGCTGTACCGCGACCTGATGATCATGAAGGGCACCAGCGAGAACCAGTTAAAGCCGGTGCGGGTGATCGATAATCTATTCAAAGAAAAATATTTCTTTAAGCTGGTTGACGAGGAATAAGAAAGGACAGTGAATTTATGAATCTTGACTTTTTGGATAAGGTACCGTATCTGTGCGAGCGCTGGAGCGAGCATGTAAAAAACGATCCCCAACGCATTGTCCTGGTAGACGGCGTGAGGACCGGCGGCATCAGCAGGGAGCTGATGGATCAGAGGTCCGCGCAGGTGTACGCGTGGCTGAAACAAAAGGGGGTAGGCAGGGAGGATTTTGTACTGATCTGCCTGCCGCGCGGAATCATGCCGATCATAGCGATGCTGGGAGTATGGAAAGCCGGGGCGGCGTTCACTGTGGTCGAGGATAACTACGCGCCGGATCGCATCGAGTATATCAAAAAAGACTGCGGCTGCAAGGCGGTCATCGACATGGAGACCTGGGAGGAGATCTGCGCTGTGCAGCCCCTAAGCGGCTATGAGAAAACCGAGCCCCACGACGCGGCGTTTGCCGTGTACACGTCCGGGACGACAGGTTTCCCCAAAGGCGTGCTGCATGAGTACGGCAATATTAAGCTGAATCAGATCACGGGCGGCAACCCGGACGGCGTGCGCAGGATCACGCAGGATTCCCGTTTTGCCCTGATCGCGCCGCTCAATTTTATCGCCTCGATCAAGATGGCGCTTTCGGTGATATACAACGGGTTCACGCTTTACATCGTGCCCTATGACATCGTGAAAAATCCGGTAAAGCTGAAAAAATATTACCGCGGCAACCGTATCACCGACACGTTCCTGTCTCCGTCCATGATCCGGGTGATCGGAGAACTCGGCCCGTATCTGAAACACATCTTTACCGGGAGCGAGCCGGCGAACGGGATCTACATAGACGGGGTCGACATCCTGAATACCTACTCCATGAGTGAGGGCGCTTTCAACGTCGCCAAATTCATCATAGACCGTCCGTACGAGGTCACGCCGGTGGGCAAGCCGACCTACGACGGCATCAAGCTGAGACTTCTGGAGGATAATGGACAGGACGTCCTCGAGGGCGAGATCGGCGAGCTTTGTTTTGAAAATCCGTTTATGCGCGGCTATATCAATTTGCCCGAGCAGACCGCCGAGGCGTTAAAGGACGGTCTGTATCACACGGGCGACCTGGCGAGAAGGCTCTCGGACGGCAATATCGTGCTGCTGGGGCGCAAAAACGACATGATCAAGATAAACGGAAACCGCATCGAGCCCGCAGAGATCGAGGCGACGGCAAAGCGTGTGACCGGTCTTGACTGGTGCGCCGTCAAAGGCTTTGAGGAGCCGAACCAGTCTTATCTGTGCCTCTATTACAATGACGACCTGCCCATGAGCGAGGCGGACCTGAAGGCAGAGCTCGAAAAGTCGCTCCCGTACTACATGATCCCGGCATACTATATTCGCATTGCGAATGTGCCGCTGCTTCCCAACGGAAAGCTGAACCGCCGCGCGCTCCCGAAACCGCAGCGGGAGATGTATGAGTCGGAATATGCCGCCCCGCAGAACGAGGTGGAAAAACGGCTTTGCGACGCGTTTGCCAAGGTCCTTCAGCTTGAGCGCGTCGGCAGGAACGACGACTTTTATCAGCTCGGCGGCGATTCCCTGCGCTCGATGCAGGTGCTTGTCGAGGTGGATCTGGATGACTTCAGCGCGATGGATATCTTTAAGGGCTGCACAGCGGCGAAAATCGCTGAGATCTATCTGGACCGCAGGAAGGAAAATAATGCGCGCACCCCGGAAGAGATCGAGGAGGAGGCGCGCAGAAACCCGCAGCCGCTTATGGGAACGCAGCTTGCGATGTTCGACTGGCAGCTTTCCACCCCCAAGGATACGATGCTGAGCATTATGCAGCTTTTTGCGCTGGAGGACGTATCCCGGACGGAATGGCTTTGCGATGTTGTGAACAAGACGATACGCAGCCATCCGGTCTGCTCCACGATTTATGAATTCAATGAAGACTGTGATCTGCAGCAGCGTTACGTGCCGGAGCTTTGCCCGGTCGTGGAGATCGAGCATGTCACGGAGGAGGAGTTTGAAAAGCTGCGCCCGGGTCTTGTGGGCATGACCGCGCTGCTTAACAAACCGTTGTTTACCGCGCGCATTTTCCAGACCGAAAAGCGCTCCTATCTGTTCCTGGAGATCCATCACAGCCTGATCGACGGCACCGGCATGCAGGTATTCCTGGCGAACATGGTCCGGATCGGCTTGGGGGAAGAGCCGGAGCTTGACACCTTTTACAGCTATCTTGCCGAAAAAGCCGATTTCCGCCAGACCGATGAATACTGGAAGGAAATGGACTATTTTGAGCGTGTTTACGGGAAGGTCGAATGGAGCAATACGCTGGAGCCGGATCAGGACGGCGGAGAGAATCTCGCGGGCATGAGCGTTTTGCCGTTCAGCGTCACGATAGAGCAGCTGGAACAGTTTGAACGAAAGACCGGTTTCTCGAGGAGTAATCTTTTTGATGTGATCGTCGCGCTCGCCCTGGGAAAGTACAACAAAAAGAAGGATATTCTCCTGGAATGGGCGTTCCACTATCGCGTGGACGAGCAGAAACGCTCGGCGGCAGGTCTGGTGGTTCAAGCGCTTCCCTTGGGGCTGCGGCTGAATGAGCTCCGTTCATTTTCTGACATATGCGACACGATCCGGCGGCAGATGGCGGACGGGATCGCGAACTGCCGCTGCGAATGGCTTGCGCAGCGCACAAATATTTTTGTCGACGACTCCGCCCTGTGCGTCTATGAGACGATGTCGATCGCGAACGGAGGAGCGTTAAGAAAGCTGGGACTTTCGCCGGTTCAGCGTTTCAGCGACATGGTCGGCGGACAATCCGCTCCGAGCAGAAGACTCACGGCAGTCATAGTGGAAGGTCCTGACGGCGCGCATCCGATGTTCCAGTATTCCAAAAAATACTACAGCGATGAGCGAATCAAAGAGTTCACCGACGTTGTTGTTGAGATCGCGAAAAAACTGCTTGAGGCTGAAAATCCGCTGGAGCTTTCTGTTGCGGAACTGTTGGAGTGAAAATTATGATACGTTTACTAAAAAGATATCTTAAGGATCTTAAGTGGGAGTTAATCGGAACCCTGTTTTTTACCATCGTTTCGACTTTTATCCAGGTGGGGCTTTTCCTGCCCGAATCCAAGCGCATCCTTGATCAGGGCGTTGCCCGCGGCGACCTTGCGTTCATTTGGCAGTCGGGCGGGAAGATGCTCCTGATCACGCTTGCGATCGCTGTTGTCACCCTGATCACGTCGTACCTCTCGGCGAGGGCGACGGCGGCGATCACGTGCAGGATGAGGAGCGACTGCTACAACAAGGCGACCTCGTTTTCCTCTCAGGATTTCGCTCATTTCGGTGAGTCCACGCTGCTCAGCAGAACAATGGCGGACATCACGCAGATGAGTACCTTTATCATCAATCTCCTGCGGAGCAGTATGTCGGTCCCCATCGTCGTCATCTGTCTCCTGATCATGATTTCGCGCATCGATCTCATGATGTTCGGGATCTTGCTTGTCTCTTTTGTCATCACGGTCATCTATATGGTCTACAACGGAGCAAAGTCCAAGCTCTATTTTGACAAGCTGCAGGAAAAGAACGATCACTTAAACGCGCTGTTCAAGGAAAAGCTGACCGGCGTCCGTCCCATACGCGCCTTCGGCAATCAGAAGATGGAAGAGGAGAAAATGTATGCCGCGGATCAGGATACGTTCGACGCGGCGATACTTGCCAACAGCAAGATCAATTTCCTCTCACCCGTCTCGCTCATCATCATGAACTGGGTGGTGGTCGTCATTTATCTCGTCGGCTCGACGCAGCTCCGCTCGGGCATGGCGCAGATCAGCGACCTGATCCTGATCTTCCAGTATATTTCTTATTTTATCGCGACGCTGGGGATCGTTCCGGTCCTGGTCAATATGCTGCCCAAGGTGGCGGTGTCCAGCGAGCGGATCAATGAGCTGCTGGAATACGAATCTGCCGCGGTTGAGAGCGGCGCGGTAAAAGCGGCGCAAAGCGGCGTCGCCCCCGCGGTAGAGATGAGAAATGTTATTTTCGGCTACGCGGGCGCCACGGATGTGATCGCAAATGTCTCCTTCAAGGTCGAGCGCGGAGAGACGGCGGCGTTTATCGGCGCGACCGGCAGCGGCAAGACGACGATCATGAATCTGGTGCAGGGGCTGTATCGACCTACCTTTGGCGAGATTTTGATCGACGGTGTTCCCGTCGGCAAGTATGACCCCTCAAAACTTCGGAGCAAAATGTCCTACGCCACACAGCGCGCGCAGGTCTTCCGTGATACGGTCAAAAACAACATCTGCGTATTTGATGAGGGTATGACGGACGCGCAGATCCGCTCCGCCTGCGACGCGGCATGTTTCAGTGAGATTGTCGACGGGCTGCCCGACGGGTTTGACACAGTGATGAGCCCAGGCGGAACGAACCTGTCCGGCGGACAGCGCCAGAGGCTGTCCCTTGCCCGCGCGGTAGCCAGAGACGCGGAGATCTATATCTTTGACGACACGTTTTCGGCGCTGGACGCGAAGACGGAGAGCATCGCCCGCAAGCGCATACGTGAAAGGCTGAAGGGCAAGACGACGCTCATGGTCGCGCAGAAGATCAGCACCATTATGGACGCGGACAAGATCATCGTTTTGGACAAAGGACATATTGTCGGGATAGGCACTCACACGGAGCTCCTTGAGAGCTGCGAGCCTTATCGCGAGATCTACCAGACACAGTATTACCTCGATCACGGCGATAACGCGGAAAGGGGCGGTGAGTCCGAATGAAAAAGCTTGAAAAGAACAAAAAGGAAATGAAAAAGTATTCGTATTCGGTTGTGATAAAACGTCTTTTTGAGGACATGGGGAAGAACCGTTTCCGCTTTATCGCCGCTTTTATCATTATCGCGCTGTCAAAATGCTGTCTGACCGCCGCGCCCGTGATCACGCAGCGGATGGTGGATTTCCTGCAGGAATCCGTCGGGAACGGTTTTGTCTCGGGCTTGGGTTTTATCTATAAAAACAGCATTCTCCTGGCGGTGCTGTATTTTATCGGCTGCGGTTCGGACGGTTTTGTGAACAAGCAGATCATACGCATTTCCCAGGGGCTTTCGCGGAAGTACCGCAACCGCATCGAGAAAAAGCTGAACGCGGTTCCGATCAACTATATGGATACCCACGCGACGGGCGATGTGCTGTCGAGGGCGACGGTGGATATGCTCAATATGTCAAACGGACTCGAGTCCACAGCCTCGTCATTGATCGGTCAGGCGGTGCTGCTCGTGGGCATCGTCATCATGATGCTGGTGACGCAGTGGAAACTCGCCCTGATCTATCTGATCTCTCTTCCGCTCAATATGCTTTTGATCGGTCTCGTGACCAAATTTACGGGAAAGCAGTTCCGGCAGATGAACGAGTCGCTCGGCAGGCTGACGGAGGAGGTCTCTGACACCTACTCCAACCACACGGTCGTGAAGGCGTATACCTGTGAGGAAGAAAAAGGGAAACGGTTTGAGGCGCTTAACGATGAATTTTACCGTACCTATGTGAGCGCGCGCTTTTTGTCGGGTCTGGCGCTCCCGATCAGCGGAATATTGATCAATATCTCGTATGTGGCGCTTTGCGTGGTGGGCGGAATTTTGATGATACACGGAAATCTGACGCTCGGCGAATTCACAGCCTTCCTGTTTTACGGAAACATGATCGGGACTCCGCTCTCGCAGATGTCGAGTTCCATGAACAATATCCAGACGGCTCTTTCGTCCGCGGAACGGATCTTCGAGCTGCTCGACGAGGAGGAGGAGCCGGCGGAAAATCCGACCCAGACACTTCCGGCGGACCTGAAGGGCAAGATCGAGTTCAGGAACGTCCGTTTCGGCTACAAGCAGGGTTCCCCGCTCATGGAGGATGTATCCTTTACGGCTGAGCCGGGCATGACGGTCGCCATTGTCGGGCCGTCCGGCGCGGGCAAGACGACACTCATCAACCTTCTGATGCGTTTTTATGATATCTGGGACGGTCATATATACGTCGACGGCGTTGACGCATACGAGCTTTCCAAAGAGGAGCTTCGCAGCGCTTTCGGAATGGTGCTCCAGGATACCTGGATATTCGACGGTACGGTGAGGGAGAACATAGCGTACGGCAAGCCCTCAGCGTCGGAGGCGGACGTCGCCGAGGCCGCGCAGGCCGTGCAGTGTGATTCGCTTGTAGAAAAACTTCCAAACGGATATGAGACACATTTATCTGACGAGAATTCGGCGCTTTCGGTGGGCGAGAAGCAGCTGCTCACGATAGCCCGCGCGGTGATCTCGGATCCGCGGATCCTGATCCTCGACGAGGCTACGTCGCAGGTGGATACCCGGACCGAGGCGATGATCACCCGGGCTATGGAACGGCTCATGAACGGCCGCACCACATTCATTATCGCGCACCGTCTGTACACGATTCAGAACGCGGATAAGATCATATACATGGAAAACGGCGACATCAAGGAAGTCGGGACGCACAGCGAGCTGCTTGCGATGAACGGACGCTACGCGGATATGTACCGCGGAATGGCAGGCTAGTATGGATCACAGATCGGAACAGTATTACTGCGGGATCTATGGCGTGCGCATGGTTTACAGAATGGAAATAATGTGATAGAATCACCGGCGTAAGTAGGATAAATGGTCGCGGCTGGCGGATCCGAAAGGTGCCAGGCGAGGAAAGTCCGGGCTTCACAGGGCAGGATGCCGGATAACGTCCGGTGGAGGCGACTCCAAGGAAAGTGCAACAGAA
>CANQYP010000008.1 GCA_947628045.1 uncultured Lachnospiraceae bacterium | reverse complement strand
CCTTCCTTTCCTTTGGTGGCTGCTTTTCTTCTCACATTCAAGGAAATGAAAAATCCGCCAAAAAGGCGGACTCAATCAACATCATCAAATCCCCTTATTGTTCGAGTTCACTCGCTCAGGTTGGCACCTTCCGTCTCCGGGGTTGCCGTGGTTTCACAGATCCTATGTATCTCCACCACTCTGAATAAGAGAAAAGCAATTATTAACTTGTACGATTTATAAGCTACAACGCCATATACGATTTGTCAAGTACTTTCTGCTGCCAATTATAAATTTTTCAACAATTCCAGATCCTTCCGCTTTTAATTTCTCATATTTTACAGCCATCACTTTGTCTTATTTTATACTTGAAAATATTTTGCAGCTGTAAAAGTTCAGCAGAACCGCTCCACAATATATCGGTTCGCCTCCAGCTCCTGGCTGTCGTCGAGCGGCGCAAGATCAGCGCTCCCGTATTTCCGCTCCAGTGCTTTTTTGATCAGGTAATCGCAGACCTGCGGATTCTTCGGCAAAAGCGGTCCGTGCAGATACGTCCCGACCACGTTTTTGTACAGGATCCCTTCCGCGCCGTCCTTTCCGTTGTTTCCGAAACCGAACTTCACTCTCCCGAGCGGCTGGTTGTCCCCAATGTACGTCCTGCCGCCATGGTTCTCAAAGCCTACGATCGGGCAGGAAAACAATTCGTTTTCGATCACGATATTCGAGATCAGGCGCGGACTCCCCTGCTCTGTGTACAGATCCACAAGCGAGAGCCCCTCGATCCTGCCGTCGTCCGTATCGTAATAATGTCCGAGCAGCTGATAGCCGCCGCAGACCGCGATCACAACACCGTTGTCCTCGACATAAGCCTTGAAATCCTTCTGTATCGTCTTTAATTTTTCACAGACCAGCATCTGCTCCCGATCCGAACCGCCGCCCAGCAGCACGATATCCAGCTCTGCGAAATCAATCGGATCTGTGAGCTGGAATTCCCTGATCTCCGCCTCGATCCCACGCCACTCGCAGCGCTTTCTCATGCACTGGATATTTCCCCGATCCCCATACAGATTCAACAGATCCGGGTAAAGATGACCTATCGTGATCTTCATACCTTTTCTCTCCGTATTTTATTTCTTATTGACAAAAGCATGTTTATTCTCTATAATATATGTGTCTCTTTTTATTTATATTATTACGTTTATTATATTAAACACTATACATACATTTTTCATTCGATAAAATTTCCCTGACTTTGCTCTTTGATAATTGAACAGGCTTTACACCTTTTCAACCTTCTGTTATAATTTACATGTAACGAAATATTAAATCATAACAGAAAGGAAGTGAGGAAAGTGAGTGATTTTGAGATGCCTAACAGTTCAGAAGTAATCGAAACTCTCAGCCGCAAGCTTGAGCGGACTCGTATTCTCAATGATCTGAAAGACTGCAAAACTCTGGAAGATTATCAGAAACTGGAGAAAAAATACGAAGTCCTCTGCGCGGAAGACAAAAAGAAAAAAACTCTCACATAAGATAACCTTACCAAATTACCTGAGATTACTCCACAAATGATAAAACTGACATTTATCAGTGTTTACATATAGAGCAGCAACCTGCAGGCAAAGGTGTAAAGTCTGTTGAATCATCAAGGCTTTGCACCTTTTTCATTTTAATGCAGCGCGCCGTACAAATTCAATTCTGCATCCCCACTAATATATTCCGCGTTGAGAACAGCGCCGTGTAGTTCACAAGTACGTACAGATTCCCGCAGCCGTCTTTGATCCGCGCCTCGATCGCACTCTTCACGTCGGCGATCAGTTCGGACGGAATGTCCACATATTTCATGCGCAGCCGCATATCCTGGCAGCGGATCCCGCTGACTGTGATTGAGCGGATGTTATCCTGCGCGAAACGGTCAAAATCAACGTCCCACAGCCAGGAAATATCCGTCCCGTCCTGCGCGTTGTCGTTGATAACGATGATAATGTCCTTCGGTTTTTCGTCCTCCATGACCGCGGAGATATTCTGATTGAAACCAGCCGGGTTTTTCGCGAGATTCAGCACAATGTGCGTCCCCTCGATCTCAAACTGCTCCATGCGCCCGTTCTGCGGATTGAATTTTTTTAAGACCTCGTCAAACTTCGCAAGCGCCAGCCCTGCCGTCCGCGCCGCGCTGTATGCCGCAAGAATATTGTAAATATTGTAAAAGCCTCGATAATTTGCCCGAATCTTCCGGTTCTCTACTTCAAACTTCAGCCCGTCCGACATGTCGATGTGCGAGGCGTCAAAGTCGATCTCCGGGCGCCCGAACCCGCACTGCGGACAGTGATATTTTCCGATCTGACTGTAATGATAAAATTCGTACTCCAGCCGCGCGCCGCAGTTCTTGCAGAAACGTCCCTCGCGGATCTCATGACGGTTCTGCTCGGAATCCTGTTCATGAAACACCTGCTCCGAGATCCCATATGTTTTATACGAATTTCCGCTCTTCATGGCAAGATACGCCGAGAGCGCGTCGTCCCCGTTCACGATCACAGTCATCTCCGGCGCCATCTTCATCGCGCGGTCCAGAATATCCATCGTGATGTCGATCTCTCCGTAGCGGTCGAGCTGATCCCGGAACAGATTTGTCAGCACCATGTAATCCGGCTTGAAATGCGGGAAAATGCGCAGCGTGGACGCCTCGTCGATCTCAATGCAGGCATAGTCCGCGTCCAGCTTTCCGTTGTTTCCCGCCGCCAGCACAAAAGCCGCCGCGACGCCGGCGAGCATGTTCGATCCGGTATGGTTGCACACCAGCTTTTTGCCCTCCGACTCGATCGCGGAACAGAGGAGATTGTTTGTAGTTGTCTTTCCATTCGTCCCGCAGACCACAAAGATCTTCTCCCGCACCATCGAAGACAGATCCGTGAGAATCTTCGGATCCATCTTAAGCGCAATTCTTCCGGCAAGCGTGACGCCCTGCCTGCCGGAAAGTCTGCATGCGGTACTGACGATCTTTGCCGTCCAGACAGCGATCAGCCTTCGTACCCTCATATTTGTTTATTCTTCCTTATCCGCTTGTGTTTCTGACGGATCCAGATCCGTATTTTCCTCTTCCATCTTCACGGAAGATTCCCTTACCTTCGCGACGCTCGCCACCTTTGTGCCGCTCGCCAGGTTCATCAGTTTCACGCCGCTCGTCACTCTTCCAAGTACGGAGATATCCTCGCACGGCATCTGAATAATAATGCCTTCTGTGTTGATCAGCATGATTTCGTTGTCGCTGTTGACCGCCTTGACGCCGACGACATTGCCGGTCTTCTCCACGATCTTGTAACACTTCACGCCCTTGCCGCCGCGGTACTGCGCGGTAAATTCACTGGTTGAAGTCAGCTTGCCCATGCCGTTCTCCGAGACGATCAGCAGATATTCGCCCTGCACGTCGAGCTGCATCCCGACAATCTCATCGCCATCGGACAGATTCATGCCGATGACGCCCATCGACGCACGACCGGTCTTTCTCACATCTGTCTCGTGGAAACGGATACACTGTCCGTATTTTGTCACGAGGAAGATGTCCTTCTTATTATCTGTAAATTTGACTTCGATTAATTCGTCGTCCTCGCGGAGAGTAATGGCAGTCAGCCCAGTTTTTCTCACATGCGCAAAATCCGTGATCGGCGTTTTTTTCACAAGTCCGTTTCTCGTCGCCATGAACAGGAAATGGCTCTCGTCATAATCCCGGATCGGGATCAGCGCCGTGATCTTCTCCTCCGGCGCGAGCTGCAGCAGATTTACGATCGCCGTGCCGCGCGCGGTCCTCCCTGCCTCCGGGATCTCATATGCCTTAATCCGGTAGACGCGTCCCTTGTTCGTAAAAAACATCAGGTAATGATGCGTCGTCGTCATCAAAAGCTCGTCTATGTAATCGTTCTCGATCGTCTGCATCCCCTTGATGCCCTTTCCGCCGCGGTTCTGACTCTTGAAATTGTCCGGCGTCATGCGCTTGATGTAGCCGAGTTTCGTCATCGTGATCACGGCATTCTCGTCAGGGATCAGATCCTCGGTAGAGATATCAAAAGCGTCAAACCCGATCTTGGTTCTCCGGTCGTCCCCATATTTCTCCGAGATCGCGAGGATCTCTTTTTTGATCACGCCGAGCAAAAGATTTTCGTCCGCAAGGATCGCCTTGTATTCCTTGATCTTCTCCATCAGCTCCTCATATTCCTTCTCGATCTTCTCGCGCTCCAGACCAGTCAGCGCGCGCAGACGCATATCCACGATCGCCTGTGCCTGCGCGTCGGAGAGCCCGAACCGCTCCATCAACCCTTCCTTCGCGATCTGCGCGGTCTGGGATCCGCGGACGATCTGGATCACCTCATCAATATTGTCGAGCGCGATCAGCAGTCCCTGCAAAATGTGGGCGCGTTCTTCTGCCTTGTTCAGTTCGTACTTTGTCCTTCTGGTGACGACGTCCTCCTGATGTTTCAGGTAATAGGACAGCATCTGCAGCAGATTGAGCACCTTTGGCTGGTTCTTCACGAGCGCCAGCATATTCACGCCGAATGTGTCCTGCAGCTGCGTATGTTTGAAGAGCTGGTTCAGGATCACATTCGCGTTGACGTCTCTTCTCAGCTCGATGTTGATGCGCATGCCCTCTCGGCTCGACTCGTCGGTGATCGCCGTGATCCCGTCGATCCGCTTGTCGCGGACGAGCTCCGCCATCTTCTCGATCAGGCGCGCCTTGTTCACCATAAACGGAAGTTCCGTCACGATGATGCGGCTCTTGCCGTTCGGCATCGTCTCGATATTCGTGATCGCGCGGACGCGAATCTTGCCTTTTCCGGTGCGGTATGCCTCCTCGATTCCCCTTGTCCCGAGAATCTGAGCCCCGGTCGGAAAATCCGGTCCCTTGACGATGTCCATGACCTCCTCGATCGTTGTGTCGCGCTGTTCCTCGACGCGATTGTCGATGATCTTTATGACCGCGGAGACGATCTCCCGAAGATTGTGCGGCGGAATGTTCGTCGCCATACCGACCGCGATGCCGGCGGTACCGTTGACCAGCAGGTTCGGATACCTGGACGGAAGTACGACCGGCTCCCGCTCCGTCTCGTCAAAGTTCGGCTGGAAGTCTACGGTATCTTTATTAATATCAGCGAGCATCTCCATCGAGATCCTGCTCAGGCGCGCCTCCGTGTAACGCATCGCCGCCGCGCCGTCACCGTCGACCGAACCGAAGTTTCCATGTCCGTCCACCAGCGGGTAACGCGTCGACCATTCCTGCGCCATATTGACGAGCGCGCCGTAGATCGAGCTGTCTCCGTGCGGATGATATTTACCCATCGTATCACCGACGATACGCGCGCATTTTCGGTGCGGTTTGTCCGGTCCGTTGTTCAGCTCGATCATTGAATAGAGAACTCTTCGCTGCACGGGTTTCAGTCCGTCCCGGACGTCCGGGAGCGCGCGCGCCGCAATTACACTCATCGCGTAGTCGATGTAGTTCTCTTCCATCGTTTTTTTCAGGTCAACCTCTTTGATCTGATCAAAAATGTTGTCTTCCAAAATGGTGTCCTCCTGCTGTTATGTGTCGGCTGCTATGAAATCAAGCAACTTTAAGCCAGCCGAGTTTATGTCTTCAGATATCCAGATTTTTAACCTTACGGGCGTTCTCTTCGATAAATTCCCTTCGCGGCTCAACCTGGTCGCCCATCAAAGTCGTAAAGGTCAAATCGATCTCGGAAGACTGCGCCTCGTCCATCGTCACCTTGCGAAGGATGCGTTTCTCCGGATCCATTGTCGTCTCCCAGAGCTGCTCCGCGTCCATCTCGCCGAGTCCCTTGTAGCGCTGAATCTTGTTGTTCTGGTCACGCCCGACCTCTTCCAGAATTTCGTTGAGCTGGGCGTTGCTGTAAGCATACCAGACTTTTTTGTTTTTCTCTAATTTGTAGAGCGGCGGCTGCGCCAGGTACACATAGCCCTGCTTGATCAGCTCCGGCATGAACCGGTACAGGAACGTGAGCAGAAGAGTCGCAATGTGCGCGCCGTCCACGTCGGCATCCGTCATAATAATAATCTTGTGGTAGCGAAGTTTTGTGATGTCGAAATCCTCATGGATCCCGGTGCCAAACGCTGTGATCATCGCCTTGATCTCCGCGTTGCCGTAGATACGGTCGAGCCGCGCTTTCTCCACATTCAGGATTTTTCCGCGCAGCGGCAGGATCGCCTGCGTCGCGCGGCTGCGCGCCGTCTTCGCGGAACCTCCGGCGGAATCGCCCTCCACGATATAGATCTCGCAGTTCGCCGGATCCTTGTCCGAGCAGTCCGCCAGCTTACCCGGCAGGGACATGCCGTCCAGCGCGGATTTTCTTCTCGTCAGATCGCGCGCTTTTCTCGCCGCCTCGCGCGCACGCTGAGAAAGGATCGACTTGTCAATGATGACCTTCGCCACCTGCGGGTGCTGTTCGAGATAAATCGTGAGCTGGTCGGTCACAATGCTCTCCACCGCGCCTCTCGCCTCGCTGTTGCCGAGCTTTTGTTTCGTCTGTCCCTCAAACTGCGGCTCCGAGATCTTGATACTGATGATCGCGGTCAGACCTTCGCGGATATCGTCGCCGGAAAGATTCTGGTCGCTGTCCTTGACCAGCTTGTTTGCTCTCGCGTAATCGTTGAACGTCTTTGTCAGAGCATTTCGAAAACCGGTCAGATGCGTGCCGCCCTCCGGCGTCGTGATATTGTTGACAAAACTGTAGCAGCCGTCGTTGTAGGCGTCGTTGTGCTGCATCGCCACTTCGACATAGACGCCGTCCTTCTCACCTTCACAATAGATAATGTCGTCATAGAGCGCGGTCTTTCCCCTGTTCAGATAAGTGACAAATTCCTTGATGCCGCCCTCGTAGTGGAAGGTCTTCTCGACCAGCTCTTCCTCGCGTTCGTCAGTCAGGACGATCTTGACGCCCTTCGTCAGAAACGCCATCTCGCGCAGTCTCTGTTTCAGCGTATTGTAGTCAAAAATCGTCTCCTCGAAGATCTCATCGTCCGGGAGAAACGTAACTTTTGTCCCGGTCTTTTCCGGGTCGCAGTCGCCTGTGATCCTGAGCTTGTCGACCACGTTGCCTCTCTCGTACCTCTGGTGATAGATTTTCCCTTCATGGTAGATATCCACCTCCAGCCACACGGAAAGCGCGTTCACGACCGATGCACCCACGCCGTGCAGACCGCCGGACACTTTGTAACCCCCGCCGCCGAATTTTCCTCCGGCATGGAGCACGGTAAACACGACCTCCACAGCCGGAAGTCCCGCTTTCTGGTTGATTCCGACCGGAATACCTCTGCCATTATCCGTGACGGTGACTGAATTATCCTTGTGAATCGTGACGGTAATATAATTACAGTAACCAGCCAGCGCCTCATCGATGGAATTATCCACGATCTCATAGACAAGATGGTGAAGTCCCCTCGCCGAAGTACTTCCGATATACATACCGGGTCTTTTTCTCACTGCCTCGAGACCTTCCAGAATCTGGATCTGGTCCGCACCGTATTCTGCACTCATGGAAACCCTCCTAAATAATTTTTCCTCTTACTTTTCTTTTACTTTTCCTTCTATCACTTCGAAAAGTTTATTTATTTTGAAATTGCAGCTGAC
This sequence comes from uncultured Lachnospiraceae bacterium, assembly GCA_947628045.1. Taxonomy (GTDB): domain Bacteria; phylum Bacillota; class Clostridia; order Lachnospirales; family Lachnospiraceae; genus Choladousia. Next base: position 25,546 of record CANQYP010000008.1, on the reverse strand, counting down.
AAAATCATCAATTCCGGTACAGGTAATCAAAGTCTGGATATCATGGATACTTTCCAGAAGATATTTTTGTCTGCTGCTGTCGAGCTCCGAGAGAACGTCGTCCAGCAGAAGTACCGGAGTGTCTTTTACTTTTTTCTTTACGATCTCGATCTCCGCAAGTTTCAGAGAAAGCGCCGCTGTCCTTTGCTGCCCCTGTGAACCATACTTTCGGATATCGATCTCATCAATGAGAAAACAGAGATCGTCTCTGTGCGGACCGCTGTTTGTCAGCTTTGTCCGAATGTCTTTTTCTCTGTTTTCTTTTAATTTCTTTTCAAAGTCCTTTTTTTCTGTTTGATTCTCGTATGCGAGAAGGAGTTTTTCTTTGTTCCCGGACAGATTGCTGTGAATTCCGCCAATAATATCATTGAGCTCCTCTACAAATTTTTTTCTCAATTCGATCAGAACCACGCCGTGGCTGACAAGCTGCTCATCGAAAACGTCAAGCATCGTGTCCGCCTCCGGATAAAAGTTGTAATCCTTCAGCAATTTGTTTCTCTGGTTCAAGGTTCTGTTGTAGCTGGACAGGTGATACAGATAAATCTTGTCCAGCTGACAGAGCTCCATATCCAGAAATCTTCTCCGCTCAGAAGGACCGTTTTTTATGAGGTTGAGATCCTCCGGTGAGAAAAAAACAAAATTGCCGAGACCGATCAGCTCGCTGGCTTTTCTGACTGGCATTTTGTTGATCGCAATTCCCTTTGTCCGGTTCTTTTTCAGATGCATATCGATCCGGTAAGGAATCTCGGCTTTCCTGATTTTCATACAAATATGGGATTCTTCTTCCCCAAAATGGATGATCTCCCTGTCCTTGCTCCCTTTGTGGGAACGAGTTGTCCCGCACAGATAAACTGACTCCAGAATGTTTGTCTTTCCCTGCGCGTTGTCTCCAAAAAAGAGATTTGTTCCCTTGTCCAACTTCAACTCAAGTTTATCGTAATTCCGGAAATGATTCAATTGAATCGACTCGACGATCATTTCTCCACCAGCTTTAACGAATAAGTTTTATTTTGTAATTTTAATCAGACGATCGCCGCAAATCACTTCATCCCGGTCAAACAATTTCCTTCCGCGGCGAAGTTCGGTCTCTCCATTCACTGAAACTTTTCCGTCCTGGATCATATACTTTGCCTCGACGCCGTTCTCCGCGGCTCCCGCCGCTTTCAGCGCTTGCCCAAGCTTGATAAATTCATCTCTTAATTTCAGTTCAAACGTTTCCATATACCGTTTTCTCCCCAAAATCAGATCAAGGCATGTCGATAAAATTCACCGGCAGAATCAGATAAATGTAAGATTCTTTCTCATCCCGGATAAAACAAGGCGCCTTCGGATTCATAAAGTAAATGTCGACCGTCTCATCGTCGATCACCCGCAGAGCCTCGATAAAGAACTTCGGGTTGAATCCGATCTTAATGTCACTCCCTTCCAGATCAATATCAATGGATTCGTTCATCGTACCGATCTGAGAAGTGATCTTAACCTCCATGACATTTTCTTTTATATTCAATATGATCGGTTTCTTGTCGCCCTCTTTTACCATGAGCGTCGCACGGTCGATACAGTCGAGAAGGTTCTTTTTGTTGATCGTGATCTTCGTGTTGTAATCGTTGGAAAGCATCTGATCGACCCGGAAGTAATTCCCTTCTATCAGCCTGGACACGACGATCGTCTGTTCAAACTCAAAGAAAATATGATTGTCCGTGACATAGATGTCAACCATATCCTCTGTCCCGCCGTTCAGAATCTTGGAAATCTCCATCAGAGTTTTTCCGGGAACGATAATCTTCTTTTCTCCGTAAGGTTTCTTTAACTCAATTTTGCGGATCGAGATCCTGTGTCCGTCCAGCGAAACCACTCTCAAGGTATCGTTGGTGATCTCGAACAATTCTCCCGTCATCATTTTGTTGCTCTCATTCTGGGCGATGGAGAAGATCGTCTGCCGAATCAGCTCCTTCAGCGTGAATTGAGAAATGCTGATGCCGTTTTCTCTCTCAATAAAAGGAAGATAGGAGAAATCCTCTCCGTCTCGTCCCATGATGGAAAGATTTGTGTTTTCGCAACGGATCGTCGTCATATAATTTGGTTCCGTGGAAATCGAGACGACATTGTCCGGGAGTTTCCTTATGATATCAGAAAAAATCTTTGCCTCCAGAGCGATGATTCCTTTCTCAAGGATCGTTCCCTCTACTTTTGTCTCGATGCCGAGCTCCATGTCGTTTGCGGTGAATTTTATTTCTTCTGCCGACGCGTCGATCAAAATGCATTCCAGAATTGGCATGGTCGTCTTGGAAGAGACTGCTTTCATCACGGTGTTGATTCCTTTGAGCAAAGCATTTTTTTCACAGTTGATTTTCATTTGTCTTCTCCCTTCAAAAATAAATATAGAAATAAAAAATAAGCAGTAATCTTATTATAGGCTGTGGATATGTAGAAAATCCTTTTTTTCCCTGAAAAGGGGAACATTTGACGACCGGATAATCATGTGGAAACGCCTGTGACAGGGACAGGACAACCTTCCGGTTATAAACAGCCTGATTTTTTCATGATAAAGGACCGTCTGTCTGTCCACAGAGACTGAACATATTATTCGTCTGTTATCCTGTGGACAAGTGGATAATCGGTCTATGGTCAGTTCGGATTGATTTTCTTCTTTAATATATCGATCGTGTTGCGCACCGTCTCGGAGTTGCGCATTGCTTCGGCGATCTTGTTCGAGCCGTGGATCACGGTTGAGTGGTCGCGGTTGCCCAGCTCGGCGCCGATCTTTTTGAGTCCGAGAGGCGTCATGTTGCTGCAGAGGTACATGGCGATCTGTCTGGGATAGACGATGTCGTTGTTCCTCTTTGTGCTGCGGATATCTTCCGGCGAAATATGGAAATGCTCTGCCACCGTGGAGATAATGAGGTCCGGCGTGATCTCCTTTTTCTCGCTGGGAGAGATGATATCCTGGAGCGCCTCCTGCGCGAGGAGGACCGTGATCTCGCGGTTTTCCAGCTTGCTCAGCGCGACCAGCTTGTTGAGCGCGCCTTCGAGCTCACGGATATTGGACTTAATGTTCATCGCAATGTATTTGATGACTTCATTGTCGATGTTGTATCCGTCCATCTCTTCTTTTTTGTGAAGGATCGCCATGCGCGTCTCGAAATCCGGCGACGTGATGTCTGCGATCAGCCCCCACTCGAAACGGGAGCGCAATCTTGCCTCGAGCGTCTCAATGTCCTTCGGAGGCTTGTCCGAGGAGATGATGATCTGCTTTTTGTTTCCATGCAGGTCGTTGAACGTATGGAAAAATTCTTCCTGTGTCGCCTCTTTTCCTATAATAAACTGAATGTCGTCGATCAGGAGGACGTCGACGTTCCGATATTTCTCACGGAACTTCGTCATTGCCGTGTTGTTTCCGTTACGGATCGAGTCGATCAGCTCGTTGGTGAAGGTCTCGCTTGTCACGTAGAGCACTTTCTTCGTCGGGTTCTCATTCAGAATGAAATGCGCGATCGAGTGCATCAGGTGTGTCTTACCGAGTCCCGCTCCGCCGTGGATGAAAAGCGGATTGTACATCTTTCCCGGAGATTCCGAGACGGCAAGCGCCGCCGCGTGGGCGAACTTATTGTTGTTGCCGACGACAAAAGTATCGAACGTATATTTCGGATTCAGGTTTGCCTTCTCCGCAATCGAGAGCGACTCTGAGGAGACAAGATTCGGTACAGGTCTTTTTGATTCGCTGCTCTTCGCAAGCTCCGGGGAGATAAACTCGATTTCATATTCCTTCCCGGTGATCTCCGCGATCGCTACCTTGAGCGGGAACGTATATTTTTTTGAAATATAATCGATCCCCATCTGCTGCGAAGGGACAAGGATAAATACGGTATGGTCGGAGACGTCATGTACCTGCAGCGGCTTGAGCCATGTCTTGAAGGAAATCTCTGACAGTTCGTGTTCTACTTTGACGAGATACAGGATCTCTTCCCATTTTTCTTTTAATTCTTCCATGTCGTAATCTCCAAAAAACCATTTTTTCCTACTCTAATATTAACCTAAAATAGATAATTTAGCAATGAAAAGTTATCCACAATTTATTAACAATCTGTGGATAAAACATTGTGAAAGATTTCCGAACGCGCATTCACCCCGGTTTTTCAAAAAAGTACAGGATTTGCTTGACTTACAGGACATTTTTGCATATAATTGAACCGGTGTTTTCTGAAAATATACATGACAGAAAAGGAAAAGGGGGTGTCTGACATATGAAAATGACATTTCAGCCGAAGAAAAGGTCAAGAGCCAGAGTGCACGGATTTCGTTCCAGAATGAGCACAGCGGGCGGAAGAAAGGTTCTGGCTGCCAGAAGAGCAAAAGGAAGAAAAGTATTATCTGCATAAAGATTGCTGCGAGAAAGGCACCCCGGAATTCAACGGGTGCCATTTTGCGGCAGTCTTTTTTTCTTTCATTCAAAGAAAAGGAAACGATATGATATTTTCAGAATCTCTGAAAAAAAATGACGAGTTCCAGCGTGTCTACCGAAACGGAAAATCATACGCAAACAAATATCTGGTCATGTATATTTTGAGGAAGGATGCGCAGAGGAATCGAATCGGTATTTCGGTCAGCAAAAAAGTGGGAAACAGCGTCGTGAGACATCGGATCACGCGGCTGATCCGCGAAAGCTACCGTCTGAATGAAAAAGAATTTGTTGGTGGTCTTGACATGGTTGTTGTCGCAAGACCAGGCGCTAAAGAAAGAAATTTCTTTGAAATCGAGAGCGCGCTGCTTCACCTCGGCAGGCTCCACGGGATCGTGGGACATGCCGGCAAGAAAGAAGTGAAGGAAGGAAATGAAACGAATCTTAATTTTTCTGATTAAAGGTTATCAGAAATATATCTCACCGATGAAAAGCACGAAGTGTCCTTATTTTCCGACCTGTTCCCAGTATGGGCTCGAGGCGGTCGAGAAATACGGGGCGTGCAAGGGAGGGGCGCTTGCCGCGTGGAGAATCCTGCGCTGCAATCCTTTTTCCAAAGGTGGATATGACCCCGTTCCATGAGGAGGAATTTAGCGAATGTTATTGACAAAAAGCACGGCATTTCTGATCGGACCGGTAGCGAACCTGCTTGGTTATATCATGAATGCCATTTTCTGGGTTCAGGAGAAGGTCGGTCTTCCGAATATCGGTCTCTGTATCATTCTTTTTACGATCGTGATTTATATGCTCCTGATGCCGCTTACGATCAAGCAGCAGAAGTTTTCAAAGCTTTCGAGCAGAATGAACCCTGAGCTGCAGGCGATTCAGAAGAAATACAAGGGCAAGAATCAGGATCAGGCAGCCATGATGAAAATGAACGAGGAGACGCAGGCAGTCTACGCAAAATACGGCGTCAACCCGATGGGGAGCTGTCTGCAGCTGATCATTCAGATGCCGATTTTGTTCGCCCTGTACCGCGTGATCTGGAATATTCCGGCTTACGTTGACTCTGTGAAGAACGCGTTCATGCCGCTCGCCGAGGCTCTGATCAAGCTGCCCGGCGCGGAAGAATTTATGGCTGAGATCGCGAAGACGAACGCGGTCGCGTTCAAGGAGATGACAAATCTCACCCTGATCGACGTACTTTACAAATTCAAGTCGGCGAACTGGACGGCGCTCGTTGAAAAGTTCCCGAGCATCGCGTCCACGGCTGCGGAGACACAGGAAAAGGTTGACAAGATGAACTATTTCCTCGGTCTGAATATCGCGGACGCTCCGCTGCAGATCATCACGACGGCGCTCGCGTCAGGCGCGATCCTGCTTGTGATCGGCGCGGCGCTGGTCCCGATCCTTTCCGCGGTCTCCCAGTGGCTGAACACAAAGCTGCTGTCAACCGGGCAGGACACGTCGGCAAACCAGAACGACACGATGAACAGCACCATGAAGACGATGAACATGGTAATGCCGATCATGTCGGCAGTCTTCTGCCTCACTCTTCCGGTCGGTATGGGCATCTACTGGATCGCCGGCGCGGTGGTCCGCTGCATTCAGCAGCTGTTCGTCAACAAGCAGATGGACAAGGTGGACGTCGACGAGCTGATCAAGAAGAATCTTGAAAAGACAAATAAAAAGCGCGAGAAACAGGGACTTCCGCCGCAGAAGATCACAAACACGGCGAAGATCAATACCAGGAATATCGAGCAGAAACCGGAGATCTCCGAGGAAGAAAAAGAGGCGAAGATCAAGAAGGCGACCGATTATTACAACAGCACCTCGACAGCTAAGCCCGGAAGTCTTGCAGCCAAAGCGCAGATGGTAAAGCAGTACAACGAGAGAAATAACAAGAAGTAATACAGGAGGTAGAGGAATCATGGATTCAATCAGAGTTGCGGCAAAAACAGTAGAAGATGCGATCACTGAGGCTTCCATAGAACTTGGGACAAGCAGTGACAATATTGAATACACGGTCATCGAAAAGGGTACGGCTGGATTCTTCGGGATCGGCGGCAAAAAGGCAGTCATCGAGGCGAAGAGAAAATTCACCGATGAAGATCTCTTGAAGGAAGTCTTCGGAGACGACAAGAAAGAAAAGAAAGAAACAAAAAAAGAGGCAAAGAAAGAAAAGAAAGAATCCGAAGAAATCAAAAAGGAAATAAAGAAAGAAAAGAAAGAGACCAGAAAAGAAGAGAAAAAAGAGAACAAAGAAGGAAAAAAGGAAAACAGAGAGAATAAAGAGATCAGAGAAGAAAAAAAGGAAACCTTCACAGAAACAAAAAGGGAGACCCCAACAGAGACCGTGAGCGACAATGAGACGCCAAAGACAGATTCCGAGCCGAGACAGCCGAGAGTTCCGGCGGATCCCAAAGTCGTCTGCAAGAGGGCTGAGACCTTCCTGAAGGACGTGTTCCACACCATGGAGATGGAGGTTGAGGTTCAGACGAGTTTTGAGGACGATATGCTCTCTGTCGACCTTATCGGAAACGATATGGGTATCCTGATCGGCAAGCGGGGACAGACGCTGGATTCTCTCCAGTACCTCACCAGCCTCGTCGTGAATAAGGGCAAGGCGGCTTACGTCCGCGTGAAACTAGACACAGAGGATTACCGCAGCAGACGGAAAGCCACGCTTGAGAATCTCGCAAAGAATATAGCACTCAAGGTAAAGAAGACGAGAAGACCGGTATTCCTTGAGCCGATGAACCCGTACGAGCGTCGGATCATACACTCCGCGCTGCAGAACGATCCCTATGTGACGACCCACAGCGAGGGCGAGGAGCCCTGCAGGAAAGTGGTCGTGACGCTCAGGAAGAAATAGAGAACTCTTATCAGGATAACGCAAAAAAATAGCTCGTTCGGCATTCAAACGGGCTATTTTTTTCACAGATTTCAGAGGTATCAATATTGGATTTTCTTCGTAGATTTTAGAAATATATCTATGAAAGAGATACGATATGTGTAAACAGCTCAATGTTGGATTTTCTTCATAGATTTTAGAGACATATCTATGAAAGAGACTCGATATGTGCAGATAGTTCAATATTGGATTCTTTTCAGAGGTGACATATGGAGAATGACACGATAGCCGCGATCTCGACCGCTGTGGCGGGTTCCGGGATCGGGATCATCCGCATCAGCGGAGATCAGGCGTTTTCTGTGATTGACAGGATCTATCGTTCCAGAGATAATAAGAAAAAGTTGTCGGATCAGCCGTCTCATACGATTCATTACGGGTTTATTCAGGACGGCGGCGAGGTCATCGACGAAGTGCTTGTGACTCTGATGCGCGCGCCGAAGAGCTACACCACGGAGGATACGGTGGAGATCAACTGTCACGGAGGGATCTACTCAGTGCGCCGCGTGCTCGATGTGGTGATCCGAAACGGGGCGAGACCCGCGGAACCCGGCGAATTTACCAAGCGCGCCTTTCTGAACGGACGGATCGACCTGTCTCAGGCGGAGGCGGTTATCGATGTGATTCAGGCAAAGAACGAGTTTGCGCTGAAGAGCTCGGTCAGCCAACTGAAAGGCTCTGTCCATGAGAAGATCACGCGCTTGCGGGCGGATATCCTTGAACAGCTCGCGTTTATTGAGGCGGCGCTGGACGATCCGGAGCACATCAGCCTGGACGGCTACGCGGCGTCCCTTCAGAATGAGACGCGCCGGATCCTGGAAGAGATCAATCAAATGATCGATTCCGCGAACGACGGGCGGCTTTTGAAGGAAGGAATCCAGACAGTGATCCTCGGCAAGCCGAACGTCGGGAAATCTTCTCTCCTGAATGCGCTCCTTGGAGAGGACCGCGCGATCGTGACGGAGGTGGCGGGGACGACGAGGGACGTGCTCGAGGAGAGCCTGTCCCTGAACGGGATCCTTTTGAATCTGATCGATACGGCGGGGATCCGCAGTACCGAGGACGCTGTGGAGAAGATCGGCGTTGAGAGGGCGAAGGAAAAGGCGGTGCAGGCGGATCTGGTGATCTATGTGGTCGATTCCTCGTCGGAAATCGACGAAAATGACCGGGAGATCATGAAAGCGCTTTCGGAGAAGAAAACGATCGTCCTTTTGAATAAATCTGACCTTCCGCCGGTGACGACGGCGGAACAGCTCCGGGAATTTTTCGGACCTTCCTCTCCGATCCTCACCGTCTCCGCGCTGGAGCACACGGGGCTGGAGCGTCTGGCGGAGCAGATCCGTGAATTGTTTTATAATGGAAAAATCACCTTCAACGACGAGGTATACATTACAAACGCCAGACAGAAGACGTCCCTGATTGAGACAAAGAACAGTCTGGAAAAGGTGCTGCAGAGCATCGAGGACGGAATGCCGGAAGATTTTTATTCCATCGATCTGATGGAGGCATACGCGTCCCTCGGGAAAATTATCGGGGAATCGGTCGGGGAAGACCTGATCAATGAGATTTTCGGCAGATTCTGCATGGGAAAATAAGTGGAAAAGTAAATGCGGCAGATAGCGGGAGCAATTTGATAGCATAGTATGCGTAAAGTAGAAGAATTTTTACAATGAAAGTTTGGCTGATTTTGTATGGGAAAGTAAAAAGCAAAAGTAAACGAAACAGATGGCGGGAACGATTGGAGAACGCGGTATGAGTAAGGTAGAAGAATTTGTGGACGTGGTAGTCGTCGGAGCCGGACATGCCGGCTGTGAGGCGGCGCTCGCGTGCGCGCGGCTCGGAATGGAGACGGTGATGTTTACGGTCAGCATCGACAGCATCGCCTTGATGCCGTGCAATCCGAACATTGGGGGAAGTTCCAAGGGACATCTTGTCCGCGAAGTGGACGCGCTTGGCGGGGAGATGGGAAAAAATATCGACAAAACCTTTATCCAGTCAAAAATGCTGAACCGCTCCAAGGGACCTGCCGTACACTCTCTTCGCGCGCAGGCGGACAAATCCGATTATTCCAGGAGTATGCGGCGTGTGCTGGAGCGGACGGAGCATCTGATGATCAAGCAGATGGAAGTCGCAGAGCTGATCGTGGAGGACAAGATCCTGACAGGGGTAAAGACGATCTCCGGCGCTGTCTATCACTGCAAAGCCGCGATCCTGTGCACCGGCACTTACCTGAAGGCGCGCTGTATCTACGGGGACGTCAGCACCAACACCGGACCGAACGGACTTCAGGCGGCGAACCATCTGACGGATTCTCTCCTGAAAAACGGGATCACGATGTACCGGTTCAAGACGGGGACTCCGGCGCGCATCGCAAAAAAATCCATTGATTTTACAAAGATGGAGGAGCAAAAAGGAGATGAAGTGATCGTTCCTTTCTCCTTCACGACGGATCCGGACGCGATCCAGAAGGAGCAGGTCTCCTGCTGGCTGACCTATACGAACGAAAAAACACACGAGATCATTCGGGAAAATCTTGACCGCTCTCCCCTCTTTTCCGGCATGATTGAAGGGACCGGGCCTCGCTACTGCCCTTCGATCGAGGATAAGGTGGTCCGTTTTTCCGAAAAGCCGAGACATCAGGTATTCATCGAGCCGGAAGGGATCCACACGGACGAAATGTATGTCGGAGGAATGTCAAGCTCTCTCCCGGAGGACGTACAGATTCAGATGTATCGATCTGTGCCGGGACTGGAGCATGCGCAGATCGTCCGAAACGCCTATGCAATCGAATACGACTGCATCGACGCGCGGCAGCTGAAATTGTCCCTTGAATTCAGGGAGATTTCCGGTCTGTTCAGCGCCGGGCAGTTCAACGGCAGCTCCGGTTACGAGGAGGCTGCGGCGCAGGGACTGATGGCTGGGATCAATGCGGCGCGAAAGATACGGGGACAGGAACCGTTTCTTCTGGATCGTTCGGAGGCATACATTGGCGTCCTGATCGACGACCTCGTCACAAAGGAGAACCACGAACCGTACCGAATGATGACCTCCCGCGCAGAGTACCGCCTTCTTTTGCGGCAGGACAACGCCGATCTCAGGCTGACGAAGAAAGGCTATGAGATCGGGCTGATCGATGAAGATCGCTACCGAAAGCTCCTTCGGAAGGAGACAGAGATCGAACAGGAAATCTGCCGTCTGGAAAAGACCTTTGTCGGAACGGGAAGAAAGGTGCAGGAGTTTCTCGAATCATCCGGGAGCATTGGGTTAAAGGATTCCACCTCCGCGACGCTTGCGGAGCTGATCCGCCGACCGGAGCTCTCCTATGAACTGCTCGCGGAGCTTGATCCGGAACGCCCGGCGCTCTCGAAGGAAGTGACGGATCAGGTAAATATTCTGATCAAATACGACGGGTATCTGAAACGCCAAATGCGGCAGGTGGAGCAATTCCGCAAGCTTGAGAAAAAGCGTATCCCGGAAGAACTGAACTACGACGATGTGCCGAGCCTACGCATTGAGGCAAGGCAGAAACTGAAACAGTTTCAGCCCTCTTCGATCGGTCAGGCGTCCAGGATCGCCGGGGTATCTCCGGCGGATATCTCCGTTCTTTTGGTCTACCTGGAGAAGGAAAGACAGCGGAACAAGCGTGAATAAAATGCATGAATAAAAATATAAACAAAAGCATGAATAAGAGTTTGAATAGGAACATGAAAAAACATGAATAAAAACATGAATAAAAGCATGAGAAAAGTATAAGAAAAGTATGAGTGAAAGTATGAATAAAAACAGCGCAGATAAATCGACAATTGTAGATATATTTAGAAAATTAGGACTGTCCCCGTCTGAAAAGCAGATGGATCAGTTTTTGACCTACTATCAGTTTCTCACGGAGAGAAACAAAGTCATGAACCTGACCGCGATCACGGACTATACGGACGTCGTCCTGAAACATTTTGCGGACAGTCTGTCTGTCGTGAAGGTCTGTGATATGAATCAGTATGAAAGCGTGATCGACGTCGGCACGGGAGCCGGATTTCCGGGACTTCCGCTCAAGATCATGTTCCCGCATCTGAAGGTCGTTCTTCTGGATTCTCTCAAGAAACGCGTCGGTTTCCTGAATGAGCTGATCCCGATGCTATCGCTGGAGGGTATCACGGCGATCCACGCGCGGGCGGAGGACGCGGCGAGGGAGGAAACCTTCCGCGAACAATTCAATCTGTGTGTGTCGAGGGCGGTCGCGAACCTCTCTTCTCTTTCGGAATACTGTCTTCCGTTCGTAAAAACAGGAGATATGTTCATCTCCTACAAATCGACAAATATCGATATTGAAATTGAAAGCGCCGGACGAGCCTTGTCGCTGCTGGGAGGCGAGATAAAAGAGGTGAGGGATTTTTGTCTGCCGCAGAGCGATATTAAGAGAAGTCTGATCGTGATTGAAAAGAGGAAAGCGACTCCTCTGAAATATCCGCGGAAAGCCGGGATGCCTTCAAAGGAGCCGCTTTGAGTACTGTAGGTATTATATAGAACGCAAGAGATACAGAGTCTGCTCCGGTTCTTCCAGCTGGGGCAGACTTTTTGTCTTTGGAACAGAAAGAGAAATTATATTTTTGTTTAGTTTCAGGTAGGCGGACTCGATTGTCTGCCGGTTTTCCATCTGCTCTCCGCTGATGAGGAAGATACGGTTCTCTGCTTTCTCGAGCGCTCTGGAGATATCTATATTGAGGTAATTGCCAAGCAGGCTTGCGAAAAGCATTTTTCCGTTTCCAAGCGAAGTATGTGCCGCCGTGTAATATGCCTTGAGTATCGCTGGTGTCGCCTTAAAGGGGCTGTAAAAACAGGTTTCCGTCAGATAATAGTCGATATTGTTCTTGCTCGCGGCAAGGTAATACAGAGATTTCCCGATCACCGGTAGCTGGAACAGCTTTACAAGGAATTTCGATTTCTGATCCGGCGTCGCCTTCAGATATTTTATACTTTTTGGATTGATCATTATAATATCACCGAACAGGTCTTTCTCGGCTGTGTTTGCCATCAGAACGAAAGAGGACGACAAGCCGTTTGCAATCACATCGGTCTTCTCTCCTATCACGTTCTTGACGAATCCCTGAATCATCTGAACAAAAAAGTAATTGGTATAAACGATACCGGGTTTGTCGGATTTGCCGCAGCCGATCAGATCAGGCACATAAACCGTATGATTCGAGGCAAGCTGATCAATCACCTGTGTCCATTCATAAGAGGAAGAAAACGCAGTCAGGTCATGGATCAGCAGGAGCGGTTTTCCCTGCCCAATGACTCTGTAATAAACGGTCCCATGACTCCAGTGATAATATTTTCCGTTGCTTTTTGTATTTATAATTGCGGTGAGATTCGATTCTACCAGTTTGTTTGCACAGTGCAGAATCCCCGTAGCCAGCGCAGATGTTTTTATCAATGATTTGATTTTTCCCATATCTGATTCACTCCGTCCATTTATCATGTTTCACGTGAAACATTTCTATTTTCGCTATTATTATAAACATTTTTTTGAAATAATACAATGATAAATCTTTTCAACACGAAGAAAAAATAGTATAGTAGAGAGAAAGGAGATACGTTGTCATGATTAAGGAATATATTATGGAATTGAGGACCGAAAACAAGGAAAAACTAAACGGTCTTGAAAAACAAATGAAAGATCTGCTGAATGATCTGGATACCGCGAAAGAATGGCTGGAAACCCTGCAGACCGAGAAGAATGTCGACACGAATATTTTTTCTCCGCGGGTCATGGATACGGAACTGGAAGGCAAGCTGGAGGAGGCGAAGAATAATATTCAAAAAATCAATCGGGATATTGATTACGTGAAGTCTTTTATAGAGGAAGGTGTCGCGAAAAATAAGGAATACGAAAAGCTCTTGGAAGAGCTGGAACAGACAGAGAATACAAGTTCAGAAAAACAGGATTCGGGAATACGGGAACAAGACTCAGAAATACAAAGATACGACCAGAAAGAACAAAAACAAGACTCGGAAATATGGAAACAAGATTCGGAAGTACAAGAGCAGAATTTAGGAGTACAGGAACAGAGCCCGAAAAAACAAAATCAAAATTCAGATAAACAAGAAAAAAGTTTAGAGGAACAAAAACAGGATTCAGAGAACCAGAAACAGGGTTCAGAGAACCAAAAACCAGATTCGGAAAACCAAGAACGGAGTTCAGAAGTGCAAAAACACGACCTGGAAAATCAGGAACAGGATTCTGAAACTCCCGGAAACTCTCCGATTTCTGCTAAATTTTTAGCTGAGCTCTACAAAAAGACCGAACTTTGTCTCGACCTCTTATACAATGATCGGAGCCGCTGTAAGAGTGAACTCAAAAACATGAAGACCATGATAAAAAATGCAGCAGATTCCCTGCATGAGACCCGATAAATTCTTAAAAAAATCCTAAAATGAAAAATGTTTCACGTGAAACATTTCCAAACGGTTTTTTATATGATATACTGTCTCTGTATCAGGATTCTACAAAGGGGGAAAATAATTTTTATGGGAAGAACGATCGTGGTTGCCAATCAGAAAGGCGGAGTGGGGAAGACCACAACGACGATTAATCTGTCCGCCTCGCTTGCCGAGCTTGGGAAAAAGGTTCTGGTGGTTGATATGGATCCCCAGGGCAATACGACAAGTGGTTTCGGCATAGAAAAAGACGATGTCGAGAATACTGTGTACGAGCTTTTGCTTGGGGAGAGCAAGCTGGAAGATTGCATTCAGAAGGAAAAATTCCCGAATTTGTCTGTGGTTGCGTCCAATATCAATCTTGCGGGCGCGGAGATCGAATTGCTTGGAATCGATGAGAAGGAATTTTTACTGAAAAAGGCGCTTGATGACGTGAAAGAGAACTATGATTTTATCGTGATCGACTGCCCACCGTCGCTGAATATGCTGACGATCAATTCCATGTGCGCGGGAGATACGGTTCTCGTGCCGATACAATGCGAATATTATGCGCTGGAAGGACTCAGCCAGCTGATCCATACGATCGATCTTGTCAGGGAAAGGCTGAATTCGGATCTGGAGATCGAGGGTGTTGTTTTCACGATGTTTGACGCGCGGACAAACCTGTCTCTGCAGGTGGTTGAGAATGTGAAGAGTAACCTTAACCAGACCATTTACAAGACGATCATTCCTAGAAATGTGCGTCTGGCGGAGGCGCCGAGCTATGGACTTCCGATTACGGAATATGACAAGAAGTCCGCGGGGGCGGAGGCTTACCACTTGTTGGCGGAAGAAGTAATACATAGGGGAGAAGAAGAATGGCAGTAAAAAAAGGATTAGGAAAGGGACTGGATTCCCTGATACCAAAACAGAGTCCGGCGAAGAAATCGACGACAAAGGAGACGAAACCGGCTGAGCCGAAGACTGTCGTCAAGAAAGAGGAAGTCAGGCTTAAGCTCACCGAAGTCGAGCCGAACCGGGAACAGCCGAGAAAGACCTTTGACGAAGATGCGCTTTTGGAGCTTGCAGACTCGATCCGGCAGTATGGGGTGATACAGCCTCTGATCGTTCAGAAAAGGGACGGTTATTATGAGATCATTGCCGGTGAGCGCAGGTGGCGCGCCGCGAAGATGGCGGGGCTGAAGGAAGTGCCGGTTATCATCCGGGACTACAATGACCAGCAGATCGTTGAGATCTCACTGATCGAGAACATTCAGCGCGAGAACCTGAATCCGATCGAGGAGGCGGCAGCGTTCAAGCGTCTGCTGACAGAATTCCACCTGAAACAGGACGAGGTGGCGGAGCGCGTGTCCAAGAGCCGCGCCGCCGTTACAAATTCCATGCGCCTTCTGAAACTGGACGAGCGGGTCCAGCAGATGGTGATCGACGAGATGATCTCGACAGGACACGCGAGAGCCTTGCTCGGGACAGAGGACAAGGAGCTGCAATTCCGCCTGGCGCAGCGTGTTTTTGATGAAAAACTGAGCGTCAGAGATGTGGAACGCCTCATGAAGTCGCTCTCCGCGAAAGAGAAGGAGAAGAAGACAAAGCCGGAGATCCCGAATCGGTTCATTTACCAGGATCTGGAGGAAAAGATGAAGGCGATGCTCGGCACGAAGGTGTCGATCAATCACAAGGCGAATAATCGCGGAAAAATCGTGATTGACTATTATTCAAATGAGGAGCTGGAGCGGCTGATGGATTTATTTCAGTCTATTCCGAATCAGACAGAGACAATTAAATAATCACATATTGTATATAGGAGCGTAACGATAGATGCAGAGTAATATTTTGAATTCATTGGGGATCGATCCCGGAATCATTGTCGTCATCATGATGGGGATCATGGTTTTTGTGCTGCTGTATATGGTGCGGGTTTCCATGAAAATGACCCGATTTCTCAAGAAATACCGCATTTTTATGAAGGGCAGGGATGCGGCGTCGCTGGAGAAGGCGTTCGCGCAGAAATTTCTGGAGGTTGACAAGCTGACGGAGATGGCAAGTGTGCAGGCAAATGAGATTCGCCGGATCAAGGAGATCCAGAGCCGCACGGCAAACAAGATCGGCATTGTGAAATACGACGCGTTTCCTGATGTGGGCGGCAGACTCAGCTTTGCGCTCGCGATGCTCGACGAGAGCGATTCCGGCTTTGTGCTCAACGCGATACACGGCAGGGAAGGCTGTTACACTTATGTGAAGGAGATCGTTAAGGGCGAGTCCTACGTCGTGCTCGGGCAGGAGGAGAAGGAGGCGCTGAGGCAGGCGGTGAATTATTTTGGAGATGTGAAATAATCCAGCCTCTGACGTATAAATACGTCTCAGCGGTCTTATCTTTCCCCAGTATGGCTGAACTGTTGAATTTCCACTTTACGAAATGTGAAAAATAGTATATGATAAAGGCTATTCGGCAGGAAATAGCCGTGTGACTTAAATCACAGGACGATCCAAAACTTAATAGAAAATTTAATAGAAAACGCAATAAAATACTTAGTAGAAAACATAATAGAGAATTCATTAGAACACTCAATAGAAAACCGGAGGCAGAGACATGTTAGATATCAAGTTTGTCAGGGAGAATCCTGAGCTGGTAAAGCAGAACATCAAGAATAAATTCCAGGACGAAAAGCTGGAGCTGGTCGACCAGGTGCTCGCGCTCGACAAGGAGAACCGCGAGATCAAGAAGGAAGTCGAAGGCTTGCGCGCGAACCGCAACAAGATCTCCAAACAGATCGGCGCGCTGATGGCGCAGGGCAAGAAGGAGGAGGCGGAGGAGGTCAAGAAACAGGTGACCGAGAACGCTCAGAGGACCGAGGAGCTCAGCAAGAGAGAGAAGGAAGTCGAGGATCAGCTGCTCAAGATCATGATGGTGATCCCGAACATCATCGATCCTTCCGTGCCGATCGGCAGGGACGACAGCGAGAATGTGGAAGTGCAGAGATTCGGCGAGCCGGTCGTCCCGGATTTCGAGATTCCGTATCACACAGAGATTATGGAAAAATTCAAAGGGATCGACATGGAGTCCGCGGGCAAGGTAGCGGGCAACGGGTTTTATTACCTGATAGGCGACGTCGCGCGTCTGCACTCGGCGATCTTATCCTATGCGCGCGATTTCATGATCGGCAGGGGATTTACCTACTGCATTCCACCGTTCATGATCCGCAGCAATGTGGTGACCGGCGTGATGAGCTTTGCCGAGATGGACGCCATGATGTATAAGATCGAGGGCGAGGATCTGTACCTGATCGGCACGAGCGAGCACTCGATGATCGGCAAATTCATCGACACGATCCTGCCGGAGGAGGAGCTGCCATACACGTTGACGAGTTATTCCCCGTGTTTCCGCAAGGAGAAGGGCGCGCACGGCATCGAGGAGCGCGGCGTGTACCGCATTCATCAGTTTGAGAAACAGGAAATGATCGTTGTCTGCAAGCCGGAGGACAGCAAGATGTGGTTTGACCGCCTGTGGCAGAACACCGTCGATTTCTTCCGCACGCTGGACATTCCGGTGCGCACGCTCGAGTGCTGTTCGGGCGATCTCGCCGACCTCAAGGTGAAGTCGGTGGACGTCGAGGCTTGGTCGCCGCGCCAGAAGAAGTATTTCGAGGTCGGCAGCTGCTCGAACCTGGGCGACGCGCAGGCGAGAAGGCTGAAGATTCGCGTGAACGGCAAGAACGGCAAATATCTGGCGCACACGCTGAACAACACCGTGGTCGCCCCGCCGAGAATGCTGATCGCGTTTCTGGAGAACAACCTGAACGCGGACGGGAGCGTGCGGATCCCGGAGGCGCTCAGACCGTACATGGGCGGCATGGAGTTGATCACCATAAATAAGTAGTCGTAGGAGGAAATCATGCATTCATATTTGAGGGCAATTGGTTTCAGCAAGCTTGGCAGTGAGCCGGAGACGGAGCAGCTCCTGGGGGAAGTGTTCCGCGATTTCGACCACAGGAACATCGCCAGAGATGAGAACAGCATCTTTGTTGAGATGGAGAAGGAATACGGTCCCGACATGGGGATCATTCTGTGCGGAAGTCTGGACAGAGAGGGTTTCCACAGAGAATATTACTTTCCATATTATAGAGGGAGCGGTATCACGACCACGGAGGAAGTCACGGTCGAAAAGCGCGTGAACGGGGATTCCTTCGCGGGCGTGTGCGAGGACGGAAGACTGGGAGTTTCCCTTATTTTCTACCTGCAGAACCCGGCGGAGTGCCAGAGGGAGCGCATTCTGGATCAGCTTTTCTGCAGGAAGAATTCTGTGACGCTGTCCGGGCTGTCCACGGAGGGCATGATCCTGCTCCCGGCAAAGAAAGACGTGGAGCAGCCGGATGAGGTGCGCGAGCAGAACATCGCCCAGAGGAACCAGCTGATCACGGCGGCGCGCAACGGCGATCCGGAGGCGATCGAGAGTCTGACGATCGAGGATATGGACCTCTATTCGATGCTCTCGCGGAGAGTCTACGAGGAGGATCTCTATTCCATTGTGGACACCTTTTTCATGCCGTATGGGATCGAGTGCGACCAGTACCAGATCATGGGAAACATCAATTACTACACAAGGGTCTGCAACCCAGTCACGCGGGAGAATGTATACCAGATCAATCTCGAGTGCAACGACCTCACATTTGACGTCTGCATCAACGAGGCGGACCTGCTCGGCAACCCCGAGGTCGGCAGACGTTTCAAAGGCACGATCTGGCTGCAGGGCAGAATGAATTTCGAGTAATGTCCACTTGTGTTTTTGGAGAAATTATAGTATACTCTATATGCTGTCCCGGAAAGGGACAGGCAGGTTCCCTTAGTTAAATGGATATAATAAGCGCCTCCTAAGCGCTAGTTGTGAGTTCGATTCTCGCAGGGAACGTCAAAGACCGGAATTCCTGAAAAGGAGTTCCGGTTTTTTGATGCGCGGGTTTCCTTTATTATAATTTACAAATCAGCCACGTTATTTGATAAAATGGACGGCTGTGAGCTTATCACAGTATCAAATACAGGCTGTACTCTTGAAACGAAAGAACTGCCGCAGATATTCGAAAGCTTTCATCGTGGGAATAATGCGGACAAGGTGCAGGGCAATGGGCTGGGACTTTTCATATGCAAAAGGCTGATGGGACTCATGAATGGAGAGGTATATGCGGATATTTGTGATGAATGTTTCTATTATAACGCTGGTTGTTAAAATGGCGTAAGGGGCGGTTGCTTTGCTTTTTCTGTGTGGAGAAAATTTGTGTGGTAATATGTTCAGGGGTCTGATACAATGAATTTATTGGGACAAGATGCTTGAAGTCGCAAATTGCAACCTCAAAACAAAGATAGATAAAACTTGAGGTGCCAAATTGGAACTTCAAAAATATGCTGTGATAAGAGGGGTTAATGATTATATATGGATAATTACAAAATTCAATTATATGAAGACAATAAAATACGTACCGCATGGGATGAAGAACAGGAAGAGTGGTTTTTTTCGATAGTGGATGTAGTTGCTATATTGACAGACAGCGCAGATCCGCAGGCATATTGGCGTAAGCTAAAACAGCGGTTGAAAGCTGAAGGGAATGAAACCGTGACAAACTGTCACGGTTTGAAAATGACTGCTGCTGACGGAAAAAAACGTATGACAGACGTTGCAACGATAGAGCAGCTTTTACGACTCATCCAATCAATTCCATCATCAAAAGCAGAGCCATTCAAAGCATGGTTAGCTCGCGTTGGGACTGAACGTATTGAAGAGACGATTGACCCTGAGCTGACAATTGACCGGGCTCTTGCTACATATCTGCAAAAAGGTTATACGCGAGAATGGATAAATCAAAGATTACAGGCTATTCAGGTTCGTAAGGAGTTGACCGATGAATGGCAGGACAGGGGCATTACACAAGGAAAAGAATATGCAATTTTAACGAATGAAATTACACGGGCCTGGTCTGGTATGAATACGCAAGAATATAAGAGGCTCAAAGGATTGAAAAAACAAAATTTGCGTGATAATATGAGTACAACAGAGCTTGTCCTAAATATGCTTGCGGAAACTTCCACTACAGATATATCTAAAGAGGAAAAACCAATAACCTTTGAAGAAAATCAGAAAGTTGCCCGTCGTGGCGGGCGAGTGGCGGGTATTGCACGGCAGGCGCTTGAAGCGGAAACAGGAAAATCTGTTATTACTTCGAAAAATGCTGTAGATTTTGCAAAGCTTATTGATGATGTTGCGAAAACAGTTGAATGAGCTAAAACGGATAACGGTATAATTCAGAATGTAAGGATTATAAAAAAATTTGTTGCGAAATAGGAAATTATTGGAGGTGTATCATTATGAATGGAACGAAACCTAAATTTGTAAGAGATACACAGAGGGGTTATTATGAGAAACCGAACCCTTATGTGAACGCGCCATCCTGCCATGTTAATCTTTTGGAACTGTCAAGATATGCGAAAAAGACGGGAAAAAAATTAGCAGAACTGACAAAAGAAGAAGTGGATTGTTTTGCGATATAATCATTATTATTATTTTGCACGGGTCTCATACTAGTTTGTCTCAGTTTGACCCCTCTGGGGCGAACTCCTAAGCGCTAGTTGTGAGTTCGATTCTCGCAGGGAACGTCGAAGGCCGGAATTCCTGAAAAGGAGTTCCGGTTTTTTGATGCGCAGATTTTTTGCGTTTAAATTTTGAATTTTATATTTGTCAGCTAGATTGTGGATTGGATTGACTCATCGCCAGCTATGATTGGAACCACTTTACTTTAAAAGTGCCGCATGTTAGAATGATACATATTTTTTAGGCGGGAGGAATGGCCTATTTACACAATCCTTGTACTTGAAGATGATCTAGAATTAAACCGTACGATCTGCGCCGCTTTACAAAAGGAGAATTATCGTGTTTATAATGCGCAGACCTGTAAAGACGGGCAGTTTCTTGCAGCCAGTCAAACATTTGATCTGGTAATACTGGATGTAAATTTACCCGATGGCAACGGATTCGAGTTTTGCAGATGGATAAAAGCGCGAAGCAATGTATCGGTATTGTTTCTTTCCGCACGGGATTTGGAAGAAGATGTTTTAAACGGTTATGAAACAGGAGCAGATGATTATGTGACAAAACCTTTTTCCATGAAGATCCTGTTAAGGAAAATTTCTGTTATCCTTTCAAGGGAAATTAAAAAATCAAATATCTACGACGATGGATTTTTAAAAGTGGATTTTGAGTTGGGTGTTGCACAGATTGAAGGAAACACTTGTCCTGTTACACATACAGAATACCATATTCTGAAAAAACTGATTGAGCATAAGGGGCAATTATTAACCTATTCTGTTCTGCTGGATTCCCTGTGGGAAGACGGGATACAGCTTCTGGATAAACACGTTCTTGCTGTCAATATCAACCGTTTACGCAAAAAAATAGAAACAGAGGAGCATCATTATATTTCAAACGTATACGGAATGGGGTATGTATGGAAATAGTTTGTATCTTGGTGATCTTATTACTGACGGGGACCATTTGTTGTCTTTTATGGAAAGAGCATTGCCTGAAACGGGACATTTATGATTTTACAGGAAAATTAGAAACGAGCTTAAAAGATTTATTAAATGGAAAAAGGTTAGACAAAACAGAATACAAACAAGATGATCTGTGGGGCAGGGTATACGATAAATTGTGTCGTATTTCTGATCTGTATACGCACAAAAATCAGGAACTGTACGAGGAAAAAGAGAATCTAAAAGAGTTAGTATCGGATACCTCGCATCAGATGAAGACGGCTCTTGCAAATATGAAACTGCATCAGGAATTGCTTTCGGATGGAACAAATATACAGGAAAACGCAGAATATTTAGCCAAGATGGGTAAGCAGGTAGATAAATTGGATTTTCTTCTTCAAAGCATGGTAAAAATTTCAAGGTTAGAAAGCGGGACGATTAGAATTGAAAAATCAGAGTGTCCTATATCGGAAACTCTTGCATTGGCAATCGGAGCGATCGTTCCAAAGGCGGACCGGAAGAACATTCAGATTCATGTTGCGTATGATGAAACACTCCGGTTAGAGCATGACAAAAAATGGACAGCGGAAGCGCTTTTTAATGTTCTCGATAATGCGGTCAAATATACAGATGAAAACGGGAATATCTATATTTCTGTATGCCGGGAAGAAGTTTTTACAAAGATCAGCATTACGGATACAGGAAAAGGGATTCCTTTGGAAAGGCAGGGGACAATCTTTAACCGATTTTACCGCGAACCGGAAGTTCATGATACAGAGGGCGTCGGTATTGGTTTATATCTGACACGAAAAATCATATCTATGCAAAGCGGCTATATAAAAGTGGAATCAGAAACGGGAAAAGGAAGTACCTTCCATATTTGTCTGCCAAATTGAAACGAGTGGGAAAATCACAATTTTGTGATTTTTTCTTTTTGTGATCGGTTTGTGATTTTTCTGTTTTATGATAGATAACGAGAAAAGCACCAATGACATTTGCGTCAGCCGGCGTTTAACGGAAAAATTCATCAAGGCGGCAGTCGAGATGATAACAAGAAAGGAATGTTATGGAAAAAATAATTGTAAAAACAATTTCTTTATCAAAGCATTATCGTGTCGGCACTCAAACGGTAATTGCTTTGGACAGAATAGATTTTGAAGTAAAAGAACGGGAATTTGTTTCCATTATCGGAAAGTCCGGCTGCGGAAAAAGCACACTTTTACATATGATAGGCGGACTTGATCGACCTACTTCCGGGGCAGTGATTGTAGATGACATGGATCTTTCAAAAATGAATGAAGAACAGCTTGCCCTTTTCCGAAGAAGAAAAGCAGGGTTTATTTTTCAACAGTATAATTTGATTCCGGATTTAAATGTTTATGACAATATCACGTTTCCATTGGAACTTGACGGCGCTGTTGTTGATAAAGAATTTATTCAAGAATTAGTGAGAACACTTCATATTGCAGATAAGCTGGACATGTTTCCATCTATGCTCTCCGGTGGGGAGCAGCAGCGGGTTGCCATTGCAAGAGCCTTAGCGACAAAACCGGCGATCCTTCTTGCGGATGAGCCGACCGGAAATCTCGACACTTCCGCCAGCCATGATGTCATAGGGCTTTTAAAAGTGATCGCTGAGAAATACCAGCAAACGCTGATCATGGTCACCCATGATTTGGATATTGCGCAAATGGCGGACAGAACGGTCCAGTTACAGGATGGAAAAATAATGAGGGGAAAGTGATTTTTATGCTTGCAAACAATAATCGTTCCGTGATAGACAAACTTGCAAAAAATACAGTGCGGACAAATAAGCGGCAGTTTTTGATTTTGTTCCTTACGATCCTGCTGTCATCTTTTATGCTCTTTTCCATTTTTACGATTGGACTGACATACTTAGATCTGAGCAGGTTACAAAATACCCGCCTGTATGGTTCGGAATATGATGTTGCCGTTATGAATGGATTTACGGAGGATCAAAAAGAGATTCTTATCCATCATTCCGGCATAAAGAGCGTTGGGGTGCTGGCATATTGCGGGAGTGTAAAAAGTTCCGATTCAGACCACAGCGTCAACGCCGGTTTTTTATGGGGAGACAAAACGTACTGGGAAAATCAAAAAGCGCCGGCAATCACAGAAATGAACGGGCACTATCCGCAAACCGGAAATGAATTATTAGCCACAGAAGAAACTCTTGAAGTTTGCGGAAAAAGTTCCTTGTCAGTCGGCGATCGCCTTTCTCTGACCTATGAAGACAATGCAGGTATTCATACGACAGACTTTGTGATCAGTGGTATCTGGAAAGGCTATGGTGGGGATAAGGCGAGCTTCTATGTTTCAAAAGATTTTTATGAACAGACAGGTTATGATCTGGAATCCGATGGGATTTTACAGCTGAAGTTTAAAAGCAACTACGTTACAGGAAAAACGATTGAAGAGTTGAGAGAAAGCCTGGGACTATCTTCGACACAGGTTTTTCAGGCTTCGGAATACATCGAAAAATCACTGACCATATTGTTTGCAGTGTTGGGTCTGTGTCTTATCATCTGCCTCAGCGCGTATTTGCTGATCTACAATATCCTTTATCTGTCGGTCTCCGAGAAGATCCGATACTATGGTCTGTTGCAGACGTTGGGCATGACGAAAAAGCAATTAGTCCGATTGATCCGCAAACAGATATGGATGGTTAGTGCGACAGGAATTTTTGCAGGCATCATTTTGGGCATGTCCGTTTCCCTGTTTCTTGTGCCCTATGTTGTGAAAGTTTTAGGAATTTTTATGGGAAATACAGGTTTATACTTTTATCCGGAAGTGTTGGTGTTCAGTATTTTCGTTACAGTGACCGCAATCGTATGCGGCGTCAGGAAACCGATTCAGATCGCCGTGGACGTAACGCCTGTAGAAGCCGTAAAATATCGGGGAAATATGGCAATGCCCCATGTAGGGAAAAAGAGACAGAGCAATCTGTACCAGCGCATGGCAAAAGACCAGCTGAAAAAGAGAACAGGCAATCTGTACTGGCGAATGGCAAAAGACCAGTTGAAAGATAATAAAAAGAGAACAGCTGTTGTATTTCTGTCCCTTGCAATGAGCCTGATCGTTTTTTTTTGTCTGACTACACTGATTGACAGTCAGGGCAGACGAACCGTATACCCGAATTATTGGGATGCGGATTTTATCGTACATAACGCGACACAGACGACAGAAGATGTCGCTTCCCTGCAGCCGGCAATCGACAATGCATTTTTGTCGGAGATACAGAAAATAGAGGGCGTGGCGGAGGTCCATGCTGTAAAGGGAATTCCTGTTACTTTTCCGTATGAGAAAAACGGTTTTTCCGATTTCTGGATCAAAGGCTATACAGAAATGAAACCCTATCTGACATACACTGATGTAGTTTCAGAGTATCAGCGGAATCCTGAGAAATATTATGGAATGCTAAAAGGAATTGATGAAGCAGAATTTGATTATCTAAATGAAAACCTTGGCGGCATCATGGATAAGCAGGAATTTTTAAACGGCCAAACGGCGATTTTGCAGTATGCAGGATTTGAGATACCAAAAAAATGGATAGGAAACAACATTTCGTTTTCTGTATCCACAGGGCATCCCGTAACTCATGCCCCTACGGGGCGGGAAAAAATACAAGGTATAGAAAATCAAAAACAGAAAATTACAATCGGGGCTGTCAGCTATGAGGACTATTATGGAGCAAGCGTAAATGTTGGGGCAAATTTAATCGTAAGTGAAACCTATTTCGAATCACTAACCTCAAAACCATATATTTTAAGCCTAAATATTAAATATAAACGCTCCTACGATACCGAAACAGAAGAGAAAATCAAAAATATCATAGAAACAAATCCATACCATAATGATCTGCTCTCTATCTCAAAGTATGACGATATGAAAACGATTCAGGATTCGCAAAGCGGTATGTTTGAAACCGGTATCGTCATTTCACTTCTTCTGTTACTGGTGGGGATGCTGAACTACATCAATACAATGGCATATAGTATGCAGAACAGAAAACTGACTTTTTCCATTATGGAAAGCGTCGGTATGTCAAAGAGACAAATAAAAAAATTGTTGGTTCATGAAGGACTTTTATATGCAGGTGGTTCTGTTCTTATTACTTTAACGGTCGGGACGGGTATTACTTGGGTTATTTTTCAATCCATGAATTACATGAAAATTCCATTTACAATACCTGTGTTTCCGCTGCTGTGTGCATTATTACTTGTAATGAT
>CANQYP010000007.1 GCA_947628045.1 uncultured Lachnospiraceae bacterium | reverse complement strand
ATCGTGTGGCCCCGTCAGTCCGGACAGGTGGCTCCCGCCACACCGGACAGGCGGCTTCGCCGCACCGGAATATTCAATACCACAGGAAAGGATTGATCGATGTATTCAGAAGAACAGTATTACAAAGCACTTGAAGTTTACATAACCAAGGGCTGGGTAACCGGTCAACCAGCTCCCAGCCTCAGCAATTATCATAGAAGATCTGAATTTACAAACTTTCCTTCACACACTCATTTTGCGTAAATAGATTTTTATAATATTTAGCTCTTTTATCGCGATAATTTTTTTGCCTTTTGCCATTACCAAGAAATGCAAGAAATGCATTTATAAAAAATGCCAACACAAAAATTGCACTTCCAGCGACAGCAAAAAATGTCAACAAGTTATCGGATTTTACTAGGTCCCTATTAAAGACCAGTAGAATATTATATAAAATTCCCTTTTTTTTCAAGGCAAATATTGCAAGTACAATCAAGCTTATAAATATAATAAAAGCACACGGCAATTTTATTCTATTAATTGCATTAATCGACCTAAAATGCCTTTTACAATCTCTATCGACAAGAAGCCGAATTCTTTTTTCTTCCTCGGCCGTTTTCTCTAAATTTAGATTATCTATAGTACTATCGCGGTAGCGGATTTCTTGCTCCAGTCTAAAATACTTTTTCTTATCTTCTTCTGATGCTTGACTTAATATCGCATCAAAAGCTTTGTTGATCGCGTTTTTATAATCTTCACTCGTGTTAAAAGAATATTCTTTTTTGTGCTCATATACTTCTCTTACTATTTTTTCTTTAAGAATGGAGCTACTGGTTTTTTCAGCAAGTTGTTCAACTAACTGATAAACATCCATTGAATCTTGGGATATATGTATTCGCAATTCTAAAAAAGAACAAAAAGCTTTATAATCGTTTGAGGTTCTGCCTGAAAAACGAAGAATAATCGTTAACCAGACACTCGGTAAGACAATTAGTGGAATGCCAGAATATATATCTGATGACCAGGCAATAAGATTTTGATCTGCAGATATAAAGTATTCTTGTGTTGCCCAGACATTATTTTTGTTTTTAGCTCGTAGAAGTTTAACATATAATGCATTATTTACATCTGTGCTTAATGATGCATTTGATTGTTCTTTGCTCGTATGAGTTGCTTTATATTGTTTAAGAGAATTAAACCAATGTTCATACGTAGTATTGTTTTCAATTTCGTAGTTAGGTATTTCAACAATATTTAGCTCTCCAATTACATTTGAAATTAAACCATTCAAATAATTTTGGAAACTAGTATAATCATCATATTTATTTCCTGAATCTTTGCACCATAAATAATATAATTTATAAAAGTCATTTTCATATATACTATATGGAGTTAGATCTAAAGGCTCTTGACAATTTGTTATTGCTCTGATCCATTGTACTTTATTAGTAATCACTCTATATATTTCATCTAGAGTAGCACTTGAATAACATAACTCGATTCCCACTTCTTTACATTTATCAATAAAAGAGTTTATTGTAAATTTTCGTACATCATTATTGATTCCGGCTAGGCGGAAAATAATGTTGGCATCTAAAATAAATCTTTTTCCTCTAAATAATCTATTGGCAAATATACTATCTTTCTTTACTGTTAAAGTACAGTAAATAAAACAATAAGATATAACATTGTAAATCAGTTTGTTTTTTTCATCATTATTCCAAGATAAAAAAGCATTTATAAGTTTGATCTCATTATTATTGAAATTAAGATTGTTTTCCTTTTTTATTTGCTTATTTTGTATTAAAGCAAGTAATGTATTTTTGTTAGAGTTAAAGCAATAATATAAATATTCGGTCAAAAGTTCAAATAATGTGTCCTCATTTACCTCTAGACTAAGGGCATGTATTGCAGCCTTAATATATTTTTTTAATTCACTTTGATAAGTGCCCTTTTGAGAAAGGGCGTTTCTATATGCAGGAGACAGAAAATATTTGTCTTTTTCTATTTGTATATTTTTTCCTTTTCTTTTTATGGCAGCCTTAAGTTCGTCGATTGAGAACGTTAAATGGATTTCTTTCTCAATCTGTAGCTGTATTTCTTGAATTGACATAGAAATATAATCTGTGTTGTATAAGATTGCTTCTACAATTTTAACTAGGTTAGCGTCAAGCGTTGTGGCGGCATTATCCTGAATTACAAAATTCATTCGAAATAAATTATTTTCTTCCTTCATATCTATCACCTTTATTTTATTAGAAAACAATGTGAATTATAAAGATTTATATTTACAATATTTTACAATATTCGATAAGGAATGTAAAGGATAACCTATTTTTATAGTTTGGCTTACCTTATTGCGTCAAAAAAATCTTTTTGAAACCATGTTTGTCCTTAACACGAACTTTCTGTTTGGCAAACAGACAATTCTATGGTATACTACAATGGAATTTTTTGATACGGAAGGTGTAGCGCCTAACGCTGAAAAAAATATACAAAACCGGGCATTTCGGTTTGGGGACAGAATGGTTCACCGTGGTTCGTCATGGTACAAACGAAAGGATATAATGTCTCGTGGAATTTAGGGTCTTCTTCCCAATGATGAAAAATAGAATATCTGATGGAGCGGAAGCTCCTTATTTCTTCAGAGATCTGATAGTCATGATTACAGAGGTGACTGAGGACGAATGGGATACTTCAAAGACCCATCATTAGAATTAACAAAAGAAAATAAGATTTATGATAAACAAGGTGATTGCAGACTGGAAACGCAGCAGATATTGGAAGACCGTTGTGTATTGGAACTATCGAACAACAACTGTGAGCTTTATGGTAGATCATGGGACATAAAGGAGTAATACGACATGAGAATGAGCTATAACAAACTTTGGAAACTGTTAATTGATAAGGGAATGAAGAAGTCTGATCTTCGGAAGAACGCCGGAATTAGTTCATCCTCGCTTGCAAAGCTGACGAAGGGCGAAAATGTCACTACAGAAGTTCTCGTTAAAATTTGCAATGAGTTAAAGTGCGACGTGGCTGATATTATGGAGTTTATTCCGGCTGCTGAAGAAGGAAATGTCAAAGAAGAGACATCGAACGATTGAATATTAGAAAGGATGCCACCAACTATGAGTAGGATTGATGGTGTCAAGCCCAATGGAGCGGATGATTTAATAATCAATGCCATGCGGCTTGTTTATTCGTATATAGTTAGCCGTTATGCTACTAAAGATGTAGCTGATATTTGTGCTGAATTGAAAACCATCGCAAGAATCGAAGACTTTGATTTTAACACAGGTTGCGGAAAAGATAGCGTATATACATATGGTCAGATTCAGGAGATGCTTTCTAAAATAAACGAAAAAGAAAGCATCCGAAAGAGCAAAGGGGTTTATTACACTCCAAACGATGTCGTCAGGTTTATTCTGACGAATAGCATAAAGTCATCATTCGGAAAACTCAAAGATGAGAATATTACGGATATGGATTTGGCTGATATCCCGTATCGCTCATTCTGTGTTACAAGGACAGTCTTTGACCCAACCTGTGGTGCGGGAGAATATCTACTAACTGCATTGGAAATGAAACTGAAGTTATTTAAGCAGAACAAGAAAATGGTGACGGATACGGATGTCAAAAATATGGTTTCCACAATATATGGAAACGATGTAAATCTTGACTCAGTCATCATTACAGAAATGAGATTGTTGTTGTGTGTAGTAGAACTATGCGGTGCTAAGTTCTGCCGTGGACTTGGCAATATGATGAATCGGTGTTTT
This sequence comes from uncultured Lachnospiraceae bacterium, assembly GCA_947628045.1. Lineage (GTDB taxonomy): Bacteria > Bacillota > Clostridia > Lachnospirales > Lachnospiraceae > Choladousia. The sequence goes on along the minus strand of CANQYP010000007.1, from coordinate 31,678 downwards.
ACTACATACGATTTTGTACAAGAAAAATTACAAACAGAGGTTAAATTCCATATTATAGTTGGAAATCCTCCCTATGTAGAAGATTCAAAAAGCGGACTTTCTCCGACGAAAAAATATGGAAACATTTATGCTAATGTTCTTATAAATGCAGCTGAAAGGTTAGAGAAGAATGGTACGTTGGGATTTATAATTCCATTATCATATGTTTCGACACCGCGAATGAAACAGCTTCGAGAAGAATTGGAGGTACTTGTTCCAGAACAGTATATTTTGAGTTTTGCTGATAGACCTGATTGCTTGTTTGAATCTGTACATCAGAAACTATGTATTTTGATTGGCAAGGACAAGCGAGTGCCAGTAACTCTTTATACTGGTAACTATCAATATTGGTATAAAGATGAAAGAGAGCACCTTTTTCAAAATCTGCAGGTTATAAAGAACCATCATCAGTGTGATGATTTTATCCCTAAACTTGGAACTCAAATGGATGCGGATATATATGAAAAAGTATCCAATCCTATTACGACTACATCCATTTATAGCGTTTCAAGACATGGGCGTCAATCGGTGTATTTGAATCGCCGAGAGGCGTTTTGGATGAAGGCATATCGAACAAAGGTTGATGATCCGGAATACAAAGTGTTTAGTTTTGCAACAGCCCAAGAAGCCGATTTTTGCTATTGCGTCATAAACTCATCGCTTTTTTGGTGGTATTGGATTTGCGTTTCGGATTGTTGGCATGTTAGCAAGGCACTTAATGATTTCAGGATGCCTACAATGCCAAACATTGACGGTGCCACCAATTTAGCAACACTGCTGATAGATAAACTTGAGGCAACAAAAGTCTATGTGGGTACAAAGCAAACTCAATATGAATATAAACATCGTGGGTGTTTGGAAGAAATCCATGCGATAGATGATTTTATAAATGCCGCATATGGATTAACCAAATCTGAGAGCGAATACATAAAGACATTTGCTATCAGATATAGAACAAGCGGAGGAATTAATGCGGATGAGAGTAATTGATTTATTTGCAGGATGTGGTGGGCTGTCACTTGGGTTTATACAGGCTGGATATGATGTGAATCAAGCTGTGGAATTTGATTCCGTCATAGCAAACACATATCAGCTTAATCACCCTGAAGTCAACATGATAATCGATGATATTAAAAATATAGATATTTCTGGAACTTTTGAAGGAGTAAATGCTGACATCATCATTGGAGGTCCCCCGTGCCAGGGTTTTTCTATGGCTGGTGCAAGAATCAGGCATGGCTTCATTGATGATCCGCGGAACTATCTTTTTAAGCATTATTTTAATGTGGTAAAAGAAGTTATGCCTAAAGTGTTTATCATGGAGAATGTTAAAGGCATAGCAACCATGCAAGGCGGAAAAATATTCAAGGAAATTCAGAGGATATTCCAAGACACAGAGGTTTTAGGAAACGAGCCTTATCACATATATCATCGGGTAATAAATGCTGCTGACTTTGGGGTTCCTCAGCGTAGGGAAAGAATGATAATCCTGGGTACGCTTATTGAAGATACAGACATTGAGGCGTTGTGGAAAAAGACAAGAGAAGATATCCTGCGGGAAATTCCGACATATTTTGATAGCGTCACAGTACGAGATGCAATTGGTAATTTGCCCGTGACTTCTTCAGACGGAATTATTCAAAATCCCGTCCCTGAAACAGAATATGAAAAATACCTTTCCTGTGATGCAAAAACAATAACAAATCATACCCGGTCTCAACATTCAAAGGTTGCAGTTGACAGAATGAAACAAATTAAGAACGGTGAAAACTATACGGTTCTTAATGAACAGATTAATTCTGTCCATAGTGGTTCATACGGTAGGTTATGCTGGGATGAGCAAGCCTCAACTATAACTACAAGATTTGACACTCCGGCGGGTGGAAGATTCATTCACCCTGACGAAGACAGAACATTGACACCAAGAGAAGCAGCGAGGATTCAGAGTTTCCCGGACAGTTACGTTTTTTATGGAGATAAACGATCGATAAGTCGGCAGATTGGGAATGCTGTGCCGCCGAAGGTATCTTATTTCCTGGCTCGATTGGTCTTGAACATATTGACCACAGATAATACTGGAGAATGATTTTATATGAAGAGCTTACTGTTCACAGGTAATCCTGCTACAGGAAAAACATTTCTTGCAAGAGCAGCCGCATATTACCTGTGTCACGAACAATTAAATATAGACAGCCTTCAATCAAGGGACATTTATGAGGACTTGGATAAGATTGAGGCATTTATAAACAGTGATAGATGCGAATTTATCCAGGTTCATCCAAGCATGACATATGAGGACATAGTTTATGGTATCGACATTAAAGCCACAGGTTCGATGACGATAGACTATGTGGAGAAGCGAATAAAAAGACTGTGTGATAGAGCAAAAATATCAGAAGAAAGCTTTGCTGTGATTTTTGACGATATTTCGAGAATCGATGCAAGTGTTTTGCTGGGGAATCTGATCTATGCGATGGAATTTCGTAATGAGTCCGTAACTTTTGCTGATGGCTCGGAATTGTGTATACCTGACAATGTCACTCTTATTTTTACGGAATGAGGGGACTTCCATTTAGGCCATTTAGATTACGCATTGCGCAGGAGGATTGATTATGTTGCTGAATTGAAATCTGACAGAGAAATAATTGAGAGATATTACGACGCCGTCAATGCAAACGCCGGAAGGATTATTACGGATATCTTTGAGAGTATAAAAGAGTTCTTGTCGTCTAATGCTGCCCCTGGAGTTCCTGATGTTGCTGAAAAATATATGCCAGGTCATGGGTTGTTTATGGTCGATCGCACAGGAACATCATATTTTGTGCTTGACAAGTTTAAGCAGAAAATGGTATATCAGGTATTCCCTTTTTTGAACAATCTTTCTTCAATGGGAATTATTCACGGCAATATTGATTCTTTTGAGCAGGCGCTTTCTTCAAAGCTGAATACAGGGGTATCCGGGCTGAATCGTATTTCAGACATACGAAAGGTTATGGTCAATTCGGGCGACCGAGTTGATCCTTACTCGTTAGAAGATACCATTGATTATTACGAAAGAGAGATTATACCGAACCACTGTTCCGACTATAAAGGCTTATTAGAAAGCGTAATAGATGCGGTCGTATTAAATGGAGTGTTTCCAAACGATATAGCAACGGATTCCCTCCTATTTAATATAGAGGTTGCATCTGTACCGAGTAAGACTGTGCCGGTGGCATATGCTTCTTATTTGGTAAAAGCACAGGATGCTCCAAGTTACTATTATGAAACTGCCGTAAAAGGAAAAGATCGGCGTAATCCCCATGCATACTATTCTACCCGTCCGGGTAATGTGGGAAGATGGGCTGATCGGTCAGATGTTGCTGCATATGAGATTTCATATGCAGATGGATCACCAAGCGATACCTACCTTCCGCTGAATGGATTAAGGTTACATACATTTACGACAAACAATGTTTGCAAGGACAATAACCCGGCAGAGATATACGGCTCCTTATATCGGCTTCTGTTATACTACTTGAAGTTATATGAGGTGAATATATCGCTGATAAAGGGTCACGATGAGTCTTATGCGGATTTGGATGAGTTGATTTTACTGGAAATAAAATATCTCTCTTCTTTGCATGATGAACTTAGGAATGTTAATGCAGCTTCACAAACAGAACGGGAGAAAGCGCGTATTGATTATTTTGGTACAAAAATGAGACGATTGCGAACGCTGTGGACGCGTCAAGGAGAAGTAATCAGAGTTGACGAACAGAAGTTTAAGAATTTGGTTGTAGGCTCTACACCTTTTAGTGTTGAGGCATATGAGGATACCTATAACATCACAAGTGGTATGGAAAAAGTCATAGAGATAAAAGGAGTGGTAAAAATGACTGACTTAAAGGATTATCAGCAGATCATGGAAAACATCGGCGTTCGTCAGATGGTATTCCAAGGACCTCCCGGTACATCTAAAACCTTTGAGAGCAAGAGATTCGTACTTAAACAGTTGGAGCCAGATTCGGAAATCCTAACAAAACGCTTTGTGAGCCTGGAGGAAATCTCTTCTGCGCTTGATGTTTATAAGATGACGGAAGAAGATTATTCTAATCCGGCAGTTTCTGCAAAGCTGACTATGGGGGGATGGGATTTGGTTCAATTTCATCCATCATATGGTTATGAGGATTTCATAAGAGGTATCGAGGTGAAGGCCGACGGAGGACTTCCATCGTATAACAGTGTTAACAGAATCCTTGGCAAGATTGCCGAGTTTGCCAAACTTGCTGAAAAAGCCAATCCGACCGAACCACCGAAGTTTTATCTCGTTATTGATGAAATTAATAGGGCAAATATTGCTACGGTATTTGGAGAGTTGATTTATGGCCTTGAATACCGTGATAGCAAGGTATCTACGCCTTATGAGGTCGAGGACAAGGCTGCTGATCCTGTGTCGAGAACCAAGGATATCGTTCTTGGAAAAAATCTATATATTATTGGCACGATGAATACTGCTGATAAATCTATTGATTCAATCGACTATGCCATTCGCAGGCGGTTTCTTTTCATTGATAGCCCTGCGGATCGGAATGTTGTCATTAGCTGCTATCAGAATGCTTCTGGAAACGATGATGAGAATTCCATTGAACTGTTGGTATTTGATGCGGTACAGGCAGTATTTGATAACGAAAGCTACTTTAATGATGAGTATCAAAAGAGTGATGTTCGTCTTGGGCATACCTATTTCCTCAGAAAAAGAAAAGATGGTTATGAGGAGGATTTTGTTGAACATTTTGTCTTCCAAATTATCCCCATCTTAAGAGAGTATGTTAAAGATGGAATATTAGATACCATCGAGGACTTGAAAGCTATCGAACATACTCCTTCGGAAATCAGGGACGCTGCCGACCGTGGTGAACGAGTCCGCTTTATCAGTGACAATATCATGCTGTATGCTAAAGAATTTGGCAGTATGACAAGGTCGGGAAAATGCATTGATAACGATTATGTGGGAACTTTTATCGAAGAGGTACGCACCAAAATCGGATACTAAATAGGAAAGTGATGTTATGGCACGAGATGTAATAATCCATCAAGTTAATGACTGGTCTGTGCTGAACAGCAAGGATGAGGTATGGACAAAAGTAGATCTTTCTGCACCAGAGATCAATTTTGGCATACATAGATTTCAAGGAAAACTGTGGAGCAGTGGATATGTTGGAGTTGGGAGACTATATGATAAAAACGGTCACTATCTTCAATCCGGAGGCAAAGAGCATATTATTGTCGTAACTTCACAATATGGCATGAACCCGTGGCAGATGCTTGAGACGGTGATGACTGATGATGAATACGATGATTACATTGCAGAAATGGATGCTGATGGAAGGTCTCTGTTTCATGTTTTCTATGACCAGCCACTGATTAAGTTATCCCAGGATACAGAACAAGACGGGGAACTGTTATATGCCCTGAGTTTTATTACGTCATGCTATAGTCTTTGTAAAAAAGGCTTGAAGAAAACGATGTTTCACCAGGAAGAGAATTATGTCTCAAAAGTTCGAGGTAAAATTGATATTAAGAAGAACATACGCGTTAACACTTGTAAAGGCAGAAGTGACAGGTTCTACTGCAAATACATTGATTTTACCGAAGATAATATTGAAAACAGAATTCTCAAAGCGACCTTATTGAAGTGTAAAGATATTATAGGGAGAAGATTCCCTCTAACATCTGAGGTGTCAAAACGGATGGCTTATTGCCAGAATGCATTCCGCCGTGTAAAGACTGTTCGTATAAAGACGAGTGATTTCAATGGAGCAGATGCGTCAGGGCTTTATATGTATTACAAACCTCTTTTACAGCAGGCACGTTGTATCTATGGACAAAAATATTACGCATTTAAGAGCGAGGATGGTCAATCCATAGCCAAAAGCGTATTCACAATTCCATATATGATAAACATGGAATCTCTATTTGAGTTTTATGCTCGAATAGTTTTGAAGCGGACGATAAATACGGACAAATACTCCTTAGATCGTTATTCAAAAAGATTGTATATACAAAAGAATGTTAAAGATATCTCTGAAATTAAGCGTGGTATCCACCTAATGCCCTATTGCATTCCTGATATAATAATTCGGGACAATGAAAGCCGAAAGCCGGTAGCTGTTATTGATGCGAAATATAAGCCGAATACTCGAAGCGTAAGATCAGATACTCATCAGTTATTATCTTATGTCCTTTTGACAGATGTAAATCGATGTGGATTTGTATTTCCGGGATCTAATAGCCATGCAAAAGTTCTGGACGCTACAGGGATAACTTCGCTCCCATTGGCGGTTGATTCACTGGATTATTATGAACTAATTTTAGGAAACGACCTTGATAATGCGTCTGAGGCACTGCAGCAAATTCTTCCGTGAAAGGAATTGCTATAAAACATTATACGATTTATCGGGAGGATACGGATGAAATCATCGCATTTGGAAATGCGGTTCAATGCACTGAAATTCTCGGATTAAAGGATGTTCAACAATTTCATGTATTTGTTTCCAAAATACGTTCGGAGCTGCGGAAACATTATAAAGTCGTTGTTGAGGAATGCGATGAGAAGAATGAGTAAATAATCAAACCTTTCAGCGGTTATACACTTTTCAGCGATAGCCATATATTTTAGCGATAACAGAAGCCTCACAGGAATGTGGAAAGTGGTAATGATGCAGACAGCTTTCAGAACAAGACCAGCTTTATACCGTCACAGCACGGCGGCAGGATGGACGTATAGAACGGAAATGCCCTCAAGCTTTTTTGATAAGCCTGACCTGTTTGTTGATGGCAAACTGAAAAGGGCTGGAGTATTGTATTTCTATCGAAGCACAGAAAAGATTATCAATGGTTGTTATGTAAAAATAGGAAAATTCGAGGGCAGTGAGCCTCTGTACCAGGATTGAAACCTATCCTTTTGCTCGAGACGCAGTGCGTGAGGCGGTCTATAATGCGCTGATCCATTGCAATTGGGCTGACAATATTCCGATCCAGATCCGCATTGAGGAAGACGTCATGTACATCAGCAACAGTAGTCTGCTTCCTTTTGGATGGACGGCGGAGACATTGATGGGAGCGCATTCCTCAAAGCCTTTCAATCCGGATATCGCAAATGTATTTTATCGCGCGGGCTATATTGAAAGCTGGGGACGCGGAATTCAAAAAATATGTGACGCCTGTAAGAGCCTCGGCGCAGATGAACCGGTATATGTTCTTCATGGCGAAGATATCATGGTGAAATTTCGCGCCCTGCAAAGTGCCATAGTGTCAGATTCCAAAGTTCCAAAGCACCAAAGCACCGCAGATTTTGGTGCTTTGGATGACGCTTTAGTGCAAAAGATTCTGGAAGTGCTAAGACACAAACCAGAAATTTCACAAGGCGAAATGGCAGAAGAGCTTGGGACTACAAGACGGGTGATTCAAAAGAAAATGACTCTTTTGAAAGAAGCAGGACGTATTGAACGTGTCGGCGGCAAGCGTTATGGTCACTGGATAATCCATGAATAAAATCCATTAAACAGGCTTAGTAAAGTTGAGACGATGGGATTTTGGAACTATTCCCGCAGCGGGAAGTCTTGAGGCAGTCGGAAAATCTGTGCGGATCCATATAATTAAGTAGTCTCAGGTGCATTAATCTGGAGCAAACGAGTCATGTGGATACGTGCGTACTTTTGTCCAAACTCAGCGGCAATTAACTTGTCAAAATGCAATTGATAATCATGGATCTGGCTGCTGCCGAGAAAGGAAAGAAAATGGAACCCAGAAAATTGTTTGATACGATCCCGGAGCAATTTGACAAATACAGACCCAGATACAGCGCGGAGCTGTTTGCGGATCTGATTGCATATGCCAAAATCGATCCCGATAAAACTGTTTTGGAACTTGGATCCGGGACTGGTCAGGCTACCGATCCGATATTGGCGACGGGCTGTGACTATCATGCGATTGAACTCGGCGAGCACCTTGCCGGAATGATGAAACGAAAATATGGAATGCGATCCAATTTTCATATTGTGAATGATGATTTTATCACACATGATTTTGGCGAACAGAAATTTGATATGATCTATTCAGCGGCAACCATTCAATGGATTCCGGAGGAAGTCGCGTTTCCGAAGACGTTTGCGCTGCTGAAACCGGGCGGAACCTTGGCGATGATGCTGACAAAGGCAGATTACAAAACGCCGAATGTGGAGCTGTACAACAAAATCCAGCAGGTTTATTCCGCATATTTCAAACCAGAGGCTCCCTATGCGCATGGTTCGTTTTCCTACGAAAATGCCGTCCGCTACGGGTATGTTGCGTTTGAGCGGCGCGAATATCATGGGAGGCGCGAATTTACCGCAGATGAATATGTGGCGTTTTCCGGCACACATAGCGATCACATTTCCATTCCAGAACCATATAGAAGTAAGTTTTTCGACGGACTGCGGGAGACTGTTCTGGCAGCCGGGAATAAAATTGTATTCGAGGATACTTATATTTTATTTTTGACGAGGAAACCTGATCATTTGCAATAAATGACATAATCGTTACAACAGACCTCTCCGATAAATTATAACAGGTGTTTTGCCGGAGGGGTTTTCTATATCTTGATTATTCGTTACCAATCCCATATAATGGAAATGAAAAGTGCTGAAAGGCGGTTTGGTTTATGGAAGAAAGAAATGCAAATATAATCTTTGGTAAAGCCGGCGGTAATGCAAGCAGGAATTCCTATACCTGCAAATTGTCTATCCCGAAATCGTGGGTTGACCGGATGGGCGTTCGCCCGGATAGCCGGGAAGTGACGCTTTGTTTTGATGGCGATGTAGTGTCCGTTCGCCGCCCGGAAGGGTCTGGTGTAAAACGTATACCGCTTGCCAACAAGAAAAGAATTCGTCGTTTTGCGCTGGTGTGGCAGCAAATGTATATAAATTATAAAACAATACCGTTTTACTTCTTTGAAGAGATAGAATTCATGGGAGAGGAAATGGCTGACCTGGGGTTTGAGATGGATTGCGGAAAATCGTTGGAAACAGCGTTTCCGGGCTTAAACGCCTTAAATGATAACGCGGTGCTGGAACGGATCATTGAACAAATTGACCTGCAGACGTTAGGCAATGCGATCTATTCACAATGGCGGTACTGGAATCACTGGAGCATGTCCCCAATGGGAGAAGAGGACGTTCAATGGTTTGTGACTGCGCTTGGAAGGTTGGCGGAACTGGCAAGATAGAGTGGAAATACAAAGAAGAAATTAATGCTGTTGATAGAATTGTTTAATATTTTCTATCGCAAAGAGGTATGGAGGACTATTGAGTTGGATTATTCAAGTTTCTTTTATTCAATTGCGGGATGTTCAGCAACTATTATAGCAATTATTGGTGGCTTTATTGCTGCAAAATTAATAAGCATCAGTGCTGATAGAGAAAATATCTTAGATAAAATCAAAGAAATTAATGATGAGCTTAATATAAAAATGAAACAATACGACAATATAACTGAACAATTAGACGATGATGATGCGCTTGATTTTGTAAGAGATAATGTATCCGAGCTAGTGGATCGTAGAAGTATAGATATAGTCTATAAGCCTGAAGAAAAACCAAGGCTTGATTATTCAAAAATGGAAAGGTATTGGTTGAGAGCCTTAAAGATATGCGAAGAAATATTCGGTTTAGGTGAAGAACAAGCCAATAGTGTAAATTCAGATAAAGTACCGGTGATATTGGCAAAAAAATATATAAATGAATTTGATTATGGAGTGTGTAAAAAAGTGTTGGTTGAGATTAAAAAGAGAGAAAAAAATTCAGCATATCTTTCTTCGCTATTATTTGATACAGAGGATTTCATCCCGCAAACGGCACCGTTTTGGTATCACGAAAAAGAAGGAGAAGTTGAAAAATTAGAAATGCGGATACAAGAATTAAAATTTGAAAAATCACAATATGAAGAAAAAAAGAGAAAAATAAGAAAACCAAAAGGAATGAAGTCAGGATTAATTATTTTTATTATTTTTTCGTTCCTTGGAGTATTTTTTCCTTTGCTATGTGCATTGATGAATAAAATATATAATAATTGTAGTCAGTACATGCCAATTATATCACTTAGTCTGTTTGCCATATGCGTCTTAATTACTTTTATTTATTTGGTTTTATTATTGAGATGGAAAAACTTTGATAATGAGGGAAATAGGTAGAACTATAATATTATTACATTATTGATATATGCGCAAAAATTGTGCTTTCGCTCAATTTTTGTTGTCCTGATGACAGTGAGTGTGTATAACTGTAGTGTGCATGTTCATTTATTCGGCATGGGAGGAGTATGATATGGGAGTCTTTTTTATGTCAGAAAGTCAAAACATTGAATATTATGAAGAAAACCGGTTTCCGATGGGAAGATGTCACTGTCGATAATATTACAGTAGATGATCTGGATGATGAAAGCTTTAAGATTTTCAGGAGAGAGGCGCTTCGTAGCAAGCGGATGACTGAGGCTGAGCTTAATATTTCAAATGAGGAACTACTTTCCAAGTTGAAGCTTTTATCAAATGGTAAGCTGAAGCGTTCAGCCGTGCTGTTGTTCTATGGTGATCCGAGTATTGTGCAGGTCGGTAGTTATGTTAAAATCGGCAAATTTGGTGAGCACGGAACTGTGGAATATCATGATGATCTTGAAGGTTCGCTCATATCTACAGCAGATAAAATTGTGGATCTTATTTATCTTAAATACTTGAAGGCAAAAATCACATATGAACATGACCGGCGTGTAGAGACCTATCCTTATGCGAGAAATGCTATTCGCGAGGAAATTTACAATGCCATCGCTCATAATTGTTACGTGTATGGGACTCCGATACAGATACGGATTGAAGAAGAGCAGATTATTATAAGCAACCGTTGTATTCTTCCCGAGGGGTGGACTGTGGAGACATTGATGCAGCCACATGATTCCATACCGTACAATCCTGACATTGCCAACGTATTTTACAGAGCGGGATATATAGAAACCTGGGGACAGGGAATTCAGAAGATATGTGATGAATGCATAGCGTTGGGTACGGAGCTTCCCAGATATGAGATACTGGGAACTGGTATCAGAGTATATTTCCCGGCACTCAAGAGTGCTCTTATAGATTGGTCTAAAACTCCAAACCGACAGGACGTCGGCAAGAATGTCGGTTTAGAAGTCGGTTTGGCGGAAAAGATTATAGAGTTGATTTCAGATAATTCAGAAATAAAAATGTCTGAGATGGCAGAAAAACTGGATGTTACAACCAGGACTATAGAACGTGAAATGAAAAAAATGCGTGAGTCTGGGCGCGTTATACGTGTCGGTGGAAAGAGATACGGGCACTGGGAAGTAGAGTGAAGAAATTTTATATGAAGATAGAATTGAAAATATGATAATGAAAGACAAGAGATATCCATAATCCGACGCAGACTTATGAGCTTGCGTAAAGCTGTACAATTTTGGAGACCATTGGAGAGTAATTATACAGCCGAGGCAAGGATTTGCGAAGTGGCAAGATTCTGGAAGTGTTAAGACACAAATCAGAAGTCCCCTTATTTTTATATATTTTAAGGGAACGAGTAATCAATTAAAGGAATCAGCTGACCCTATAATAGCAGGTGCTCTTTCCGACGCCCTCTCGTTTTAGTTCACCGGATGCCACGAGTTTGCGCAGTGCGCCCTCAACGGAACTAATACTGAGCGAAGGGCACAATTCAAGAATATCTTGTTTGGTAAAATGGTCGATTTTATTCACAGCAGCACGTCTTACTGCCTCAAGCGCGGACAGCTTTGTTCCTACCAGAGCAAAGCGATCCCCGAAATCCTTATAAGCGGAAAGGATAGTGACAAGCAGATATTTGGTGAACGGAACTGTATTTTCACAGCCTTCGTGCCAGCCGACCTGTGTCTGCCTGAGTATGTCATAGTACAAATCCTTATTTTGAGCGTTTTTTGTGTCAATAGTTTTTCGCAAAATTAAATTCAGCCGTTTGGACGCCGACGTTAACCTGCAAGGGAGTCGGACAGCATTCCGTCTTCCGGCTTGGCAAGATGCTCCATGTTCATGTATTTCCGGGTGCCCCATTGGGTCCCGGCTACATGCTTCAGCCGTGCGCAGACCAGCATCAGTGCACTCTGCCCGTCCGGGAACGCGCCAATGGCCCTGGTCCGCCGCTTGATCTCCCGGTTCACACGCTCGATCGTATTGTTCGTCCGGATCCGTGTCCAGTGCTGCGTCGGAAAGTCCATGTAAGTGAGCGTTTCCTCTATGCCGTCCTCCACTTTCTGGGTCGCTCTGGACAGTTTCATCTCCCGCAGTTTCCTGATGATCTGGGAGGCTTTCTCCCTGGCAGTTTCCTTGTTCTCCTGGGCGTGTACCGTTTTCAGCATCATCGCGACCGTTTTCACTTTATTCCTTGGTGTCACGGAAAAGATGTTCCGGTAAAAATGGACTGTACATCTCTGGTACCGGGCATCCGGAAAGATCTCTGCAACTGTTTCCAGCATGTCCAGGTTCTTATCCCCGATGACAAGCCGGACGCCTGTAAGCCCTCGCTCTTTTAGCCAGACAAAGAAGGAACGCCAGCTTTCCCGGTCTTCTTTCATGCCTTCTGCTGCACCGATGATCTCGCGGAACCCATCGCTGCTGACACCGATCGCAACAAGGACAGATACATTCTGGACCTCACCGCCCCAGCTGCGTTTCAGGTAGACCCCGTCCACATAGAGATACGGATAATCCCCGGCGAGCGGGCGTGTACGCCAGGTCTCGATATGTTCATAGGCTTTCTTGTTGAGGTTGCTGATCGTGCCGGGCGAGACCCTGGTTCCCCATAGGGCTTCCGTGATATCCTCTACGCGGCGGCCAGAGACACCGGCAAGGTACATTTCGATCAGTGCCTCTTCCACGGAGGATTCCCTGCGGCGGTAGCGCTCGATGATGGCCGTCTCAAAAGGAACGCCTTTGAGCTTTGGGACTTTCAGCTCCACTTCGCCTGCCGTGGTCTGGAAGTTTCGCTTATAATGGCCGGAGCGGTAGCCCTGGCGGGTATCGGAACGTTCATATCTCTGGGCATTGACCAGTTCATCGGCTTCCTTGTCAAGCAGGGCGTTAAGGGTCTCTTCCACGCTGCTGCGGACAAGATCCTTCAAATCATGCTTTATTAAATCCTCATTCAGTTGTATAATGTTATCAGACATGGTTTTTGCCTCCTTTAGTAAAATTTTGTGTGGTAACTTAATTCTACCAAACGGCATAGACCATGTCTATTTTTTATGAAGTTAAATTTGCGAAACTAATTATACGTCATCTTGAATGGATGTATGCAGAGAAAGTCGTGAATGGAAACGGGAATAGTGATTAACGGCTCTATTTTCCTATTTCCGGTGACGCGATTGTATTCTTCGCAGATTCTGTCCAGAGCCTCCGGCGTTTCATAGGGAGCCAGTAAGTATAACAGGGTCTTCACGTAACCGTCGGGATAGGGCTTAATATCGGGCTGTGATAATCGGAATATGCGGGACATACATTGCGAAAAAGCAGATCATGTGCTATGATCCATATATCGCAATGCGTGGAGGACGATGGATATGGATATAGCGAAAAGGATAATGGAACTTCGTGAGGAAACAGGCGAGAACAGGAAAGAATTTTCGACTCATACGGGGATACCTGTCCGTACTCTGGAGGACTGGGAGGCAGGCAGACGCACTCCGCCGAAATATATCCCGCGGTTGATAGAGTATCAGATGAAGTATGAGAAGCTGATAAAGAAACGAGGATAGATGCAATTGCCTCGAATTCGAGGCAGTTAGTATAGAAGCTATCGGATGAGATAAGTTTAGAATTGGAGGCCGCATATGGCAAAAGATATAAAGAAAGATGTTATTCATGCCAAAGGTTTTGACATTGGAATATACACAATTGACTATGAAAATGAGTTCATTTCGTTGACTGATATTGCAAAGTATAAAAGCAATGCTCCTAATGATGTAATTAAGAATTGGATGAGAGGACGCGAGACACTCGAATTTTTGGGATTATGGGAAAGCTTGCATAACCCGGATTTTAAACCCGTCGAATTCGACGGGTTTAGAAGTGAAGTGCTGGATCACATGCGTTTACTATGTCCCCAACAAATCAGATTGATGCCGTAGTCCTGCATGGTCTGAAAGGAATTCAGCACATCGGCAGCATTTTTGCTGAAGCGGATAACTAAAAACAAGATTTGGTGAAAGAAAAGAGAAAAATGGAGGAAATAAAAAGGATACTCAAACATTGGGGAAGGGTGGTGTAATGGAAGAAAGATCGCATTTGTTTGATCACTTGTTGGATTTTGCCTATGATGAAAAAATATTAAATTTATACAAAAGAGTCTGCAGAAGGTATTTATATATATATCCGAACTGTGTTAAATTTTATATCGAAGAATACCGGGAGATGTGGGAAGATGAAAATGAATCCATATCGGAACAGACAATGACACAGACGCATCACAGGGGGTTTGCATCGAATGAAAATTGACAGCGGCAGGATGCTGAATGATTATATTCAGCCGAATAAGAAACAATATTGCATTCCTGTTTTTCAGCGCGATTATGCATGGACTCATGAACAGTGCGAAAAACTCTTTGAAGATATTGTTCTGTCCTTCCAGAAGGACAGGCTGCATTTTTGCGGATCATTTGTTTACGCACCGCTTAAATCAAAAAATCATATAGATTATTTTATCATCATTGACGGACAGCAGAGGTTCACCACGCTTTATATTCTTCTGAAAGCGCTGGCGGATTGTGCGCAGGATGAGTCGGAAAAAGACGCTCTGGAAAAATATCTGTTCAATGAAGACAGGTTCAATAGGTATGGAATCGACGAGAAAAGCAAGCTGAAACTCAAACCGGTAAAAACAGATAATGATCAGCTTCGGCTGTTGATGTCAGGAAAAATTGACAGCATGGATAAAAGTAAGAATGGCGTCATTTATCATAACTACATGCTCTTTAAGGAGCTGATTAGTGCTTTTCTGAATGAAGATCCTGATCATACGGTCATGATGATCCATGACGGAATCGACAACCTGATTTGTGCCGATATCCGCCTCGATCAGGATGATGATGCTCAGGAGATTTTTGAGAGGATCAACTCTACGGGTATTACTCTGGGACTTCCAGATCTGATCAGGAATTATGTTCTGATGACGGATGATGACCAGGAAAGGCTTTACGAGGATTACTGGCTGATCACGCAGGAACTTCTCTCGAAGGATCGGCTGGAGAGTTTTTTCCTGGATTTTCTCAACATGAAGCTGGACGGGTTTACGAAAGAGAGCAACGCCTATGCGGATTTCAAACAGATCTATCGGGACGGACAATATACGAACGAGTCGATGCTGCGTGAAATTCTCCATTATGCAAAGCAATATCACACGTTCTGTTGCGGCAACGATGCACTGAGCAGTGAGATCAATATGGCACTTTCCGGATTGAGACGGCTGAAGCAGACTACGGTTTATCTTTTCTTATTTCATGTTTTTGATGATTTCGAGGCTGGAGTGATTGATCAGAGAGAATTAGGGAAAATACTGAATTTGTTGTTGAGCTACAGTGTGCGCCGCCTGATTTGCGAGATTGGTTCCAATTCATTGCGCGGTCTGTATAAGACGCTTTACAGTCGTGTCTTTATTCGCGGTGAGAATAAAGATCACTATTATGACGCCATTTTATCTTTCCTTCTTCAGCTGACTTCTAAAGATGTAATACCGAGCGACGCAGATTTCATGCTTGCATTGAAAGAGCGTAATCTATACAGAAAAAATGCTCTTTGTAAGTACTTGCTGACCAGGATTGAAAACCAGGGAAAGGAGCATGTGATCACTGACAACCTCACGATTGAGCACATTATGCCCCAAAACAAGAATCTTTCAACAGCCTGGAAGAAAATGCTCGGTGAGGACTGGGAAACCGTCCGCGACAGATATCTGCATACTCTCGGAAATCTTACATTGACCGGATACAACAGTGAGCTGGGGGACAAGCCATTCCAGGAAAAGAAAGAGATGCTTGCAGATACGACACATATTGTTGTTTTATATAGCGACGTCAAAGACAAGGATTTATGGAACGCCGCGGCGATTGAGAGCAGGGCGGAGCGGCTTGCCAGCCTGATCAAAGAATTGTTTCCGATTGACCAGCCGGAGACAAAGATAGAGTTTAAGGATCCGCGATATACGCTTTATACCGTTGCGGATCCGCATAAGGCAACCCACAAGTATGTGAATTATTACGAACTGCTCGGTGAAAAAGTGAATGTTGACAGTTTTGCGCTTATGGTTCGGTCAGTCGCCAGGAAACTGTACGATTTAGATAGCCGAATCATAGACCAGATGGCGAGCACACAGGAGGTCTTCCCATCATGGATCAATCCTGTTTTTTCATATGATGCAACAGCGCTTAGAAATCCTGTTAAGTTGAAGAAGGATACTAATCTTTATATTAATACGGGATATTCAGCGTATGACTGCATTTGTTTTATCCGTGAATTGCTGAAAAAGTATGAGCTGGATCTGGAAGAAGATTTTGCGTACAGCGCAAGACCGAGTGCCGGGTAATACAATGTTACAATTTTGCCCAACGGATTGTTTTTTCGCTCAAAATTGAACTGTTTTGGACGAAAGCGATTACTATTGAATGAAAAACTTTTCATTATTATTGAAGTGAGGTGCATCATGAACACAATCGAACTGATCAAGGCGCGGCACTCTGTCCGGAGTTATCTGGACAAGCCAATTGAGACGGACAAGGTCGAGAAGCTGAAAGCAAAAATTGCGGAATGCAATGCGGCGGGCGGGCTGCATATGCAGTTTTGCCCGGATGCGGGGAAGACGTTTAACAGGGTGTTGAATAAATTTATGGGACTCGGCAGCGCGCCCAGCGTGATCGCCTGTATCGGCAAGGCTGGGGCTGATCTGGAGGAGCGGATCGGATACTACGGCGAGCAGGTCGTGCTTTTCGCGCAGGGGCTGGGGTTGAACACCTGCTGGGCGGGGACTTTTAATGCAAAAAATGTGCCCGCAGAGGTGAGAGAAGGAGAGCGGCTGGTCATTGTGATCGCGATAGGCTACGGCGCGAACCAGGGAAGGCAGCATAAGTCAAAGGAGCCGGAGAAGGTGATTGCTTCCGGCGGAGAGAAACCGTGCTGGTTCAATTATGGGGTGGAGATGGCGCTTCTTGCGCCGACCGCCATCAATCAGCAGAAATTTTTGATCGATCTGAAGGAAGACGGCAGTGTGACCTTCGCCGATCAAGGCGGAATTTTCAGCAAGGTCGATCTCGGCATCGTGAAATATCATTTTGAGGTCGGGGCGGAATATGCGAAGTCAAAGGATGCGAGACCCAAAGATGTTTTTTCATGAAAGTGAACGTAATAGTATTCAGCTATGGACAGAAATCTCTCACTTTTTATTGAATTCAGTTTTCGTGTTTTTTGTGCAATTCGTCCTTTGACAGAAGAAAATTCTCTGCGTATAATGACAGTAACGTGTGGCACTCGATGCGTAAATCCAGTTGAGTGCCGCACGTTTTTTGTGTGATTAAAAGAGATAAAAGAAAGAGGGCGTTTGTATGGAAAGGAATGAAACTATGGAAACGGAAACAAATCATTATCTGGGAAGTGAGCGCATCGGAAAGCTCATGAGCCGGTACGCGGTTCCCTGCATCATTTCACTGTTGGTCGGGGCGTTGTACAACATTGTGGATCAGATCTTTATCGCCAATGCCTCGTATCTCGGGTCGTTCGGCAATGCGGCGAATACGGTGGTCTTCCCGCTTACCGTGATCGCGCTGGCGATCGCCGTCATGATCGGAGACGGCTGCTGCGCGTTCGTCAGTTTGAGCCTCGGCAGGAGGGAGGCGGGTAACGCGAAAAAAAGCGTCGGGAACTCGGTCGTTCTGGTCGTCGTGGGCAGCCTGTTCTTGTGCGCGGTCTATCTGATCTTCGCGCGTCCGATCATCACGCTGTTCGGCGCGACGGTCAACGCGGAGACGTTCCGGTACTCGCAGGAGTATTTCTTCTGGATCTCGCTCGGGGTTCCTTTTTACATGTTCGGACAGGCGATGAATCCGATCATCCGGGCGGACGGGTCGCCGAAATTTGCGATGGTCTCCACCCTGCTCGGCGCTGTGATCAATGTGATCCTCGACCCGATCTTCATTTATCTGTTCAGATAGGGAATGATGGGAGCCGCGGTCGCAACGGTGATCGGTCAGGTGGCGACGGCGCTGCTGGCGCTCTGGTATCTGGCGCACATGAAACTGACGAAACCGGCGAGAGCGGATTTCCGTTTAAGCCGCAATATTGTGTGCCGGACGCTGATGCTCGGCGTCACGAGCTTTCTATCTCAGATCTCTCTGGTTGCCGCGATGGCGGCGATCAACAACATGATCCGCAAATACGGCGCGCAGGATCCGGTGTTCGGGCAGACGCAGTACGCGCAGATTCCCATGGCGGTAGTCGGGATCGTCATGAAATTTTTCCAGATCGTGATCTCGATCGTTGTGGGCATGGCGGCGGGCTGTATCCCGATCGCCGGCTACAATATGGGTGCGGGTCTGAAGGCGCGGGTGCGGAGTCTGTTTACTCGGCTGCTGGTCGCGGAGGCGGCGGTCGGCGCGGTCGCGCTTGTGATCGTGGAGGCGTTTCCGGGCGCGCTGATTGGTATTTTCGGCGCTGCCAACGAGAGCGCGTATTACACCGATTTTGCGCTCAGATCGTTCCGCATCTATCTGTGCATGGTGGTATTTGCCTGTGTCAATAAGGCGTGTTTCATCTTCCTTCAGGCGATGGGCAAGGCGGCAGCGTCGACGATGCTTTCGATGGTTCGTGAGGTCGTTTTCGGCGTGGGATTCGCGTTCCTGCTCCCGCTGTTCTGGGGGCTGGACGGAGTGCTGTATTCCATGCCGGTGTCTGATTTCCTGACGTTTCTGATTGCGGCGGTCCTGATCATGCGGACCTATCGGGAACTGGGAGAAAAAGAAACCTTCGGCGCGCAGGTGCTGCGTGGTACGCCGAAGGTGGTCTGACTAAATGGAACTCTTTCGCAAGCGCGAGCCGAAGACGTCGGCTGTCAGGGAGTATTCGGATCCAGCGTGATCTGCGTCTCCGGCAGACCGGCGGTCAGTTTCAGTGTTCCGCTCCCGACTGTCGTGCCATTTTTATTCGGCAGTTCCAGAAGGTAATCGCCCTTGAATCCTTCCGCCTTCGCAAAGCCGTTCGCGTCGGTGCGGATCTCGCAGTCTGTCCACCATTCTCCTTTGATCAGGCGCGTCAGCATCTCATAGACAGGCTTGATGGAATTGTCCCTGCGGATCACGCCGCTGGGTGCGTTCAGCCAGGCGCCGTCCGCGAAGTCCCAGCCGGTGATCGCTTTTACCTGGGGATGCGCGAACAGGATACGGTACATTTCCTCGGTCTGCCGCATCTGGCGCTCTTCGCCTTCGGGGGTGGAGTGCCATTCCGTGACCTGGAAATCATTCAGATCCTCGATCTCGGGCGGGATCAGGCTGCCCGACACGAGGGTGTTTTCGGTAAAGTGGATCGGGAGCCCGAAATGCTCGTAGCGCTCCAGCACTTCCTCCAGCTTTTCCGCGCCCCAGTAACCCTGGTGTTGATGGGACTGGATCCCGATGGTGTCGATAGGCACGCCCGCCTGCAGACAGCCGTCGATCAGGATCTCGTAGGCGATGGACGTGTTGAAATCGTTGATCAGAAGCTGCGCGTCGGGGTTGGCTGCCCTGGCGGCGGCGAACGTCTCCTTGACGATGCCGACCCTGCCGAGATCCTTGCAGATCCGGGTGACGGCGTTGTCGTATTTGTCAAAGATGGGCATGATGACGACCTCGTTGATCACGTCCCACATATCGATCTTTCCGCGGAAGGCGGTCACGTCCCGGGTGATCCGGCGGAGCTGCTTTTCCAGGATAGTCGCATTGTCATATTTCATCAGCCAGTCCGCGCAGACGGTGTGCCAGCAGAGCGGGTGCCCTTTCGCGGTCACGTTATGGCTGCGCAGGAAATTCGCGGCGCGCATCAGGCTTTTCGTCTGCGGATCGCCTTCCTTCGGCTCAAACCGTCCCCAGTAGAAGGGCAGCGTGCCGTAGTTGTACAGAGCAAGCCATTTGTCGGCGCGGTCCTTCAAACCAGCTGTTTCGCCTGCCGCGTCCGGTGCATTGGTCATGTCCGCGCCCTCGGCTGCCATATCCGCGGAGTTTGCGTATGCCATAAGGTCGAACGCGCCGCATCCAAACAGAAATTCGTGCCGGGTCTGTTTCAGATGGAGCTTGGCGTCAGCTACGGGATTTCCCTGCCGGTCCACGACGCGCAGCAGGCATTTTGCTTTTCGATGAGACAGATCGTCATATCTTTTCATGTGAGTTCCCCTTTCCTGAATACTTGCGGAGCCCTGTCGGCAAGCCCCTTGGTCAGACGGCAAAATTTATAGAGAGATTATAACGATTATCGGACAGGGAAACTAACTATGCTTTGTCCGTTTCTGCTTATTTTTTGTCATTTTTTGCTTGCTTTTTCCAAAGAGATTCGGTAAGCTTTGCGTAGGAGAAACGCGAGTCCGCCGAAAGGAAAAAGTGGGCGGAAGGGGAATGCGCCTGTTCGGGACAGACTGGAACGTCACATTTTTTGAAAAAGGGGACGACAAAAAATGCAAAAAAGAAATACGCACGAGACGATCAGCTATAACGGGGCGGTGAATGTCATCGACGCGGAGGATTTCCCGCGCAGTTTTCCGCGCCACTGGCATAACCATGTGGAGATCGCCGTTATGCAGGAGGAGACGGAACGGAGTGCGGGCGCGGGCATAGATGTGAGCATGGATGCAAGCGCGGGTGCGGGCACAGGAATGAGCACAGACGTGAGCGCGGACACAGGCATGAGCGTGGATGGGCATGCGGGCGCGGCGGAGAATCAGCCGATCCTGCGTATCAACCAGGATGTGTATCGGCTGAGTCCGGGGGATATCCTGTTTATCTGGCCGGGCGAGATGCACGAGATCGTTGAGAACACGAGCGGCAGGCTGACCGGACTTCAGTTCTCGGTTACACTTTTTAACGAGCTCCCGGATTTTACGCCGTTCTTTCACTTTTTCCGAACCTTCCACCAGATTTCCTGTTCGGAGCAGCCGGAGCTTGCCCGGCGGATCATGAACCACATCAGACGGATGCTTTCTGTTCAGGAGAAACGGGACACGTTCTCCGGGGTGGAGGCGGTAATCTGCCTGTATAAAATGTTCATGGACTTCGGGATTTACATCAAGAACACGGTGTTGGCTGAGGCGAGCCCCGGAAACGGCGGCGCCGGAAAGGGCAGCGAAAGAGTCAGCGCCGCCAGAACCTTCGAGAAGATCAGCGACGCCTGTAGCTACATCATCGACAATTGCGAGCGTGAGCTCACGCTGGAATCCGCCGCCGCGCACGCCGGGTTCAGCGCCTGCTATTTTTCCCGTATTTTCAAGCAATTCACGAATTACAATTTTGTCGAATACCTGACGCTGCAGCGGATCAAGAGAGCCCAACTGCTCCTTGCCGATTCGGAAAAGAGCGTCACGGAGATCTCCTATCAGGCGGGATTCAGGAGCATCTCGACGTTCAACCGGGTGTTCCGGCAGTATCGGGGCTGTTCGCCGAGCGAGTATCGGAAGTATTATCTGAGGTGAGGCTTGATATTATCCTAGGGATTGCAAACTGTTTTGGTTGTATGGTAAAATATAAATATCTGGAATTTTTGTCGCAAATGATGCACTACAGAACTGTAACACTTATTTGTGGCTGGAGGGTGAAATGGGAAAGATTGAAGGAATAAAAATTCAGAATTATGGAGTACTGAAAGATATTGTATTGGGAAAAACGAGAACAAAACAGACGGAAAAAGCTTTGGGAAATTTGATTGCCATTATCGGACCAAGCGGAAACGGAAAAAGTACTCTGGCAGATGCGTTTGGATTTATAGCAGATTGTCTCGAGATGGGCGTGGAGGCGGCATGTGATGCAAATAACCGCGGCGGTTTTGAAAAGCTGATTTCACAAGGTGCGGCGGAACCGATTTCTTTTGAATTATACTATAGGGAATCAAGAAATACGAGACCGATTACGTATGAACTGGAAATTGACTTGGATAAGACAGGACGCCCTTATGTAAAGTCGGAGAGACTTCGTCAGCGAGTAGGGCAATATGGGTGGCCGAGAAGCTTTATGTATCTGCAGGAAGGCAACGGATATGCTTTTGAGGGAAATGACGATGAAGCAGGGCAGAATGATGACGGTAGTATTATCGGGGAAAAAAAGGAGGTACAGCTGTCTGATCTCCGCCGCCTAGGCATTGTTACTATAGGAGCGATGAAACAGTATAATCGTATTGAGAAATTCCTTGATTTTTTGAAAAGCTGGTATCTTTGCTATTTTTCTCCGGATGCAGCGCGGCGCATACAAACTGCCGCGCCTCAGCCTTATTTGGATCGAATTGGAAGCAACATTAATAATGTAGCGCAATACATGTATCGTGAAAATAAAAAGGATTTTGAAAAAATTTTGCAAGAAATACAGTCAAAGCTTCCTAACATTGAGAAAATTGAGCCTAAAAAATTCGAGAATGGACAGATGATGCTGCGGTTTTACGAAAAGGGATTTGCGGAACCTTTTTATTCCCAGAGAATGTCAGATGGGACATTAAAACTTTTTGCCTATTATTTATTGCTTCATGAAAAAAATCCGCGTCAGCTTGTGTTTATTGAAGAGCCCGAGAACGGGCTGTACCATCATTATCTGGGGGAGCTTGCCGAAGAGATGAAACGGGAAGCAGGCAGTGGGTTCTCCAAACAGCTGTTTATTACAACACACAGCCCGTTTTTTGTCAACGCATTAGGACCGGATGACGTCTGGGTGCTGATGAAGGATGCAGAAGGGTATTCTACAATAAAAAGGGCTTCAGAATTTGACTTTGTAAAGGAATTGGCGGAAGAGGGGGTACCTGTCGGAGACATGTGGTACAGCAAATATTTCGAAAGTATGGAGGTATAGATGTATTTTCAATTTCTGATCGAAGACAGATCAACAGAAATACTGGTGAACCATGTGATGGACAAACTGAAAGATCAATATACGGGAAATGATATTTTCTGGAATGTAAAGCCTTTTTCCGGAATCGGTCATTTGCAGAAGAAAGGAAATGCAATGCAACAAAAGACAGGGAAATTGCTGAATAATTTGCCACGGTATATGCGAGGAATCGGCAAAGCTCTGCAAAAGATGCCGAACGCCGCGCTGATTATTGTTCTGGATAACGATAAAAGAGACATTCAGCAATTCAGGCAGGAACTGGAAGATACAGCGATTTCTAATATGGTTTTGTGCGACTATGCTTTCTGTGTAGCGATTAAGGAAATGGAGGCATGGCTGTTAGGAGATGCGGAGGCAATCAGGACGGCGTATCCAAATGCAAAGATGCAGTATATAAAAAAGTATGAACAGGATGCGATCTGTGAGACTTGGGAAGTACTGGCGGATATGGTTTATCCGAAGGGATTATCTGAACTCAGGAAAAAAGCCGGGAATGCATATACAGAGATCGGAAAAGCGAAATGTGAGTGGGCGGACCGAATAGGCAGATATTTACGTTTGCATGGAAATAATTCTCCGAGCTATCAGCATTTTATAAACGAGCTGGAAAAAAGAATAGTTGCTTAGAGATCAATGTCTGGGCTGTCGAATTTGCCGGATATGAATTTGAGAAAATTGTCACAACTAATTGTTTGTGGATTAAAGAGAAATATCAGATTCCTGGAAAGTATAAGCCACATATTAACAAACTGCACCACTGATGATATGGAGTAATTCTGTATGGGGCTCGGGCTGATTGAATGAACCATTGTATTTCCCCCGAAAGTCTGTTAAAATTGCAGACAGAAACAAAAGAGGATAGTACAATGTGACGCGCGGGGCGGAGGAGATTCTGGCGACCTTCGCGCTGAAGGAAAAAAGGACAGGGAGGAATCATTTATGAAGGTTTTGATCGTAAACGGAAGTCCGCGGAAGAATGGCAACACGTCCATCGCGGTGCGCGAGATGGAGAAGGTCTTCGCGGAGAATGGCGTCGAGGTCGAGACGATGCAGATCGGCAATCAGGCGATTCGCGGCTGCATTGCCTGCGGGAGCTGCGCGGAGAAAGGGAAATGCGTTTTTGACGACGCGGTGAACGAGGCGGCGCCGAAGTTTGAGGCGGCGGACGGTCTGGTGGTCGCGAGTCCGGTCTACTATGCCTCGGCGAACGCGACGTTGATCGCGTTCCTGGACCGGCTGTTTTACAGCACGAGTTTCGACAAGACGATGAAGGTCGGCGCGAGCGTGGTCTGCGCGCGGCGCGGCGGCTGTTCGGCGACGTTCGACGAGCTGAACAAATATTTCACGATCGCCAACATGCCGGTCGCCTCGAGCCAGTATTGGAACAGCATCCACGGGCGCGGCAAGGGCGAGGCGGAGATGGACGAGGAGGGCAGGCAGACGATGCGGGTGCTCGCGCGGAACATGACCTTCCTGATGAAGAGCATCGTGCTCGGCAAGGAGCGGTTCGGGCTGCCCGAGACGGAAGAGCACGCGTGGACGCATTTCATTCGGTAAGCGGCAGCGATCATTTACACAGAATCCTCCCGGGGTACATACAGTATTTCGGGAGGTGTTTTGCATGGAGCAGAAACTTGGTTACAGGAACACAGGGGGACGAAACGGGGAAAACCACAGCCGTGCGGCTGCTGTGGGGAACAGCGGGCGGACGCAAGGAAGAGATGCCTGTGGATGCGGGGAAGAGTGCGGCGATTACAATTACGGAACCGTGCAGGAGTGCGAGCAGATCACGCTTGCCTTTCCGCCTCAGCATCAGGAGGAACAGCCGGGGCTGGAGTACTGCATGGATCCGAGACCGATATCTGAACGGGAATCCCGCGGGAGAAAACTGGAAGGGAAGGTCGCGCTGATCACCGGAGGGGACAGCGGCATCGGGCGCGCGGTCGCGTACGAATTTGTGAAAGCCGGGGCGTCGGTCGCGCTTGTGTATTATGATGAGGAGCAGGACGCGGCGGAGACGGAGAAACGGATCGGCATGCTGGGCGGGGCGTGCATGCTGCTTAAGGGCGACCTGAAGGAGCGCCGTTTCGCGCAGGAATGTGTTGATAAGACAATACAGCGGTTCGGGAAACTGGATGTTCTGGTGAACAACCATGCGGTGCAGTTCCTTCAGGACAGCATCCTCGCGATCTCGCCGGAGCAGCTCGACCTGGTGTTCCAGAACAATATCATCTCATTTTTCTATTTGATTCAGGCGGCACTTCCGCACATGAAAAAGGGAAACAGCATCATCAATACCACTTCCGTCACTGCCTATCAGGGGCATAAAAATCTGATCGATTACAGCGCCACAAAAGGGGCGATCGTTGCGCTCACACGGTCTCTTGCCTTATCGCTCGCGGAAAAGGGAATCCGCGTAAATGGCGTTGCGCCGGGACCGATCTGGACGCCGTTGATCCCCGCCTCTTTTTCGGCGGAAGAAGTCGCGACGTTTGGGCGCAAGACCTCGCGGGTACCGATGCTGCGCGCAGGGCAGCCGTGCGAAGTGTCCCCGTGCTATGTATTTCTTGCATCGGACGACGCGTCCTATATGACAGGGCAGGTGCTGCACCCGAACGGAGGGACGATCGTCGGCGCGTAGCGGAAGATGGAGGAAGATTTTTGTATGTGCTGAACAGAGGAATGATCGTCGGCGCATAGAGGAAGATGGAGGAAGGTTTTTGTGCGCTGAATGGGGCGCGAACTCACGCCCCATCGCGTGTGCAGCGAAGTGTGAAAAAGTCTTTGCACGCGCTGAGATACCAGAAGCAGTCGCCGCAGATGTAGTCCATGATCGCGGGCGTTTCCGTTCGGCGGATCTCCTGGATAAGATCCTGATAGACGTATTGTTTTTCTTCGAGATGAAAGCACTCGGCTGTCTTGCGGTCGAGTGCGTTTACTTTTTCGTCTGTGCGGCAGAGATTTACGCCGACTTGATTGGGGCACGCGCTGCACAGCTCGTCCGTGGAAAAAACGAGCGCTACCGGGGTGCGCTCCTCCGTGCGCAGCCGATGAACGATCTCATCCATATGCCGTTTGAACCGGTCGTCGTAGCCGACTCCCGCATAGCTCTGCGTACAGAGGAGATGATGCGGGCGGAGCCGGATAGTTGGAGTCGCGCAATCCCCTGATTGAAATGCGGAAATATTAGAGCAATGCCGGGATGCCTTGCCGCTTTGTCTCAGCTCCATGCCAGATGCACCAGCCTTTCGCGGATTTTGAATCCCATGACGGAGGCAAGCACAGCCTTGATGACCGCTGTCGGAAGGAACGGCAGGACACAGGCGGCGATGCCGGCGGCGGGCGACGATGCGGTGATCAGGCAGAAGAACAGTACGCCGACCACATAGTTGAGCGCGGTGCCGAACGTCAGCCAGAACACGTAGCTCCAGCGGGAGTGATGGAACTGCTCCGCGCCGTACCCGATCGCGTAAGCCATGAGCGGAAACGACCACAGAAAGCCGCCGGTGGGGTCAACGAAGTATTGTATGCCGCCGGTGAAACCTGCGAACACGGGCGCGCCGACCGCGCCGAGCAGCAGATAGGCAAGTGCGGCAAAAGCGCCTTTCTTTGCGCCGAGCAGGACGGCGACAAGCGTGATCGCGAAGGTCTGCATCGTCATCGGCACGCCCATCGGCATGGGGATGGAGAGCTGCGCCATGATGGCGATGATCGCGGTACACAGGGCAATGAGCGTTAAATCCTGAATTGAAAGCTTTGTTTTTTCCATTATGAAAATCTCCTGTAAAGAATCTCTGGTCCGCCGCCTTTGGTGCGGCAAATTTTATCATGCCGCCGGGGACGTTCCGGAAAATACCAGATGAACCGGGAACGCCCTCGACGGCAATGCACTGCAAGTATAAACGGTATGCGCGGAATTGTCAACCATAAATAAAAATTAGTTGACAATCAAAAATATAGGAGACATTTCGTGGAAAGTATGGTAAACTCGTGTATAATGAATTTTCCCGAACGCCCTCACAGGAGTTGCCAATGCCACGGCAAACACGCTTTCGCTCGAACCTGTCTGAGCGCAGCGAGTTTGAGAGAGCATCTGTCAATACGCGGCGCCCGAAAGGACTAGCTTTGCGGCGGAACCGAATCAAGGAGAACGATGTGTTTGCGGCGGAATATCCGCAGTCCCGCACGCGTTCGGGGAAATTCACGAAACATGACGCGGAGGTGGTGTACATGGCACTGAAGGACTACCGATTTGACGGCAGCAAGAACCTGAACCTGAAGAAACTGCCGACGAACAGCAGCAAGGACAAGGTGGACAAGGAAGAGATCCTGAAGAAGACGGAGAAGAATCAGCTGCGGATCCAGGAGCTGCAGGATCGTCTGTATGCGGACGGCAGGGAGGGGCTGATCATCGTGCTCCAGGCGATGGACGCCGCCGGCAAGGACAGCACGGTCAAGCACGTGATGGGTGGCGTGAACCCGCAGGGCGTGGATGTGTACAGCTTTAAGCAGCCGAACTCGGAGGAGCTGGCGCACGATTTCCTCTGGCGCGTGAACAAATGTCTGCCGCAGCGCGGGAAGATGGCGATCTTCAACCGTTCGTATTACGAGGACGTGCTGGTCGTCCAGGTGCACAAGCTGAACAAGACCTACCACATGGCAAAGCGGATCACCGGGCAGGACGACAGGGATTTTTTCAAAAAACGATATAAGCAGATCCGCAATTATGAGGAATATCTGTACGAAAACAGCTACCGCACGGTCAAGATCTTCCTGAACGTCTCGAAGGAGAAACAGAAGGAGCGTTTTCTGGAGCGCATCGACACGCCGGCGAAGAACTGGAAGTTTTCGCATTCCGACCTGAAGGAGCGCGCCCTCTGGGACACGTACCACAAGGTCTACGAGGACGTGATCAACGCGACAGCGACGAAGGAGAATCCGTGGTATGTACTCCCTGCCGACCAGAAATGGTACACGCGCTATCTGGTGTCGGAGGCGGTCCTGAAGGCGCTCGAGGAGATCGACCCGCAGTATCCGAAGATGCCGAAGGAGGAGCGCGCGATGCTGAAGGATTGCAGGGCGCAGCTGCTGAAGGAGAAATAGGGAAACCTTCTGATCAGCAGAATGAGAGGGAACACGGAAACAGCGGAAAACGGCTGGGATAAGCTGAAGGATTGCAGGGCGCAGCTGCTTAAGGAGAAGTAGGGAAACCCTCTGATCTGCAGAATGAGAGGGAACACGGAAACAGCGAAAAACGGCTGGAATAAAAGGATCAGAAATGATTGAAAAGTCGACCGGGACGGAGCACTGAGGCGAAATCCAGGCAGGAGCGGAATACATATAAAATGAAGAAAATTGGGACGAAAGGTCCCGGAACGGAGTGGAACGATGGGTAAGTATTTTGGAACGGACGGTTTTCGCGGCGAGGCGAACAAAAAGCTGACGGTGGAGCACGCGTTCAAGGTGGGGCGTTATCTCGGCTGGTACTATGGGCAGGATTACAAGGCGCGTATTGTGATCGGCAAGGACACGCGGCGCTCGAGCTACATGTTTGAGTATGCGCTGGCGGCAGGGCTGACGGCGTCGGGCGCGGACGCGTTTCTGCTGCATGTGACGACGACGCCGAGCGTGTCCTACGTGGTGCGGACGGAGGATTTCGACTGCGGGATCATGATCTCCGCGAGCCACAACCCATACTACGACAACGGGCTGAAGATCATCAGCGGCAGCGGCAAGAAGATCGAGGCGGAGGTCGAGGAGCGGATCGAGGCGTACATCGACGGCGAGATCGGCGAGCTCCCGCTGGCGACCGGGGAAAACATCGGGCGCACGGTGGACTATATCGCGGGCAGGAACCGTTACATCGGGCATCTGATCGCGATGGCGACACGCTCGTTCAAGAACACGAAGGTGGGGCTGGACTGCTCGAACGGCAGCTCTTCGTCCATCGCGAAGAGCGTGTTTGACGCGCTTGGTGCCAAGACCTATGTGATCCACAATGAGCCGGACGGCACGAACATCAACAAGGACTGCGGCTCGACGCACATCGAGGAGCTGCGGAAATTCGTGCTGGAGAAGGGGCTGGACGTTGGTTTCGCGTACGACGGCGACGCGGACCGCTGCATCGCGGTGGACGAGAACGGGCGCATCATCGACGGCGACCTGATCCTCTACATCTGCGGCAAATATCTGAAGGAAGAGCACAAGCTGGCGAACAACACGGTCGTGACGACGGTCATGTCCAACCTCGGGCTGTACAAGGCATTTGACAAGATCGGCATCAATTATGTCAAGACGGCGGTCGGCGACAAGTACGTCTACGCGAATATGGTGGAGAACGGGCACTGCCTCGGCGGCGAGCAGTCCGGGCACATCATTTTTTCACAGTTCGCGACGACCGGCGACGGCATCCTGACCTCGCTGAAGGTCATGGAAGTCATGATGGAGAAGAAGATGAGTCTCTCCGCGCTGGCGTCTGAGGTGCGGATCTACCCGCAGCTTTTGAAGAATGTTCGCGTCGCCGACAAGCAGGCGGTGAAGGACAACGCTGTCGTGCGCGCGGCGGTGGACACGGTCGAGAAAGAATTGGGTGAGAACGGAAGGATTCTCGTCCGGGAGAGCGGCACGGAGCCGGTGATCCGCGTCATGGTGGAGGCGGAGACCGACGAGCTCTGCGAGAAATATGTGGACAGCGTGATCACCGTGATCCGGGAGCAGAGCCTGACGGTGGAGTAGGGAGTCGAAAGAAATTGAGAATACTCTTGCACTGATAAAAATAGGAATGCCGGATAGCGATGATGACCGCTGCGGGAAAATAATCTGCACGGCGGGAACAGCTCGGAGAAACAGGAAAATACAGGAAACGGGAGGGACGAGGGTCCATGGACCACAAGTGGAAACGCCTGATTGCGTATTATAAGCCATATCTGAACCTGTTTTTCAGCGATATGTTTTTTGCCATTCTGGGCGCGGGCGTGACCCTCGCGATCCCGCTGATCGTGCGCTATGTGACGACGAGCGTGATCCTGCTCCCGGGCGGCGAGGCGA
The DNA here is from genome assembly GCA_947628045.1 of uncultured Lachnospiraceae bacterium. GTDB lineage: Bacteria > Bacillota > Clostridia > Lachnospirales > Lachnospiraceae > Choladousia. The sequence goes on along the minus strand of CANQYP010000007.1, from coordinate 1,444 downwards.
TGCGGATCATTCTGCGGCTTGGCGCGCTGATGGTGACGCTGGTCGTGGTGGAGTGGTTCTGCAATTTCTATATCGCGTATTTCGGGCACATCATGGGCGCGAAGATCGAGCATGACATGCGCAACGAGATCTTCGGGCATTATCAGAAACTGTCCTTCGCCTTCTACGACAACCAGAAGGTCGGGCAGCTTTTGTCGCGCATTACCTCAGATCTGTTCGACATCAGCGAGCTTTTGCACCATGGTCCCGAGGACGTCGTGATCTCGCTGATCAAATTTATCGGCTCGTTTGTGATCCTGCTGCAGGTCAACACGACGCTGACGCTCGTCGCGTTCGCGTTCCTGCCGGTGATCATACTCTACGCGGCGTATTTCAACCGGAAAATGAAACGCGCGTTCAAGCAGAACCGCGCGCGGATCGCGGACATCAACAGCCAGATCGAGGACAGCCTGTCCGGTGTGCGGGCGGTCAAATCGTTCGGCAACGAGGCGGTGGAGATGCGGAAATTCCGCGAGGGCAACGAGCGCTTTGTCGAGTCGAAACGCCGCAGTTACTGGTACATGGGCTGGTACAATTCCGGGCTGGGCGCGCTGACGACGCTCGTGACGATCGCGGTGCTCGTCGTCGGAACCGCGCTGATGACAAGCGGGCGCATGGAGGTCGCGGATCTCGTGACGTTCCTGCTCTACATCAACAATTTCACCGAGCCGATCCGGAAACTGATCAATTTCACAGAACAGTTCCAGAACGGTTATACAGGCTATGAACGTTTTCTGGAGATTCTGGCGATCGCGCCGGACATCACGGATGCGCCGGACGCGGTCAGCATCTCGGGGGCGAAGGGCGACATCCGTTTCGACAATGTCTCGTTCAAATATGAGGATAACCTGGACACGGTGCTGAGCCACATCGACCTGCACGTAAAGCCGGGCGACTATCTGGCGATCGTCGGCTCGTCGGGCGGCGGCAAGACGACGCTGTGCAGCCTGATCCCGCGCTTTTACGACGTGGACGCCGGGCGGATCCTTTTGGACGGCACGGATATCCGCAAGATTAAGCTGGCGGATCTGCGCAGACAGATCGGCATCGTGCAGCAGGATGTTTACCTGTTCGCGGAGAACGTCATGGAGAATATCCGCTACGGCAGACCGGACGCCACGGACGAGGAGGTCGTCGCGGCGGCAAAGCTTGCGAATGCGCACGAGTTCATCGAGCAGCTGCCGGACGGCTACCTGACCGATATCGGGCAGCGCGGCGTGAAACTCTCCGGCGGGCAGAAACAGCGGCTCTCGATCGCGCGCGTATTTCTGAAAAATCCGCCGATCCTGATCTTCGACGAGGCGACCTCCGCGCTCGACAATGAGAGCGAGAAGATCGTGCAGCAGTCGATGGAGGCGCTCGCGCACTTTCCGCGCTCGACAATGAGAGCGAGAAGATCGTGCAG